>CAZUTM010000186.1:0-9032 GCA_964623665.1 uncultured archaeon
GATTGTATTGCTTAAGGACCCTTCATGGCGTATCCGTGCAAATGTGCTTAAATCACTTTCCGAGATTGTTAATAATGTTGGGGATGACCTAAGAAAAAAAATATTATCGGCGGCTTATCGGACAAAAAATGACGAATCCGACGAGGTTCGCCTGCAAGCAGCATTTACAATTAATAAGATCGGAGTCCTGCTCCCCCATGAAGATATCGATAACCTTCGGATGGTAATTGAAGGCTATTTATCTGATGATGATTGGTTAGTCCTTGAAAAAGGAATATGGATCGCGGGAGAAATCGGAAAAGAAAATGAATTGCTATTGAATTACGCTGAACTATTTATTGAGTATTTTGATCATGATAACCCTTTGATTCAATCTCGAACCATCGAGTTATATACAAAATTCGGGATAAGAAATGCCAAGAAAACAATCGAATTTTTATTGAGAAAGGTCGAATCTTATAAAGAACGAACAGAAATCATTAAAGGTATTGAAGATACATTAATTAACCTATCAATCAACAATTCTCAATGGGTATTACCTCTCCTTTTTACCAAAATTGATGATTTAAATTTAGATGTCCGAACTCTTATCTCTTCGGTCTTGATAAGGGTATACGGGGAACAAAGCAGTGTGATCATGGAACAAATTGCAGCCTACCTCGATGAAATAACGAACCAAGACTGGAGAATCCGGAAAGAAACTATCGAAATATTAACTAACATTTCATTGATCTTGCGATTGAGAACCATAGCGGTTTGGGTGTACATGAATTTAATAGAATTGGCAAAATCAGAAGAGGATCCGGAAGTTCTATTCTCATTGAATAATGCCCTTCAAAGACTTGAGAATTCGTTTGGAGAAAATATTAAAACCTCTGTAGATGAGATTATTAAACAAAAACAAGAATTTGAAAATGAGATGAGTTCGCTTCAAAAATTGCCGCAATTGATGAAACAAAATGTGGAGAAACTCGTTCATCAGCGATTATTTAATAAAGCAGAAATCGAACTGGATGAAATGACCAATAGAATCATTTCTGATTTAGATAACTTTGAAAAGCGTTTGAATGAAAGTGCATTCAGAAGATTCTCTCCGGATCTCTATGAAAATTGGGTCGAAATCAGAGAAACCATTGAGGAGAATATGAATGATATTAAGAATATCGAGTATGAATCGATTATGGAAAAACGGTTCATATATCATGAAGAACTCGATAAAATAATTGAAGATTATAAAAATAAAATTAAGATTATTGAAGAAAATTTTAACAATGTAAAATCCAATGCAAATATGATTGAAAAACTCTTGGATTCCGAGAAAGACATGGAAATGGTGGATAAATACTTGAATGAGGTTTCCGAAATCCAAGAACAATTGTACAAAGTTGAAATTGAAGTCGGTCAGCTTTGGATTTCCAATCTAGAATTTAAGGATTTTCTCGAGGAAATTACTATTTATTGGGTTAATGTGAAAATTGCAATCCAACAATTTCTTTCCGAACATTTTCAATCGATGTTAGATTTACGGGAAAAAATTAGCGCGGAGAATGGCAATTCGGCCGAAATTTTATCAAAAATTTCGTTTAAACTTCTCATCCGGAATTTTCAACAAACCATCTCTACCTCGACCGAAATGGTGGGAACGATTTTCCAACAACTTGAAAGTCTGAAAAAGAATATCGCAGAAAGACTTCATATGAACAAACTCCAAGATGCAAAACAAATGTTAAATGACAGCATGATAAATTTTGAAAAGAACGTTAAAGAGAGGAATAAGGAAATCATTGCAATTTACGAAGAAATGGACAAAATTCAGAACAATATTCAACTATCCAATAGAATCAGGGCCGATTTAAATCAATGGAACGCAATAAAAGAGAAGTTGATAAATTCATTGAAGGTATTTCAGAGAGAAATTCAAGAAGAAATCATCAGCAAAGAATTATCTGAGATGCACAAAATCATCAATCCCATTTCGATCAGCTTCTTTGCAAAACAAGTGGGAATGGATGAAAAGGAACTGGTTGAATTATTATTCGGAATTCTATCAAAACGAAAATTGCCGATGAAGATCGTTAACGGTGAAATAATCTCTTTAGCTTATGAACGACAATCCATAATTCTTAAGTTTTCGAAGAAAATCGAGATTATTGGGAACATTATGGTAATTGCGATTAAGATTCAGAATCCTTCATCCTTTTTCATCAAAAATATCTTTCTATCTTATATTGCACCAAATATTCTTGAATTTATTCCAGAAGGGAGCGATAATAAAATGATTGAAATCGGCGAGTTTGAACCGAATGGAAGCAAAATCTACAGCTGGAAATTTAAGATAAACAAATCAATGGATACACAAGGCTATCTCGTGAAAAAGTTTCAATTCGATATCCGATACAAAGATATTACCAACGAAGATATTACCATCAGAAAAGATATGGAACTTATAATATAAAAGAGAGAATTTAATGATGAAAAAATGGATTGAGCAATATGCTTGAAGCTTCAGAACCCAATGCTTTAAAATATAAAGATTTTTTTAACCGTTCCTTTCCAAGACCTATTTTATTTTGTTCCAGATGCATAACATTCGAAGCGGTGCGTTATTCCGGAGAAATAATTTCAAGTGACGAGGTCGAATCTTTGAAACCTTATGCGGATTTCATCACTGCATGTCCCGAAGTCGATATTGGGATGGGGATCCCGAGAGATACCGTTCGGATTGTCTCCGTCAACGGAGAAAACCGATTGATTCAACCAAAAACCGGAATTGATTTTACGCAAAAGATGGTCGAATATGCAAGAAGAAGATTAACGGAACTTGAGCAATGTGATGGATTTATTTTTAAATCAAAAAGTCCGAGCTCCGGATTGGCCAAAATACCGATTTACAAAGCAATCGATGACCCAAACTATCATGAAACCACACGAGGGATATTCGCCGGGATTGTTTACGAAAAATACAGTTATAAACCAATGATAGAAGAGGGGCCTTTGAAGAATAATGTAATTTGGGAGCATTTTTTAACCAAAATTTATCTTTGGGCAGAATTTCGATTGCTTATGCAATCATTTTCGATGCGATCCGTTGTGGAGTTCCAAACCAAGAATAAACTCTTGCTTATGGCGTTAAACCCCACACAATTAAAGGAATTAGGAAATATTGTCGCAAATCACAATCATCTTCCCGAAAATCAAGTGAAAACAACATATTCTGAAACTTTCAAAGCAATAATGCAAAATGAATTCACATACAAAAAACATGTTAATGTACTCGAACATATCTATGGATATTTCAAAGAGAATATAGCGGAAAACGAAAAAAAATTCTTTCTACAAGAATTTGAACTTTACAGAGCGGGAATTCTGCCTTTGACCGTATTGATTCACTTATTGCGTGAATTCACAATCAGATTCAATCAAGAATATATTAAAGATCAGACACATCTTCAACCTTTTCCAGACGCTTTGGCATTCAAAGGCGAATTTTATTCCAACAAAGAACGTCTTGAGAGAGAAGAGTGGTATAATAAAAAACTCGCAAACCAAAGGGAATCTTGAATTCTCTTTGATCTCGGTGCAATTTTAAATACTTTGGTGCAGAAGAATAATTATGGCTAAAAAATCCTCATCCGCGGATAAAGAAAAAAAGAAGAGCGATGAAGAAACTTCGGGAAGCTTGTTAAAATTTTTAGATTCGAACCAAGAACATAAAACACAAACCGAAAAGAAACAGCAATTAGAGAACAAATTGGAAGCGGAGACCCAACCGACAGAGAAACAACCAACCGAAGATAAAAATATAAAACCCATTCCGGATGAGAAGCCCGAACAGCCCAAATTGAAAAAAGGAACATTGAAACTTGAAGAGACAAAACAAATTGAAGCAAAACCCAAGCCGAATAGATCTGACGAGATAGAAACGGGCTTGGCCGCTATAAAAAATGACAAGAAATCAGAAAATCAAATCAACATCGATAATACATTCTTTAAAGATTGGCAAACTAATAACATCACATTCGGAGAAGCCCTTTTTGCCAAGAAATTGCCTCCCGATTCCAAAGAAAAAGGGAGAGCCGCTTATTTTTATCTTTTAGAGCTTAATAATTCATTTGTTAAAGATTTAGAAGAAGGAATTTTAATTAGTTCTGAGTATGATGGTCGGTTGAATAAGGTTATATTGCAGTTTTATGACACACAACGAAAAAAAATGGTATATTATTTAGACCAAACCAATTATGAACCATATTGTTATCATAAAAAGCCCGCCGCTGAAATTCAACAGAAACTTAAATCCTTTCAAGGATTTAACCGGGTTGAAACCATTAAAAAGATGGATTTATTAAAAGATAAAGAGATAGAACTTACCAAAATTATCGCAGATAGCCCGAATTATGTAGGAGGCAAGAACAGTATCAAAGAAGCATTAGAGGGCGCTTGGGAAGCCGATATTCGATTCCATCATAACTATTTATACGACAGACAACTGATTGTAGGCTTGCCTTACACCATTTCAAACGGTGTTATCAAACCTAAAGAACTTCAAATTTCTGAGGATGTGTTGAATAGACTCAAGGAATATTTCAAATCGGAAGCAAGCCCAATCCAAGAAATGGCGCAGCGTTATCAAAAAGTGTTCGCATACGCCGTTGAAGATTTTAAACGTGTGGCGATTGATATTGAAGTGGAATTTGCGCCCGGAAACACCATGCCGGATCCGAAAAATCCGGAACAAGCAATCATCAGTGTAAGCTTCTGCGCCACGGATGGATTAAAACGTGTCTATTTCCTACACCGCTCCGATATCCCATATGGCTCAACCCAATATGAATGGCCTGAAGGGGTTGAAATATTTCGGTTCATGGATGAAAAAGAGTTGATAAAGGAGACATTCCGGATTTTATGGGAATATCCAATGGTTGTAACTTTCAACGGCGATAATTTCGATCTTCCGTATCTCTTTTTCAGAGCCGAGAAATTAAAAATATCAAAAGAATTGAATCCCATTTCGGTTACAAGGGCTTTCGGCATGATGGTAAAATCCAATGGCGATTTCAAGCTAGGGATCCATTTGGACCTTTATCAAGTCTTCTCAAACAGATCATTAAAAGGTTATGCTTTTAGCGGCGGGTGGTTGAGAAATGGTTTGGAAGAAATTTCCATGCAAATGTTGGGCGAAGGCAAAGTCAAACATGCAGATATTCCGATTGATAAGATGCATCTGTGCGATTTGGTCTATTATAATCTTTATGATTCGATCTTAACTCTCGATTTAACCAAAGTCAACAATAATCTTGTTCTAAATCTCTTGATTATATTAGCCCGGATTACCAAATTGCCGTTAGATGATCTTTATAGATCACAAATATCCAATTGGATTAAGTCTCTCCTTTATTACGAACACAGATTTCGAAATTATTTAATACCTACGAGAAAGGATATTCATAACATCTCGGTTGATGCGGATGATTTTATCGACGATTCAGAAACCGAGGATGTTGACTATGATGGGATTAATTTTCAAGGTGCTTATGTGATTCAGCCTATTCCCGGGATTCATTTCGATGTTGATGTTATGGATTTCAGCAGTTTGTATCCCAGTATAATTAAGACAAGGAATTTATCTTATGAAACGGTCAATTGTGTTCATGAAGATTGTAAAATCAATATGCTTCCAGGAACAAATCATTATGCTTGCAAGAAGAAAATGGGGATTTTTGCATATGTAGTTGGTTTTTTACGGGATATTCGTGTTAAATGGTTTAAGCCGATATCCTCAGATAAATCGCTTTCTAAAAATGAACGGGATTACGCTAAAGTTATCCAAAGTGCATTGAAAGTCTTTATCAATGGGTCATATGGTGTATTTGGATCTCCCACCTTTCCGCTTTTCTGTCTTCCCGTTGCGGAAAGTACAACCGCTGTCGGTCGATTTTCCATTCAAAGCACGATTGAGAAAGCCAAATCTATGGGTATTACCGTGCTTTATGGCGATTCGGATTCAGTATTTTTGCTTCATCCTACAGAAGATCAGATTAAAGCCCTTGTGAAATGGAGCGCAGAAACATTAGAATTGGACTTGGACAAAGATAAAACCTATAAATTTTTAGCGCTATCCGAAAGAAAGAAAAATTATTTGGGTATCCACAAAGGCACCAATTATATCGAAATTAAAGGGATGTTGGCTCGTAAACATAATACTCCGCAATTTATCAAAAATATCTTCTCTGAAGCGATGGAATTGATCGCCAAAATCGATAACATGGAAACCTTCGAGAAAAATAAAAAAGATCTAATGTCGATCATTAAAAGAGGATATCAAAATATCGGTAAACCCGTGGAGAAGGGAGGATTTCCGATTGAAGAATATTCAATATCCGTCGTATTAAGTAAACCAATCGAGAGCTATGTAAAGACAATCCCGCAGCATGTTACTGCTGCGAAAATGCTTCCCCCGGCTGAATTTCAAACTTTAAATGTTGGTTCCATCATTAGCTATGTAAAAACCAGAAATAAAGAAGGCGTAAAGCCGTTAAGTCAAGCAAATATCAATGAAATCGATGTCGCAAAATATAGAGAACTACTTGAATCCACCTTCGATCAAGTCTTGGACGCATTTAATCTCAGTTTCGATGAAATAAAAGGAGCCAAAAAACTTGATACTTTCTTCAAATCATAAGCATTTCAAAAAAAATCATGTAGGAAATTGAGCATTCCCGTAGCATTACTTGTCGCCGGTTCGGGAATCGGGTATATTTTCAGATATCTCAGAGATCGTTTAGAGAAGCCCTTTTTTTCTAAGCTCTTCATTGGCTTGGTCGCTTTTATCTTCAATTTTTCCGGTTTGCTGTTTTACCCAGCTCACAAGCTCTTTCATTCCTTCGCTGAATTTAATCTTAGGAGAATATCCAAGTTTGTTTTTAATTTTTGAAATATCCGCATAACAATGTCGGGTATCGCCAGGTCGAAATTTACCTTGAATATCGGGTTTGATTTTAGGATTAATTAAAGAAGCAAGAGTATTTGCCGCATCTTCTATGCTGGTTGCAATACCCGTGCCGACATTAAACACTTCATTACGCGATTCCATTTTTTCCATGGCCAATACCAACCCTTGAACAATATCTTTAACATGAACAAAATCGCGGGTCTGTTTTCCGTCCTCATATATGATAGGAGACTTTCCACATAAAAGTGCGGTGGAAAATATCGCACATACCCCGGTATAAGGATTCGATAATGCTTGTCGGCTCCCATACACATTGAAAAAACGTAGAGCGGTTGTATTAATTCCATATGCTTTCCCGGTCATCATAAATAACTTCTCCTCATCAAGCTTGGTAAGTGCATACACGGATTCGCAATCGAAAGGTTTATCTTCATCGGTCGGTACGGGGATCACCTTTTTTCCGCATCGCGGACAGTCTAATTCCCAATCCAATCGATTTAATTGCTCCTTAGCCCTTAATTTCGGAGATACCAATCCACAATCTTGGCATGAATAACGACCTTCACCATATATTGTATTTGAAGAAGCTACAATAAGTTTCTTTACATTATGATTCGAATTCACAATAAAATCCAAAAGTATCGCAGAACCCCTTGAATTCACATCCACAAAGCGTTCGATCTGATACATCGATTGTCCGATCCCCAACATCGCGGCGAGATGGTAGACCACATCAACCTCCGCAATTACCGGGCCCAAGGATTTTTTGTCCCGAATGTCGGCCCTTATGAATTTAATATTTTTATTAAGATAATCCGGGATTTTTTGCTCGGATCCATGCGTTTGAGGTTCCAGATTATCATAGACTACGATTTCATGGCCTTTTGAAACCAATTCATCCACAAGATGACTGCCGATAAAGCCCGCTCCGCCGGTTACTAATATTTTCATGATATGAAAAAAAAGCATACTTTCTTTAAGATTCTTCCTCAATAATTGCTTGCTGCTTAAAGAATAGCCCAACGCCCAATAAACTGAATAGATCTCTCACGTGTTGTCCAGTCTTCGCCGAAGTCTCTAAAAAGCTCATCCTCAACCGCTTTGCTTTTTCTTTCCCCTCTTCAAAAGATACTTGGCGGTCATCTTTCAAATCCACTTTATTGCCTACCAAAATACACGG
The DNA here is from genome assembly GCA_964623665.1 of uncultured archaeon. Classification (GTDB taxonomy): domain Archaea; phylum Asgardarchaeota; class Lokiarchaeia; order Sigyniarchaeales; family Promethearchaeaceae; genus CAZUTM01. The sequence goes on from CAZUTM010000186.1 coordinate 8,130, forward strand.
AATATTCGGCACTTCCTCGTTTACGTCCATATACCATTGCTCCACATGGTCGAAACTCTCCCGGTTTGTAATATCATACATTATGAAAACGGCATGCGAACCTTTGAAATAATGCTTTCGAATCCGCTTGAAGAACTTTTGCCCTGCTAAATCCCAAATCTGGAAATTAATACGTGCATTTTTAATCCCGTTGATGAAAAAGGATTGATTGGTGATTGAAATTCCTAAAGTCGGCCGATAATCATCAACAAATTTAGTAAGGACAAAACTATTGATAACAGAGGTCTTACCAACCGCCTCATCACCCAAAACGATTAATTTGAAACGATATTCCGTTTTTCCGGGCGTGAACCCGTTTTCATCGAAAAGCGCTTTATGATCGATATCAAAAGATTCATCTAACTCAAGACTCGGAATCGTAAGCGTGTGGAATTCTGTGAACGTGCCCTCCACAATCGATGCAACTTTCTCCGAAATCAGAAAAACATAGGGCATGAGATGCTGCAAATTCGATTCTGCTTTGAATACACAAAGCAAAATCGCTTCTTTACCCGATTCGGTAAACACCAAACGATGATCTTCAGTTTCGAAAGTGCCCGTGCCAAATGTTCCGGGATATTCTTTACTTATTCGATTTAAGGTGGAATGAACGACTGCACTTAAACCTTGCAAGACAACCTCTTGATCCCGACGCACATCATCCTTATTTTTATTAAATAATCCGATCAACTTTCCCCGCTCTTTCATACCGATTAAAAGCCCGTCTCTGGAAAATACACATATCGATTGCAGATCTTGAATTGCATCGATGCAATTATTAAGCAAAGCTTGAGTTAACTCATTTATTGAAGTTCCTTTCACAGACATGCACTAACCTCGTTTCCAACCCTTTCAAGATAATAG
>CAZUTM010000187.1:0-8824 GCA_964623665.1 uncultured archaeon
CTTGACTGCATTAAAAGATCCGGATATTTGGCTGTGCACTACCTGTTATCAATGCTATGAAAGATGTCCACGGGATGTGCGTCCGACGGATGTTATCATCGAGCTGAGAAATTATGCTGCAAAGTTGGGAAATATTTCGGAACCGCATCGAAAGACCATTGAGTTCCTTAAAAAATTCGGTCATGGCGTTCCGATTAACGATGCAGTCAAAAAACAACGAGAAGAATTGGGACTTCCCGCACTTCCAAATACCATTTATAAGGATAAAGTAGATGGAAATGATGAGCTGGATAAATTTGCGGAAGTATTATTCAATGTTAGCAAGAAATCGAAAGATGAACAGGATAAAAAGCAATCCGGTTCAAAATAAAAAAAAGAAAGGAGGAAGATGGATCAATGAGTGAAAATAAATCATTTGCATTCTTCTTGGGCTGTATTATGCCGAATAGATACCCGCAAATCGAAAAAGCAACCCGTTTTATAATGGAAAAACTCGGTTGGGAACTAAAAGATATGGCACGGGCATCTTGCTGTCCGGCACCGGGGGTATTTCGGTCATTCGACAAACAAGATTGGATGGTTGCCGCTGCCCGTAATATAAATATCGCGGAAAAAATGAATTCCGATATTTTAACGGTGTGTAACGGCTGTTTCGGGACTCTCCAAGAAGTCAATCATCATCTCAAAGAAAATGATGTGAGCAAAGAAAAAGTCAATCAAAAATTGAAAGAAATCGGGGATTACGAATATAAGGGAGCCGTTGAGGTTCGGCACATCGCTGAATTTTTGGGCTTCCAAATCGGACCTCAAGAGATTCAAAAATATCTTGTTCGAAAGGTGAATGCTACAGCGGCAATTCATTACGGTTGTCATTTTCTAAAACCAAGTAAAACTCGGAATATTCAATCTCCCGAAAAACCCACCATTTTGGAGGAATATGTGGAAGCGTTGGGAGTCAAATCTTTGGATTTTAAAAATAAGCATACATGTTGCGGAGCGGGCGGAGGTGTCAAAGCGGCACATCCCGATGCTTCTATGACCATACTGGCAGAAAAAATGAGTAATATATCAGAAGTGAAGCCTGATTTCATTTTGGATGTCTGTCCATTTTGCCATTTACAATTCGACACGGGTCAAGAGTATTTGAATAAGAATTTGAATACGAATTATGATATTCCCGTGATCCATATCTCGCAATTAACTGCGTATTGCATGGGTATGGATCCGAAATATCTTGGGTTCAATTATCAAACGGTGGGCAAGAAATTCTTCTTTACCCCCTCGGAGCAGAAAAAATAAGGAGGAAGTTTGAATGAGTGAAAATACTAATCAAAACGAAAAAAATGAAATGAAAAATGAGGAGAAGAACAAAGAAGAACCAAAAATAGGTGTTTATATTTGTCATTGCGGCCATAATATCGCAGGGAGTGTTGATGTTGAGAAAGTGGTGGAAGCCATAAAGAACGAAAAAAATGTAGTTGATGCTCAACACTACATGTTTATGTGCTCAAAAGCTGGATTGGAAATTGTAAAAAACGCGATTCACGAGAAAGGTGTAAACAGAACCGTGGTGGCCTCTTGTTCGAAGACACAACACGGGCCGACATTTGCCGGTGCCATTGAAGAAGAGGGCTTAAACAAACATCTCCATTTTCAAGTCGATATCCGCGAATATTGTTCGTGGCCGCATCAAAAACAGAAAAAAGAAGCAACCTCAAAAGCCATTCAGTTGGTGAAAGCGGGAATTGCAAGAAGTCGGGAATTAGAAGAAGTGGAAACCAAAAAAATTCCAACCACAAAAGCTGCATTGGTTATCGGAGGCGGAATTGCTGGGTTACGTGCTGCGTATGATTTAGTGAGTTTGGGTATTCCCGTACATCTTGTGGAAAGGGAATCAAGCATCGGAGGACACATGACCATGTTGAACAAGACGTTTCCAACCAATGAATGTCCGCAATGCTCCATTTCTCCCCTTACGAATGCAATTGCAAGGCACAAATTGGTAACCTTATACACGTTGAGTCAAGTGAAGTCTGTCTCCGGGTCTATCGGGAAATTTGAAGTTACCATTGAGACTAAACCGAGATATGTGAAAGATAATTGTACTTCATGCGGAGAATGCGCCGCAAATTGTCCGGTGGAAGTTCCCGCGGAATGGGATATGGGAATGTCCACAAGAGGTGCAATCTATAAATTATATCCCCAAGCAATTCCATCAACCTATGTAAGAGATAAGAAAACATGCATCGAATGCAATACGTGTATCAATATTTGTCCCGTTCAGGCGGTTGATTTCTCCATGAAACCGAAAACAACCACCGTGGAAGTCGGTTCGGTGGTTGTGGCAGCTGGCTATGATGAATATGATCCCTCCGAAATTGAACCTTATCATTACGGACAACCCGGGTATGAAGACATTATAACCCAATTGCAATTGGAGAGATTATTGAATCCAACTTCCTTAACGAATAGCATGGTGTTGCGGCCATCAGATGGTAAAGTGCCAAATAAGGTGGTTATGATTCAATGCGTGGGAAGCAGAAATGAGTTGGTCGGGAATGAGTATTGCACCGGTGTTTGTTGTATGTTTGCTGTCAAAAATGCAGGGATTCTAAAAGATTTACTTCCCAATGCAGAAGTCACAATTTGTTACATTGATATTCGAACTCCCGGTTTGAACGGCGAAGAATTCTATAAATCCGCGCAAAAAAAAGGAGTGCGCTTTGTAAGAGGTCGACCTTCCGAAATTCAAAAAGATCCGAAAACGGGTGAGCTTCGGGTTATCGTTGAAGATACATTATCAATGAGCCCAATTGAACTTCCCGCCGATATGGTTGTATTATCCGCCGCGATGGTGCCACCAAAAGGAATCGGAATTTTGGGTTCCGCGCTCAAAGTATTAAGAACAAAAGAAGGATTTCTCAAAGAATTTCATATAAAGATGAACCCAACAAAGAGCAGTAAAGATGGCATTTTCTTGGCGGGCGCGATTCAAGGACCCAAAGACATTAGTAGTTCTGTAGCACAAGCGGGAAGTGCTGCCGCTTCTGCTGCTGCGCCTTTGGTACAAGGGTATGTTGAAAAAGAAATGATGGTTGCGAAAATTAATTATGATAAATGCGTGTCGTGCGGCATGTGCATCACTGCATGTAATCCCGCAGCGATTCAACGAGACGAAGAAGGAAAAGTATGGGTTAATTCGATTGCTTGTAAATCGTGCGGTATGTGTATGCCCGCATGTCCAACGAGCGCGATTCAATTAATCAACTTTAGGGAAGATCAATTATATGATGAAGTAAAAGCATTAGGAGGAGGCGTTTCTTCATGGAAACAAAAAGTAGAAACATTATAGCATTTATGTGTAATGAATGCGGACAAGGCGCGGCCAGAACAGCCGGTGTCGCAAGATTATCATATGACCCTGCCATTAAAATCGTTCGGGTTCAATGCAGCGGACAAGTCGGCCCTATTCAGATTATGGATGCGCTATCAAATGGAGCAGATGCCGTTGCTGTAATAGGCTGCTGCTTTGGTGCTTGTCATTTCTTCAATGGCAATTTCCTTTCGATGCACAGAATTAAACTTATGAAAAAATTGTTTAAGGAAATGGGCTACAGCGACCAATTTATCAACCATTATACCGCAAGAGCCGCTGAAGGCGAAACAGCAACTGGAGACTTTGAAGATGTGGTTGAAAGGCTTGAAAAAGCAGAAAAAGAAGGAGGAAAATTTCAATGAAAGTATCAATATTCCAATTTAACGGCTGCAATAAATGTTTCGGCCAAACCATTCTATTAAAAGATGCGAAAAGTAAAGAAAAAATGGAGATCGAATGGATCAAGGAACCAAAACAATGGAAACCCAAAAAACTGGATTATGCGGTTATCACAGGCTATCTCACCGCTGAAAATAAGCAATCGGTTCAACAGATCCTCGAAAATTCAAAGAAAGTAATCGGATTCGGAAGCTGTGCAGTAATGGGTGGTGTATACGGGCTGTCCTACCAGCGCGGTACTCTAATCAAACCATTGAGAGTTTTCTCAAAAGAAATCATTGAGATTCCCGCATGCATGGCTGAAATCGAGGAATTGATGGAATTCCTTGAAAAAGGAGCGCTCTCGAATAAAAAACCATTATGTTCCGTGTGTTCACGAAAATCAACATGCAGTTTCTTATCCGAAGTTCTTAGACAAATTGATCTCGCTCAAGACGAAACATCGTGCCTAAATGATCTCGGGGTTATGTGCACCGGTTATATTGCCAAAGAATGCAAGGAACGCTGCATCGCTCATGGTGCACCCTGTCGAGGATGCAAACCTTCGGTAGACCGATCGGGAATGCGGATGCTCGGGATGTTCGGAACACTGATGGGCAATGTTGAAGTGGCAACCGAAGCAACGGGAAAAGGCGGAACCGATAAATTAGCCGATAAAGAAGATGATGTCACAAAATCCCTTCCAGATGTTGCCGGAAATTTCTTTAGATTTACGCTTGCAGAGGGCCTCCTTCCCGTTGGGAGAATCAAATCTACGGGGTCCATATTATCGGATATCTTCATGAACAGACTTATTGAAGAATTACCTTTGATTTCCAGCTTAATTGGCGGATATCATGCTGCCGAGTTAACTCTTGATATTATCCAAGCCTATGAAACCGGCGTGGGAATCAAAACAAGTGAGACCACCAAGAAACTCCGATCCGAACTTTTAGAAGCGGAAAATCGTTTGAGAGATTCTTTGAAAGGCCAGAAAATACAAGAATATAGGAATGCGGAATCCGAAATCAGAAAAATTGCGGGAAATATGAATTTGTCTAAGGTATTTTTCGGAGGCTTCAAGAGTGCCGTAGATGGATATGAGAACTTTGAAGAATATAAATATTGTCTCTTTGAAAACGTCGCGGGCCAATACTCTGGAAAATATGTGAAATATTCAATCAATGAAACGGGGCAAGTCATTGCATTCGAAATAAGCCCCGAATTTATAAAAATGGAGGGAATTTAATGAGTTTTAGAATGTTAGAAGATCAAGTTATTGAAGCAGGGTTGTGCCAAGGATGCGGTCTATGCGCCGGCCTTTGCAAGCATATTGAACTCAAAGATCTGAAGCCCAGATTGGTCGACTATTGCATTGTTGAAAAAGAAGGGTTGAAATGCGGAAAATGCTACGAAAATTGTCCTCAAGTACGGCAACAAGCGTTTCAAAAGCATTCACCGATAGAAATCTTATCGTTGCGAGCAACCGATGCATCAATCAGAAAGAATGCTGCAAGCGGTGGATTTGTCACTGCATTCAATAAATACATCTTGGAGAATAATCTTGTCGAACAAATTATAGAAGTCAAAAAGGAAAACGATATCCCGAAAGCAGTGGTCACAAAAAATTCAAATGATGTTCTGCAATATGCGGGATTAGCATGGGGCCGATCGGGTACCTTACAGAGATTAATTGAAGCATTGGGAAAGCCCCATGGAAAAATCGCCGTAGTTGGAGTACCTTGTGAAATTCGCGGTGCTGCGGAAGTGGAAAAAACTATGAAGGTCTCTTTATTGAAAATCGGTTTATTCTGTAACGCCAATATACGAACTGAGTTAACCGATCAAGATAAAATATTTTCACCTTGTGCAAGTAATTGCCCCGCCGGCGTGAATGCCCGTGGATATATCGATTTAATAAAGAAAGGAAAATTTTCGGAGGCCGTTCAGCTCATTAGAGAAACAAATCCTTTACCCTCAATCTGTGGAAGAATATGCACCCATGAATGCGAATACGGCTGCACACTTATAGGAACGAACCACCCGATTGCGATCCGAGAATTGAAAAAATTCGTCACGGAATGGGAGATGAGTCATGGAATTAAAATAGCCACCCCCGAAGCCGAACCTAAGAATAAAAAGGTTGCAATTATCGGTTCTGGACCCGCGGGATTGACTGCCGCGTATTACTTGGCAAATCTTGGGTATAAACCGACGATCTTCGAAAAATCGGATAAGGCCGGAGGAATGCTCCGATTTGGCGTTCCCAAATTCCGTTTACCCGATGAAGTCCTCGATTATGATATTGAAACCATCAAAAGCTTTGGGGTTGATCTTAAATTGAACACTCCTATAGGGCCAAATTTGACGCTGGAGGAGCTTAAAAAACAAGGCTACGAAGCAATCTTCATTTCCATCGGCCAATATGCCCCTCTCACTTTGAAAATCGAGGGAGAAAATAATCCGGGCGTCTATGTTGCAATCGAATTCTTGATGCAGAGAAAATATCGTTATTGGGAATATCAAGAGGAATTTAAAGGTAAAACGCTTTACATTATCGGTGGAGGCCCTGTAGCCGTTGATGTGGCACAAACCGCACTAAGATTGGGCGCAAAAAAGATTTACCTTGCCGAAATTCGAGATGAAAAAGCGCTAAAGATGGTGATTGAAGAAATCCCGAAAAATGAATTCAAATTCATGGAGTATCTATACGAAACATCAACAAATAAAATTACCAAAAATGAAAACGGAACCCTTAAAATTCACGGACACAAAGTCAAAGCAGAAGTCGATGCTTCCGGCAAAATGAACTTCAAGAAAACTGAAGGATCTGAATTTACTTTAGATGTCGACAATGTGGTAATTGCTATCGGCCAATCTGTTGATTATTCACTTCTCGACGCAGCCGGCGGGGACAAATTGAAGCGCAATCGAGGAAAAATTGTTGTGGATGAATTAACATTTGAAACGAACATCCCGGGGGTATTCGCGGGCGGCGATATCATCGAACGAGGAAAAAATGTTGCGGTTGCCGCTATAGCGCATGCAAGAGAAGCAGCCATCTCGATTGATCGATATTTGCGAGGAGAAGATCTCAGAAAAGGCCGGATAAACAGATCCAAGATGTTCTTCACAGGGCCTCTAAACGCGCCTAAGGATGTTTCCGTGAAACCGCCATCTCTTCTTGATGCAACCGAAGATTTATGGATGAATTTCAAAGAAATCGAAGGCAAGTTCACCGAAGAAATGGCCATCAATGAAGCAAAGCGATGTCTGAATTGCAATCATTTCTGTTCTCACTGTCAAGACTTTCCAGCAATATTTGCTGACGTCACTGCCGGAGAAGTGGGCTCGGAAAAGGGCTACACGACCGTGTTGATATGGAACAAAAAAACCCAAGATATCATCTATAAAATGATCGAAACGGGATTACTCGAAAAAGGGCAAGTCTCTCAAGAGGCTGTGGATAAAGCCATTGATAAAAAGATGAAACGGGAATTATTGCAATTCGAACTTTCACCCCGAGAGAAAGTATATAAATTTATCATGCTTAATGGTCCGAGTCGAATTTCGAAAATTAGCGAAGAAATTGGAATGAGTCCCAAAGATGTTCGGTTCCACGCCTTGAGACTTTCCCAAATAAAAAGACTGCAAATGATCATGAATGAATCGGATCCGGAACCGATTTTCGAAATTCCTACCGAATAACTTTTTTTTTTCAAAACTTAAAAAAAACAAGGAGAATGAAACCAATGAATTATGACGAAGAATTGGATGTGAAGGGCTTGGTTTGCCCGATGCCTGCGCTTAAAGCAAAGGCACATTTGATGAAGATGAGCGCCGGAAAAGTGTTGAAAGTGATTACCGACTACAAACCCGCTTCCGAATCCGTCCCGAGAGATTTGGCAAAAACCAAACATAAACTCTTGGGCATCGAACAAAATGAAGATGACGGCGAGTGGTATATCTATTTTCAATGCCAGAAATGAACGCTTTAAACGAACTGATAAATAAAATCGATATTCACCTTTTTTTCTCGTTCTATATTCTATATAGGGAATATATATAAAAAATCTGAATGTTTTATTAAATATGAGTGAAAAATTGGATGTTCTTTCAAGAAAATGGTGGTTTTACGCGATTATTTTCTTTCTAACATTTATGTTTTACCCCGTCACTGAAATTCCGTTTGATCCTGCCAATACCTCGCTCGTTATATTGGAAGTTCTTCAATATGCATTGAAACCATACGAAAGCTTTGCATGGATCTTTCATATATTAACGATCTTGGTTGTTACACTTTTAATAAAGATGCCCGAAAAAGGCCTTAAAGTAATGTATTTCTACTTTGGAGTAAATTTTGGCCTAATCGCGTTTATGCAAAACATAGCAGATACGCCCACATATGGGCAAACCATTGTTTTGGGAAACATGTTTCTATCTTTAATATTGTCTGCAATGATGATCTGGTCCGGTTTAAAGGTGAAATATGAAAAGGTAGACATTCCGAAATGGAAATGGGGGGCTTCAATACTCGCAATATTCTCATTTTGGTCTCCGATGAGCCCCACGGGTGAACCAGATTTGAATCCACTATTCTTATTAACTTCGACTTATGGGCTTGCTATTTGCTTCACGATCCCGGTCGCAATTTTCTTGATCAGCATGTTTCACCCAATGGTTCCAAGGGCTCAGTTTAGAATATTATCCGTAGTCGGCCTTTACTTTGGAATTATGAATGTAATTGGACCGTTAACAATGCCGGGCTATCCGTTCTGGATTGTAATCTTGCATCTGCCCCTTCTGCTTCTTTCAATATATGGAATAATTCTCGAGAAAATAACCCCTTGAATACCCTAATCATTATAATACCGATGATACCTCTTTTTTCTCATCATTTTTTTTCCTTTACCGGAAAATTGGCTCTCGATTGCTTTATATTTCTAAGTTGGACTCCGCTTGCAAAAGATCCCGTATCTATACTCAAGGCGAAATACGGGATCTATAATACCTATCTGAGGGTTTACAAACATATAGGAAAATAAATCGAAAAACTAAAAACCCAAAAAT
>CAZUTM010000188.1:0-8822 GCA_964623665.1 uncultured archaeon
TATGATAAAAAGTCATCTACAAATGAGTAAATTTTATTCTCTTTGTACTCTTGCAATCGTTATGATTTCAATGAATCCAATAAACGGAATTGATTCATCCCCTACATTAATTCCCGAATCCGCACTGAATCATAGTTATTTTGTTGATTTTCCTCTTGATGTGGCTTATTTTGGTTACGAAATCATGAATTTCGGGTTTGCTGGAGGTGCTACTTCACTTACAAACGCTTTAGAAAATGATGATGAAAAATGCATATATGTTGCTCAAGGCCAACCCGGTGCCGATAATAAACGATTCGGATTCAATGTCACATATTCTTGGAGTCCAGTCAAACCTACCTATGCATCATGGGTTTCTTTAAAAATCCATGTTATCGTGTGGCCGGATTGTTTACTTAGCTATCCTCCGATTTATGATCTCGATGTTACAGCCATTACAAATGGAGGTCATAGTCAAACGATTAGATATTTTGAAGGAAGACTTCAAGCAAAGCGCCAAGATTATTTCGCTGTGTATGCTTTTTCTGAATTGCTCCCAGCAATACAAGCAGGATATGAAATCCAAAAAGTGGTAATATCAGCGCGTCAAACATATGTTCCTTCAGATAGAAGTTATTTGAACTTGGATTTCTTGAGACTCGAATATGTTTATTCAACTTCTAGACCATCTGCACCGAATCTGGAATCAGTTACACTGAATGATATATATTCGGGATTACCAATGCTCTCATGGACTGCGCCAACAAACGATGGCGGCGCGAGTATTCAAGGATACAAAATTTATCGTAGCATTACAACAGGCGTGCAAGGGGATCTTATTTACACAATAAATAATCCATCAGTTTCAAGCTATTTGGATAACACCATTATGCACGGCAATACATATTATTATTCTGTTGTCGCTTTCAACGAAAATGGAGATGGCATTGTATCTAATCAGCGCTCGATTACGCCGGTTCGAATACCATTTCCAACACAAATCCAGTCTGTTTCAAACGTATATCCAAATCCACTTTTGGTGGTTTGGAATCAACCGCAATGGTCTGGATTGGAAATTTTAAAATATCACATTTTTCGAGATGGCTTATACTACACAACCGTTCCAGGATCTCAAACCCAATTTATTGACAATGCAATAGTGAATGGGATTTCGTATACATATAGAATTATAGCCGAAAATGGTTTGGGAAACGGAACTTATGCAAACGAACATACAAGAAAAGCGCTGGGAGTTCCCGGACCCGCGACGATAAATTTGGTTGAATCGGGACTCAATTTTAATAGGATTTACTGGTCTGAAACGTCTCAAAATGGCGGAAGCCTTTCTCTAACCTATTATTTGTGGTGGGGGAATCAACCAGATATTTTAAATAATTCAATTGTTCTTTCCGGGCCGACCTATACGCATTCGGGCTTATCTTCTGCAACTATGTTCTATTATAAAATCGAAACGAGAAATGAAATCGGCTGGAATAGCAATACAAGTATTTCCGTGAATCGGACAATTGGAAGTCCATCTAAAGTCAGAAATTTGAATGCGAATTCATTCAATCATGCACTCAATCTAAGTTGGGACTCTCCGCAATACACATACGGACTTCCATTAAATTATACCATCTACAGAAAAATTGGATCAGCGATCGAGACTTTAGTGGCAAACGAGATAACAAACCGATATTATTATGATTCCAATCTGTTCGAGCTTCAAGAATATCAATATCGAATTGTTCCGAATAATATTTATGGCTCGGGAGAATCGGAGACAATAATCGCATTTCCGAATACAAGACCATGGAAAATTGAGCAAATTCAAGTAAAAGGAGCCGATAAAGCACTCCTAATCACATGGAACCTTACTCGCATGGGAGGTCATCCAATAGTCAACTATTCGATATTTTATCGATCAGAAGAGATGGGCGGATTTGTTTTCTTAGCGAACACAACCCAAACTCAATATATCCATATGGTGTCAAAACTTTCGATTGAATATTTCTATTATATATATGCAACGAATATATTGGGACAAAGTCCATCAAGCGAAATTTTCAGTAATTATCCCGATTGTGTCCCCAATACCCCGCGAAATTTTCAGATTATAAATTCAAAAGAAATGGTGCGATTATCATGGTTGTATCCAATCATGAACATAGAACATATGAGTATTCCTTCGAAATATCACATCTATAAAGGAATCAGTCCTGACGTGATGACTTTAATTTTAAGTACAAGTGAATTTTCTTATGATGATCGGAGTCTCGAACCTGGGAAAGTCTATTATTATAAAATTTGTGCAGAAAATAATGCAGGAAATGGTTTATTTACGCGATTATTGCGAGGACAGTTAGTTATAAACCTAAATATAACAGCCGAGAATAAGAAAAATGGTATTGAAATTAGATGGACTCAAGTTCCCGATGCGATAAAATACGAGATAGTGAAGTTGAATTCTACGAGACAAACAATAATCGAAAAAGATAATGTCACTGCGTTCTTGGATGATGATGTAAAAATAAAAGAGGAATATCGCTATTCGGTTCGGGCATTCAACTCCGATGGACAATTGATTGCTGAAAGTGAAGTGATTTTCAAAGAATACATGCTGGAAAATGATACAATTAACCTATCCGGACTCTTTTTGGGTATAGGCGCTGGAGGGGTCGCTATTGGGGTAATCACATTTATTATTTTTAAGATAAAAAAACCAAAATCAATCAGTTTTGATGGTTGGAATTGATTCTCCTTTTTTCTTTTTTTGCATAATTATTTAACGGGGGAAACACAAAATAAAATATATTTTCCCCGATATTCTGTCTCTATAGAAATTTTGAATAAAAATAACTACATCAAAATAGGATTTCATTCAATCATTTTGGATCGTTTGTGTATAGTGTGTTTATTTAATTAAATCCAAGAATTCTCTGAAGATCAAGCCGTACATATAGCCAACATTTTCAAGAAGATTTTCGGTGATTTGATCGAGTTCTTTTAATATGGGATTGTTCGGATCGGCAAAAATTACAGCGCATGCCTCCTTTTCAGCCATTGCGGTGGATTTCGAAGAGTCAACATCCTTGTATTTATCGACGATATTATATGCATCAATGAGTGTATCGCCAAAGCCAAATACAAGCAATTTGTAAAGGGTATTGATGGATTTTTCTGCATTTTTTCTATATTTTTTTAATCTTTTCCGGATATTTTCTGTACTTTGAAATCCTTGCTGTGAGCCTCTTATTAACGCGTTTTTGAACGGCAAAAAGCCATCACGAAAGCGTTTTTGCGTATATACTTCGTGTCCATTATGAGCGGCGGCGAAAATTTTGAAGGCTCTTTTTTTGTCTGTCAAAATTTTCATTAGTTCGAGAGGCGGTGCGATTTTTACATGAAACGGGTGGCCCAAATCGGCCAGATAATGGATTGAACGGGCCAAAAATCGGAATGCCCAGTAATGATTGCCCATTTTATAGGCTTTTATGGCCGAATCATAGAAGTATTGCGAACATTGATCGGTGATCCCGAACTTCTTTCCCAAGATCTTGAATTGCATGTGCCGGTATCCATGAGAACCTTTTGTCAATTTTTGGCTGGGGTGGAGATCCAAGTCACAATCCAGATGCATATCCGGTTCCGTGGTATATAACACCAAGATTTTCCACGGTTCGATTGTTATGTCTTGAGGGACTTCCGTTGAGAAATCGGAATTCCGAATACACGGATCGGATGCTTCATCTGAATGAATAATTCGCTTTAATTGATGAATTTCTTTGTAAATATCGATATGGTTAGGGCCTTCTTGATAATTCCCAAAGTTCGGATTCGATTGAACATTTACCTTTTCCAAAGCCATTATTTCATCAATTCCGATTACCGAAAAATATACAAGATACTCATGTGTGAAATAAGGGCCGAACGCGTCGCCCAATTCCGGATCATCATGTAAATAATACGATCTCATTTTTGCTCATACTCCCTTTGCTCGGATCTTTTTATGGCTTTCAAAGAACCGATTTATTTCCTCTGCATCAATATTTAAAAAATTGATGGAATCATACAAGCGGGTTTGTCCCGTTTCATACAGCACTCCGATGTTCCCATCGACCTTTTGAACAAGACAAGAATAAGCAAAATGCACCGGTTCAATCACTTTCCTAAATGGCCATGACTTGCCGTTATCATTTGAAGCAAATAGAGTTCCCGTATGCCTGCCGAATTTGGTAGCCGGGTTTGAAAAGATTAAAAATTCGCCAATTTCGTTTCGATTGGATGAATACCGGAGAATTGAGCCCATGCATTGCGAATCCACCAAATCGGGCTCGCGCTGTAATTTGGACCACGTATGCCCACCATCTTCGCTATATGCAATTTTACGACACAGATTTCGTCGATTGCGAAATCCCCAAGGTCTGCAATTGAGCATCAGCCGACCGTCCGAGAGTTCCACAATTTGAATCTCGTTTCCTCCGCTGAAAATGGATTCGTTTTTCGCACATTCGCCCCTTTTCCATGTTTGGCCGCCGTCATCGCTATAACAACAATAGACCCACCATCGGAACCCGATACGATGGTTGTAGGGAATTACTAGCCGATTTTTAAAGATCGAATTGGTGAGTTGAATTCCGATTCCCGGTCCGCTTGCCATGGTTAATGATTTCGGATATTTGGTAAATCGGGTGATCTCTATCATAGGTGACCATGAAACTCCATCATCATCGCTGTGCGTCTCAAAATCTTTAATATCGTTTGTTGTTATTTTGTGAAATTCGGAGACCCCTTGCGGATACATCTGGAAAATGAGAATAATACTACCAGTTTGTCTTTCCACTACACAGCAAGGATTATTCAACGATGCACCCTTTATTTCGGCTACGATTTGGCACGGCCCCCATGTTATTCCGTTGTTTGTAGATCGCTTTAATACAATCTTATTTTCCGCTTGATCGTTGAGAGAATTGCGGGCTTCAGCAAAAGCAAGAAGCGTACCTTTTTTTGAGCAGATTATCGAAGGAATTCTGAACTGAGGATGCTCCTTTCCCGCCTCAAACACCTTGATCGAATTCGAAGTCACCACTAGGCACCGAGAATTCAAATTCTTAATAAAATTTAAATAAATAGAACCGAATTTTTGAAAATCCGAGTTAATTTAAGATTGCGTTATTTTGAGGATAAAGCTTTTTATGCACCTCGGCGTTTTGGGTGCACATGAAAGCAGTGAAATTCGTAGAGCCCCATAAATTTAGTCTTGTTGATGTCGCAATTCCAACGCCGGGTGAGAACGAAATTGTAATAAAAAATAAAGCATCCGGAGTTTGCGGCACCGATGTTCACATCTATTCGGGCGATGTCAAAGGCCTTGCCGCGCCCGGCACCGTGCTCGGGCATGAATTCGCGGGGATCATCGAAAAGGTCGGCCCCAATGTGAAGGGATTTAGTGAAGGCGAGCATATTGCAGTGGAACCGAATTTGTATTGCGGTCGCTGTCATTATTGCAGAAACGCCAAAAAGCATTTTTGTGAGAACTGGAAAGCCGTGGGCCTTGCTATCGATGGCGGGTTCCAAGAATATACCAAAATCCCTTTGCAAGCGGCCTATAAAATGCCTAAAGGGCTTGCATTTAAAAACGCCGCATTTTTCGAACCCCTTGCATGCGTCCTTCACGGAATCGAGCGCGCCCATGTGGTACCGGGCGAAACGGTCGTCCTTCAAGGCGCGGGTTCGATTGGATTGTTGTACATCCAAGCCTTACGAAAAATAGGAGCAACCACCATAATCGTCTCGGAAATTGACGAAAAGAAGCAGAAATTGGCAAAACAATTCGGCGCTTCAACCATCATCAACCCAAAAACCGATTCGATAAAGGACGTAGTGATGGCGGAGACCGACGGAATCGGAGCAAATGTATTCATAGATGCTGCGGGATTGATAAATACCATCCCAACAGCACTCTCTGTCCTTGAAAATACAGGCAGAATCGTGATTTTCGGAGTTCCGCCCGAATTCCAAAAAATCGAAATCTCACCATATGATATCTATCGAAGAGAGATCCAGATTATCGGATCGTTTACGAATCCGTACACCAATGAAGCGGCGCTCAAGATGTTGAAAGAAATCGATGTGGAACCGATTATCAGCCATCCCATCGGGTTGGCGAATTTGGAAGAATCGATCAAAAAAATCCACAATCGAGAGCCCGGAATCATCAAGGTGCAAGTGCAATTTCAGTGAGAAAAAGGGTATACATAAAAAAATAAGGGAAATGGGCATTCCCAAAGAATATTCACGTGCTAATCTGAACATGGAATATTCTGTCCACTGAAACTTTTTTTCGGACTTTTTTTTGCATGTTTGTTACATCAAGCCAAAGATCGTTTGGGCTGCGTGGATGAATACTTTCAGTGAGAAAATGTGGTATACATATAAACTCTGAAAAAACGTTTCGATGGGCTGTGTTATCCACGTTCTGTCCAATGCGTGGATATTCGTTAGGATGGTCCCGTAGCCCCGCATTTTTTTTTGATTCGTTTTTTCAACGTTTTTTTATATATTTGTTATTCCGAGCCAAGGATCGTTTCGATATATTCTTTTAGCGATTTGGGGTCAATGTCCAATAACTGAATTCTTTTCTCTTGTCCTTTCGTTTTTCCCCGCTTTTTTGCCATTGTGGAATTGAAAATCCTTCTCTTGACAAGGTCATCCACGTAGCGGTAGAAGGTTTGAATCACCTTCGGTTCTTCTCCGTATTCTTCCAAAATGAGGCAAAAGGTTTCATAGCTTTTATCGATAGTTGCATAGCCTAATGTGGTGCTTTCAATGTTTCTGATGAGCGCCAAAGCGGCGAAAAGTTCTTCACGTTTCAATCCGCTGAAGATGTCTTTTTTGAATTCGGGATTCACAACATTGCGGCTTTGCAAGATCATATCCGGAGTAATAATAGGCAACCGATTTTGATCGCAATGCTGGCCGCAAGCAATGAAGATTTCGATCCCCGTTCTCATATTGCCGGTTTTTTTCACAATAGATGCAATCAGGCGTACGGAATCATCATCAATGACTCCCGCGCGAAAGGCAATATCGGCACGATACCGAAGAATTCGGAACGCCTCTTCTTCACGATAGGGTTCAAACATAAGGGTGCTTTGAATCCGGGATTCCATCTTTTCATCGCGAACCTTCATCCAATCCATCGAGCGCGTAATAGCAATAATGGAAAAGCGAGAATTTGCTTGCCCAAAGGCTTGTGAAGCATTCAGAAAGGCCATTATGTCCTCCGGGGGCAGATTGTGAACCTCATCCAAAATGATCAATAAATATTGGTTTGTTGTCTTGAGATGCATCAAAATTTGTTTCATTAATTCTGGATCGGAGAATCCGTGGCCCGTCGCGAAATTTACCTTTCCCACCATATCCCGAAGGATGGCGCTTTTGGTCTTATGCTGCAGACAATCATAGTATTCGATGGTTACCTTGGCGGTCTTTCGAGCAAAATCGCGGAAATTTTTAGCGAAATACTTTACGGTTACGGTTTTACCGATCCCACCACCACCGAGCACCAACAAGTTCGCGGAGAACGGCGCATCCTCCGTTATGATCGGTCTGAATAGCGTAATCATATGATCGATCTCACGATCTCGACAGAGTAATTTTTCCTTTTCGGAAGGGACCCAATTTTGGGCCAAACTTCCGAAATTCTGAAACACACTCGTATAACTCATCCGGTTTTGAAACTCATTTAAATCCACGATTCCATCCTCCGCGCTGCATGCTTAACTAGATTTATTTTGCATCTTATTCCTTAAAAATGCTTGTATAAATACCCTCGGATTATTGACGCTCTTTTTTGATATCCTCCCGCAGATGCACCAATTGAAACAAAATGATGTCGATTGAATGATTTATTGATTGACGACGGTTGAGCGTAATTTATTATGAAAATCCATATATTGATATAAGTTTATGCAATTTAGTATCGAAAACTCAAACCGGTTCCTTTGGGGACACGTCTCTGCCTTGTAATGCCTCTGCGATTTCGAAACTCGCTTTCTTTACGATCATTTCCACCCATTTTTTCCCCCATTCCGCACTCGGTGCTCCGCCTCGGGCTTGATCGTTATAGATCGGATTAATTCTTTCCAACTTCACAAGATCGGGAAAAAGATAAAGCCCCAGCGATGTTTCGTAAAAACCCGCATGATCACCATTCATATAATCAAGGCCCAACTCTTCCCGGACATAATCTTCTTTCGCATTCATCGAAATTCCTTTCCGAATCGTATAATCCGGCTCATGGTGAACCAACACCTTCACCGATTTTGAAGTTTCGAGCGCATAGTGTTCAAGCCGTCGGCTGAGAGTCTTCAACATATAAATCTGGATCCGCTCATAATGACCGGAAAGAAAATATATTACCTTGAAATCCGCATCCACCATCAATTTTCCGATTGAAAATATATAATGTTCAAGTGCTTCAAATTCGGGACAAAAAGTTCCAATCTTCTTAACCGGATCTTTGCTTAAATGGAATGCAAAGCCGAATGCAATAGGCGGAAGAACTAGACCGCCGGAAACCTCCGAAATCCGGTTGCACAATTCGACAGACTTTAAATAATCGAAGCCGATGGGAAGATGCGTATCGTGCCACTCCATCGCGCCGATCGGAATAAATACAACCGGCCTTTTGCTTTTCGCTTGCTCGTATTCTTCAAACGTGGTGAAGGAAAGTTGAAATTTTGAGCTCATATGCGAGAAAAGAGTTCAAAAAAAAAAAAAAAATCGGACTATTTTGAATAAATAATTACAAACCTTTTTTTCCGTATCATTTGGAAACA
>CAZUTM010000189.1:0-8798 GCA_964623665.1 uncultured archaeon
TATCCAATCGCTCGGTGCTACAGAGATGAAGATGTAAGACCGGATAGACAGCCGGAATTTACTCAAATTGATATTGAAATGAGCTTTATCGACAGAGAAGATATAATTAATTTGGTCGAGGGCCTTCTAAGCCATTTATGGAAATCGGTTCTTGGTTTAACAATTAAAACCCCGTTTCCAAGGATGTCTTATAAAGAAGCGATGGATCGATATGGATGCGATAAACCCGATACCCGATTCGGCATGGAATTAAAAGATTTAACGGATATCATTCCCAAAGATATAGAGATCTTCAAAACCATCTTCGAGAGCAAAGGGATAATTAAAGCAATTAAGGTCGATGGACAAGGCGCAATGAGCAAAAAGACCATTGAAAAATGGAGACGGTTTATCCGAACTTTCAAAGCAAAGGATCTCGGGATCATTTCAATCAAAGGCTCCGAAATTTCAACGCCGCTTTCTCGGTATACCTCTGCTGAGACCATTCAAAAGATTGTATCAAGAATGGAAGCGAAGGATGGTGATTTAATATGTTTTATTGGCGGAGATGCCCCCATCGTGAATCGTTCGCTTTCGGAACTTCGCTTGGCTTTGGCCAAAGAACTCAATTTGATTCCGAAAGATAAATTCAATTTCCTTTGGGTTCTCGATTTTCCGCTGTTTGAATGGGATGAAGAAGAAAAGCGGTGGATGGCGATGCATCATCCGTTTACATCCTGTAAAAAGGAATACTTGGATACGTTTGATACGGATCAAGGTTCGGCCATTGCAAATGCTTATGATATTGTGTTGAACGGATATGAAATAGGAGGCGGAAGTATCAGAATTCATAATCCCGAGGTTCAAGAACGGATGTTTAAAGCATTGGGTATTCCTCCCGAAATCGCACAAATTAATTTCTCATTTCTGATTGAAGCGCTGAAATACGGAGCGCCTCCTCACGGCGGGTTGGCAATCGGATTGGATCGACTGACGATGTTGATGGCAGGGACAGACAACATCCAAGATGTAATCGCTTTCCCGAAGACCCGGGCTGCTGTATTATTGTTAGGAGATGCGCCCAACGTGGTCACCGATGCCCAATTGGACATCCTTGGCATCGAATTAACAGAGGAAACCAAAGAACTCTTGCGTAAAGAGAAAGAAGAACCAAAGAAAGAAGAATCCGATTCGGAAAAGAACAAAGAAGAAGAATCAGAATAAATAAATCTTATTTCAATTTCTATTTTCATTTTTTATTCATCAATTTCTTATTTTATTTACCCTTTTTCGCCTTTTATTTTTCTATATCTATCATTCAGCTCCAATTATTGAAATGAGCCGAAAAAAACAGAACGCATTTTCACCATTTTTTTGAGATTTCGTCGAATTTATCTTCGGAAATTTCGAACCCGACAACATCCCATTGCCGATCCCGATAAAGAATTTCTTTTTCTCGGTAATATATTTGAGGGATTCCGAGCTTTTCCATAACTCGCAGAGATGCTCGATTTTCGGAAATTATTTTAATGATTAGCGTTTTCATTTTTAATACGGTGAACGAATGTTTTATTATCAGTTTTGCGCCCGCGGTCACTATTCCTTGATTTCTATACTTTGAATTGAGCCAATATCCGAACTCTCCGCTTTTTTGTCCTTGAATATATATTCCCATCATTCCTTGGACTTTTCCTTCGACAAATATCCCCATATTGAACACATTTCCTTTGATTTCTTGCGAAATCGAAAAATTGATGTATTCTTCGGCATCCTTCCGTGTATAGGGATTCGGGATACTATGTATGTACTCAAAGATAGTTTTATCTTGAAGCGCCAAGGTTAAATCTTCTGCATCGGTGGCTTTTAAACTTCTTAATTCAACATTTAGACCCGATCTCGAAATGAATGCAAATTTAGAATCAAAAAGCACCATAATGGATTATATAAACCCGCGTAGTATAAAATTCTTTAAGTTTCTTTCATTTTTGATGAATATGAAATTGTGGTTAAATGAAATATTAGCGTGTCCGGAGGATAAGCATTTTCCGCTTCATTTATATATTTTGAAATGGAATACTGATAAAAGAAAAGTGGATTTCCCTTCGATCCTTCGGGATTACAAAGCGGGCACGCTAAGCAAAGATATTCCGAAAGGTCTTGTCCAGATTTTGAATGAGCCCGACCTTCCGCTTCGAATAAAAGATATGATTGCTATAAAGCCGCTGGAACCCAAAGAGTATATCGAAATTCTTTTAAAATCAATAAGTGAACTTGAATTTGTGTTCGATCATTCGAGCGGAGCGCTAACTAACGCTACGGAAATCATTGGTTTCATAAAAACAACCATAAAAAAAACCCTTGAAGATTCCCTTTCAAGATTTGCAGCTTTAGCACCCGAAGAACTACAAAAGTTCACAGATGAATTATATCCTACCTTTGGTTTAATCAATATCGTTAAGATAATCATGGAGGTGGATTGCGGTGTGTTATTCTGCAGTCAATGCGGACGATGGTTTCCGATTTTTGATTCAATTCCGCAAATGCTTCCGGATAAGTTTCGGGTCAAAGAGAGTGATGAAAAATTCAAAAATGAATGGTTTAAGAAACTTCCGAACGAAATCGTTTCAAAATTTAAATTACCTTAAGCCTACAGTCTTTTTTTCCGCAAGCGGTGTGATATGAAACTTTAAATGGTTCGGGGCGTTTTTTTTGAATAGACCGAGAAGTTAGAGGGGTATCATCTAGCGGTCAAGGATGTGGGGCTTTGAACCCCGACACAACGGTTCGAATCCGTTTACCCCTACTCTTTTTGTTTTTCTTCTTTTACCGATAATAATCAATTTTATCTGCGAAATCATTCTTCAATCATTTTTCTTCTTTCGATTGAATTTTGAAGGAATTGTGTTAACGATCCGGATGAAAAATCTCTCTTTTCAAAGAAGTAAGAAAAAAAATTGATGCCTTGTTGATGTTCGGTTTAAATCAAAAAGGCTTTTAATTCATTAAGTAATTTATCGATTTCCTTTTTGTTTTTATCTTGTTTCTTCATGATTTCATTGTACAAATCTTGATAGGTTGTTTTACTTGGGATTTTACCTTTTTTGTATCTATCCTCCAAAATCTCAAGGCTTGCTTTGTTATTATCGATTTGAGTTTCAAGAAAATCAAGCCGTTCAACAATTTCTTGAACTCTGCCACCTGCTTTGATTAATGGTTGTTTGAATTCTCTAATTGTTTTATCGCTCTCTTTCATTTTCAATTGGAACGACTTTGAAAAATTCTTATAATCATTCTTTGAGACTTTGTTGGTTTTTACCATGATATCATAATTTTCCATATCCCGAACCAGTGCGATTCTTTCATCGTATAATTTTATGAACATTCGGATTTCCCTTACCGGCAATTCATTATGGTCCTCAATACTCTCTTCTTTCTTCATACTTGGTCGAATCGAAACGTAAGCAAATAAAACAATAAATAACAAGAAAGATAAGACCACAGGTCGAAGATGCATGACCAATGGATTTGCAGAGTAAACCACATTGATGTTCATGGACATCGGAGCGATTACATCGGTAAAGCGATACTCTAAAATGATTTTTCCGAGCATATAATCGAAAGTATCCGGCTTGATATTCGTGCTCTTTACGTCCCAAGCAGATTCAATCTGAATTTTAACGATCATATTTTCCACTAAAAATGGATATTTGCTCTCAAGGACATTGTAGACAAAGGAGTAATCAAGTAATC
This sequence comes from uncultured archaeon, assembly GCA_964623665.1. Classification (GTDB taxonomy): domain Archaea; phylum Asgardarchaeota; class Lokiarchaeia; order Sigyniarchaeales; family Promethearchaeaceae; genus CAZUTM01. The sequence continues at coordinate 3,730 of CAZUTM010000189.1, forward strand.
CGGTGGTGTGGACATCCTTGAAGTCAAGATTATATGTCATGGTGTAACTAAATTGGTTTGAAGGCAATAATCTTGGCCTGTTTTGCGTGAAATCTATTGTCAGATTTTTCGTTCCATCAGAATTATTCGCGGTAGCCAATGTAAATCCTGTAATCTCACCTAAAGCATCTTTTGCAGTAATATTCTTTACTTTATCATTAACCATCATTACAAAACCGGTCGCTACATTCGGGCCTTGATTATATATCGTATGTTCTTCACGAACCGTGACATACCCCCATGAATTCACAATAATCGTTTTAATAACCTGTTTGAGATAAAGTTCTGTGGTTTTGGAATTCACAAAATTGAAATAAAACCCGTCATCTTCAAACACATCGAGATTTTGTTTCGTATGTGAGATTTTCGTTCCATCAACAACACCACTTGGTTCGCTTCTCAATTGAGTGGATCCGGCGGGTGCATTAAATCTAATCGACGCATCTGCAATTTTGTAGGGCAGTATAGGGAACCCGTTTATCCAGATGGTGTATTCTGCTTGAAATTGTTGATCTTGCAAATAGGATTCGGTAACGAACAAATTCTTGTAATAGGTACTTATATTAAGGCTTAATTCCGCTTGTGAAAGCAAAGGCGCGGGAAATTCGACTTTAAGAAAACGATATGAGTTCATGGTTTCAAAAGCGAATTTCACGGGATATTGTGTCCCTTTTGAATCCTTTACACTGTAGAAAATCAAAGAACGTTCTATCACATTGTGGATGCAATATTCAAACGTATTAATTAACCTTGTACCATTATTTTTAATTTGGATATTGTCTATTACTTCTACAAGCCCGTAGTCATCAAAATTAATTGTCCTCTCGGCTTTCAAGACAATCAAATCGGTATAAACCGATGACGATGCATTTAATTGTTGATCGTTTTGAAGTTCTGTTACATTTCCGCTGTTAACCGCTAATGCAGAAAACAAGAAGGAACAGAAAAGGGGAATCAATATAAATGCATAAGCGAGGGCTTTCTTGCCAATAAAGCGAGCTTCTGTCATCTCTAACCTTCCATTTGTTTATGTTATCCCCAGCAAGGGATTATGAATTATAAAAGGAAGTTTTCGATTGTTTTAATTTCGTTTGGTACAAATCCAAATTTCCAAATCGCTGCCATTTTTATTTTTTGGGTACTTTTTGAAATCATGTCTCAAAAAACTAGGCGGCAAAAAAGGCGGTCTTCAGATGCTCCGATGCCTTCTGGCGGTGCCGGATTAATGCGCTTTTATCAAGATGAAAGTATGGGTATTAAAATAAGCCCGAAAGTAACCGTCTTTTGTTCGATATTCCTTATTGTATTGGTTATCTTTGCACATTTAGGATATTTGGATATATTCTTTGGATAGGCGTATTTCATCATGCAGATTAATGAATTTCAACAACTAATGAAAGAATTATTTTTTGAATCCGATTCTAAACGAGGAATTCATCGAAGTTCATTGTGGTTGGTGGAGGAAATCGGTGAGCTTGTGCGGGAATTGAAAAAACCACAAGATCAGATGAATATTCACCAAATTAAAGAGGAGATGGGTGATGTGTTTGCATGGCTTTGCTCAGTTGCAAATCTTTTAAATATCTCTCTTGAAGAAGCAGCAGCCAACAAATATCCCGGCTACTGCTTAAAATGTAAAAAAAAACCGTGCAATTGTAATAAATAAACATTCAAAACGAATACAATCAATTGAAATTCCCTTTAATAATAGAACATAATGTGTAAGTCGAATACAATGAGAAGAGAAAAATGAAAGAAAGTGATTGAAATGAAGATATGGTTGGATTTTTGTGAGCCAAAATCGATTACGATGCTCAGACCTCTATACAACGAATTGATCAAAGACCATGATGTGTTCATTACTGCTCGAGATTTCGATTCGACCTATTACCTTTTAGATGAATGGGGTGTCGATTATTATAAGGTTGGAAAACATGGTGGCGGTGATCTCTATGGAAAATTGCGTTCCTTTTCCGAGAGGTTAAACGGATTAATCGACGTTGTGGAGAAAGAAAAACCCGGGTATTTATTCTGTATCACCAGCCCCGAAGCAATTCGTGTGGCGTTCGGGCTACAATTGCCCCATGTGATGTTTAACGATGAGCCCCGCTCATTTGGGTGCTCTGCACTCACATTACCGTTTGTTAATAAAGTTATCGTGCCTAAACCCATCCCGATAGAATGGTATTATGAATTCGGAATCAAGCCGGAGAAAATAATCCGTTTTAATGGGATCGATGAAATCGGATGGCTCAATCCGAAAGTGTTTCAACCCGATCCCTCTCATCTCAAGCAATTCGGATTCCAACAGAACAAATACATGGTCTTAAGAACGGAACCCACCACCGCATGGTACCTCATGGATAAAATGAAACCTCACGAAACCCTCCTTACGGAGATCATTCCGAAATTGATGCAACAATATCCCGAATATCAATATCTTGTGATTCCGAGAAACCAACCACAATATGATGCCTTGTCAAGGAAGTTCGAAAAAGAAATCGCATCCGGCAATATTATTCTAAGAAAAGGGGTTTCGAATTTGGCTCATATCATGTATTTTGCCAAAATGGTAATGACGGGATGCGGAACCATGGTTCGGGAATCCTCTTTAATGGGTGTCCCATCCATCGAATTTTTCCCGCTTGACACGTATCCACAAGAACAATTTCTCATCGAAAACGGATTTCCATTAAAGCACGTTCGAAAACCGGATGAAGTGCTTGGCGTAATCAATGAATATCTTCAAAAAGATCATCGAATCGACACCAAAGATAAAATAAATCATTTGGAAAACCCGCTCACCATTGGATTACAAATTTTTCATGAGTATACAAATACCCAACCAATCCACCGAAATAAATAATTGCATTGAAGAATTTTTTCACTCATGAAGATCCTTGTGACGGGCGGAGCGGGATTCATCGGATCCCATCTGGTGGATGCCCTCGTAGAAAAAGGACATAAAGTAATCGTCGTTGATAGTTTAATTGAAGGCCGTGTAGAAAATATTCAACATCGCATTGATCAAGGCACATGCGTGTTCATTAAAGCGGATATTCGGGACACCGAATTCATCCTTAACAAACTTGAACCTTGTGATATGATTTACCACATGGCGGCGGATCCGGATGTTCGATCAAGCGTTCCGAAACCCATGGTCTCGTATGACCACAATATGAATGGAACAATGAACATCCTTGAATATATGAGAAAACATAACATAAAAAAATTGTTATTTGCCTCATCTGGCGGAACGGTTTATGGAGAAGTTGAAGAGAGTCGATTTCCGGTGACCGAAGAATTTCCTTTGTTACCTATCTCGCCATACGGTGCCAGCAAAGCCGCAGCAGAAATGTACATGAGTGCGTACGCTAATGCATACGAAATGAAAATTGCATCCGTGAGATATGCAAACATCTTCGGAGAGCGATCGACCCATGGCGTCGGATTCGACTTTTATGGTAAATTAATAAAAAATCCGAAAAAATTGGAAATTCTGGGGGATGGATTACAGCAGAAATCCTATCTTCATATCTCCGATTGTATTACCGCGACGGTTATCGTAGGAGAAAGCTTGGCAACACAAAAGAAACCTTATGAATATTATAATGTTGGATCCGAAGAATGGTACACGGTTCGGGAGTTGGCAAAAATTTACGAAGACGCAATGGGCCTCAAAGATGTTGAGCATGTATTTACCGGAGGCAGCCGTGGATGGGTAGGAGATGTCGCTAAAATGCTTACCTCCATTGAAAAGATCAAAAAACTAGGATATACACCTAAAGTTCCTTATCCCGAAGGCGTTCGGAGATATGTAAAATGGATCCAGGAGAACTGGGAGAAATTAAAAAAGCACTAAATGCATCGTTCGATATCTTAATTTTTTTTAATCAATTTTAAAAATCGAGCACATTTTTCTCTCAAAAAAATATGTATTTCCATATATGGCTTTTCATACTGAATTATGAACTGCATTTATAAACTGCGTGTGTAAATTCCTATGAAAATACATATAAGCTTAAATTTTTCAAAGTGGAAATAACACCCATGGATAAAAAGAAAAAAGTGTTTGTTTCAGGATGTTTTGATATGCTTCATAGCGGGCACGTGGCTTTTCTTCAAGAAGCTTCTTCATACGGCGATTTATATGTAAGTGTTGGCTCGGATTCCACAATCAAAGAATTAAAAGGCCGCTATCCGGTATGCTCTCAAGAAGAAAGGGGATACATGATAAAAGCGCTTAGATGCGTTCATTCGGTCTTTATCGGTGAAGGAAGCGGAATGCTCGATTTCCTCCCGAATTTGGAAAAGATCAAACCTGATATCTTCATTACCAATGAAGATGGAAACAGCCCCGAAAAGCGGGCTGCGATTGAGAAGCGCGGAATTCAATACATTGTTTTGAAAAGAGTCCCATACGAATCTCTACCGAAACGTTCAACAACAGAATTACGAACCAAATGTAATATTCCATTCAGAATAGATTTAGCCGGAGGCTGGCTGGATCAGCCGTTTGTATCCAAATTTCATCCGGGGGCCGTGATCACGATTTCTATAGAACCCACAATGGAATTTAATTTAAGAAGCGGAATGGCAACAAGTTCAAGAAACCGCGCGATAGAATTGTGGAATAGCGAGTTACCGAAAGGTGACCCAGAAAAAATTGCGAAAATTCTGTTTTCTTACGAAAATACTCCGGGAACCTATCCTATCGCGGGTTCTCAAGATGCATTAGGAATCGTCTTACCCGGACTCAATAAATTAAATTACAAAGGAGAGTATTGGCCCTACTCAATTCAATCCGTTCACCATAATGATATCTTGGATTTCATTGAAAGTCATCTATACTTAATTGAATTATCTCCAAGGGCAGAAAGCTTCAACGTTTTGGAAAATACTAAAATTGATGAGCAAGGCGCAAAAAGGCTGGCCGATGCAACCGAAGCATGTTGGAACGCTATTATGGAAAAAGATTTGATCAAATTCGGAAAATATTTCAAAGAATCTTTTGAAGCACAAATCGCTAT
>CAZUTM010000190.1:0-6252 GCA_964623665.1 uncultured archaeon
TATCGCACCCGTTGGCGCAGTTCAAAAGCCCAATATCGCACCCGTTGGCGCAGTTGAGAAACCGAATATCGCACCCGTTGGCGCAGTTCAAAAGCCCAATATCGCACCCGTTGGCGCAGTTCAAAAGCCCAATATCGCACCCGTTGGCGCCGTTGAGAAACCGAATATCGCACCCGTTGGCGCAGTTCAAAAGCCCAATATTCAATCCAACAGCGGTGAAGCCCCTTCAGCAATTTCCCCTGTTAAAACGGTCGCTAAGGTTGACTTGAAAGAAAAGGTCGACTTCAAGGTTCAAAAATCAGCAGAACAAGAAGAATCTATCTATAACGATATGAGCAAGGAAAATCTGTTGAAGGAGCTTATATACTTGCAGAACCGGCAATACTATTTTGAAAAAACGAAAAAAGTAATGGCAGAAAAACATAAAAACGGCAAAATCTCGGATTCGGATTATCGCGGTGAACTTGAAAAACTGAAGTTTGAAAGTGAAAGAACCACCAAAAGTCTCAATGAAGTGCGGAGCAGAATCACGGCATAGTTTTCATTGGGAAACTACCTTCCTTTGAGATTTTTTCATGGACAACCATTATTTGAGGGAATTTTTTCTCGCTTGTTTTGTATTTGAAAAAAGGTTTAGAGACAAAAAGGCTGCATTTATTTTTATCAATTTACTTTAGTTTTGATTGCCATTCTCCGATCTTCGCAAGAGCTTCAGCGAGTTTTTCACCGATGAGAGGCTTTTCTCCTAATTTTTTCAATTGGGCGGCTTCGCTATTCATTTCATGGAAGATTTGAGAACTTTTACCAAGCGCTAGCATGTTCTCTTTGGTTTGAACAATCAATTCCGCGGCCTTCTCACATGGAACGATTTTATTTAGTTTTATTTTTAGTTCCTCAAGTAAATTGGAGAGTTCACTAACATTCTGTTTAATTGCAACACCCTCACTACATCCTGCGCCCGAAATGGTGATCGGACTTGGTGATCCTTTTGGTAAAGAGGCCGGAAGCTCCGCATCTTCCTTGAATACGATCTCCGGTTCGGTCCTTGGAAATTCACCTTTCCCTTCATTCACATAATCAATTTTTACAGTTTCTTCCGGATTTATTCGAGCAATAGTCCAGACCAATTTGTCCCCTTGGGGGTTTTCAATTAATTCCGGTTTCATGCTAAAGTCCATGGCTTTGAATCCTTGGGGGACTTGCTCGACCACTTTAATTCCTTCAAGTTCAACGCCTCCTTGATTAATGATCTTTAAGGAGATCTTGAATTTGCCTTCCGAACCCGTGGGGCTAATCGCTTTCATTGCTTTGACCTTTCTTTGCACATATTTGATACCGATTACGGGCACTTCTGCACATTTGTCAGGATAGCCCACACCTTTTGGAATGGTATTTGAAGTGACATCCACTGGAGTCTCATAACGCGTGTTCGGAAGCGGGTTCCTCGCGATAATCGGATAACTGAGTTTGATAGCGTATTTGGGTTTCCACCAAGTCTCCAATCCGCGTAGAGAAGCTTTAATTATATGACATTTGCTTGCATCTGCATCATCCGGAATCACCGACAAATTCACATTTTTATTTCCCAAGACCGTGACTTGAGATCCGCTTGCGCTTTGAACCACTTCGAATAATATTTTATCAAGGGTAGGAGGTTGGAAATGTTGCGGAATGGAATCGTCCAATTCGAGAGTATCAAGAGTTGCCGTTCCAACATTATCGATAAGAACGGTGATTTTCATATCGGTGTTTGCGTTTGCCTTAACCGCGGGAGGATCGATAATCTTTGTGGTTTTTGTCTCAATAACATTAAAGGATTTGGCTTCTTGAACAATTTTTCCATGAATAATGGTATATACATCATGATTTGCGGTAAATTCCACTTTGGGATTAAAGTTCGGAACACTCTTGCTGTCAATAGTGAAGGAATGAACATAGGATTTTGAGGTCGGAACAACCGCATTGGGAGTTATCTCGAACAGCGTTTCTTCACCAGTCACAATTTTCGATGTTGCACTCATTTTCTTGAGCGTAAGTTCAAAATCCGATTCGTTTGAGAATTCAACATTGCAATTCCACACGCCAGGTTTTTCGGAATCTTCTTCTTTATCTTGTCCGACCATAATATCTGTTAACCCTTCAATCGTCGGGGCGATTTTTGAGCGTAAAGCCATTACCGATTCATAGGATACCTCAATGGGATTACCGGATTTTATCGCAGAGTCGACGACTTCAGTTCTTCCCTCAATCGTTATACTGCTTACTTGTTCAGGTTCTAAGGAAGCGATATTCCATTCCAATTTTCTTCCATTTAAAGCAGGGTTTCCGTCGCTGGTATATACAATTTTCAACTCTTTCAGATACTCGGGGATTTCCTTGACCAACGCAACATTCTGAATTGCTTTGTCCGAAGCGTTCTCCAAAATGAGTTTGATCGAGCATATATCGCTCATCCCTTTCGCAAAATTCGTGTTCACATCTTCATTCTTCGCGGAAGTATCGATAATTTCGGTCAATTTCAAGATCGGTTGAGCTACATTGCTAAACGAATAGTCTTGCTTCCACTTCTGGCCGGGTTCGATGCTACTAATCGCATAAGAGCCCTTTAGATTTGAAAAATCCTTGTTACCGATATTCAACTTTAAATCCCATAATCGATGGGAACTTGATTGATTTATTACGAAGATCTCACCTTTCGATTTGATTTCTTTAACATCCCCCGATGGCGTGAGCACGGTGTCCTCGTATTCATGAACATCGATAACGACTTTTCCTTTCTTAAATTCTACCATAATAATTCCCTCGTTTGTTCTCTCAGTAGAAAGAGATTAACGCTCGTAAAAGCATTTGCAAGTGGGTGAAAATGCATTGGAAAGAGCCAGAATTGGGTTCGCCAGTCTTCGGAAAATCAAGAAAAAAACAAAGTATTTAAGTCAAAAAATCAAATTAATAATTGATAATTATGAATAAAGATGAATTCGTTGCATTGTTGAAAGGCTCGTTCGCAAATGGAACTCCATTTATCGGATGGACCCAAGATTATGCCTATTCACTTATCCCACAAGCGGATGGGCGGTTTAAGGAAGTCTCTTTTGATTTACATGAAAAAGAGGTTATGGAAGAAAATGTTATTGATGTGAACAAAGCATATCTGCGGTTCCTTGAGGAGATGGAGAAAGGGCTCGGGATGGAGATCGAGGATTTTATGTTGATTAAGTTTAAAGAAATCAAAGAGAGTGTTGCCGGAAGTCCAGTTCCCGAGCGATTTAAAGTGCTCTTGGGAAAACTTATGAATGAACCGCAATTGTTTTCTAAAAATCTCCCGATCGTGAAAAATCAAGCAGATTTATCCCGCATTCTTTCACTTATATAGAAAAACAAAAAAATTAACTAATTTAATAAAAAAGGAGATTAAATTCGACCATTATGGCTCAGTATACCAACCTGAGTATATTTTTTCCTTTGTTCAAATGGATGGTGTTGGCAATAGGAATATAGTCTTTTCGGTTAAATGATACAGATTTAAACCGTTCTCCATCCAGCTTAGGGATGATGAATTTAACCCTTTGAATGTCTTCCGGAATCACGATTTCAAATTCAACCATCTTGTTTTCATTTCCAATACCTAATTGCCATTTTATAAAGATATCCCCATTGGGCGTCGGAACGGTTCCTTTTGCCCATTGTAGGCCAAGAAGGCATGGTTTTATTACAATCTCTCTGAATTGCGGAGATACGGAACGAACACCGAGCCAATACGTTGTGAGCTCATATGCGGGAGTCGCCGACCATGCATGGCATTCTGATTGTTTATTCGACCATGTCTCCCAAAGGGTCTTTGTTTTGCCTTCTTTAATCATCGGAACCCATCCCTTTTTAAAATACCGCAAGATAATATCATGTTGTTCATAGATATCCAGAAATGCATGAATATAATGCATAAAGAAGGGTTGTGCATATAATATAAAGGTAGTATTCTCCGCATTCGGAAATGAATCCATACGTTTTGGCCGATTTTTATTGATTTGTTGCTCTTCCAATTTAGGATCGGCTTCTATAAACACTTTCACCAAAATCTTCTCTTGCTGTTCTTTGGATGCCACCCCTTTCAAAGAAAGATATGCATTCGTGTGTTGGGAGATAAGACCTGTGGGTTTAAATCCATCCGAAGAATCCCGATAACAGCCCAATTCGGGCACCCAACATAATGCGTTTAGCTTTTCTTTGATGAGCCCCGCCATTTCAAAATATTTCTTTTCATGGTAAATATCTCCGAGCCGTTTGGCAATCTGGGAGATTATCAACAAACAATCCATGAACTGCGCATTCACGATGGCGTTGTAGATACCTTTATCCCGATCGTAGGCCCAATCGATAAAGACCCAATAGGGAAGATGGCCGAGAAGACCAACTTTAGGGTCGAAATAGGGCATAAACCAATCAATTGCTCTGAGAAAATGCGGGTAGAGATCGAAAAGCACTTCAGTCTCGCCGCTCCATTGATAATACATTTCGGCCAGTTGAATCCAATAGAGGCAATAATCCGGAATGATATGGCACGAGCCTTGGTAATCGCCTGGGTGATAGGAAAATGTGATTCCATCTTTTCTTTGGCCGAATGCCGCATCATAGATGATCTTTTTTGTCAATTTATGGGTCCCAAAGCAAACTTGAGACACCAACGCTTCAACATAGGCGTCTCCAAGGTAAGATCGTTGTTCTCGCTGCGGACAGTCCATGTATCCATCGGTCGCACAACACATTAGCGTAAACGCACAAGAAGCCCATAAATCGGTGAGGTCGGAGTCACTGCATTCAAATTTTCCTATGCGATCCGGCAACATCGATATTCTCAATGAAGAAATTTTATGAATCTTAAGGGGACCAGTTAGATTTCTGATTTTTATCTGTTGATACAAAAAGCCTTCGTACTCCCACTGCTCAAATGAATCTAAACCTCCCGATAAAATTATCCTCGCGCCCCTTTTATCAGTCATGGGCTCAATAATAATATTCTCTCCGTCGGACTTTTCAACATTAATTATATCCACAATTGTACCCGCGGGACCCTCCAGAATCAAACGAGGATAGCCCACCATCATCGCGTCATACTGGATCAATATTGAAATTGCTTGTCCTTCACGTGGAGGCGTTATCTCGCATACCCCCATTCCTTTAATTCCCTCTGCATTGTGGACTAAGGATGCGGGAATGGGAAGGACTTTACCATCGAGATTGTTCTGAATTACGAAATCTACGATACGTTTTTCTTCCTCATCGAAATCCGCATTACAATCGTTTACAAGTCCAAGGAGCAAGATTTTGGAAGGATACTCTTCCTTTTCAAACATCCGCAGATTCGGATCTTTTAGTAATGTGAGGATCGGGTAATCATACACTTTTGCTTGTTGCCATTTGGTATCGTCGAAACTGATTTTTTTCCAATCGGACGCGCGTTTAGAGAAATCGAGGATTTCTGTATAGCCCAAACCGCCTTTATTCGGCGCCTTGGAATCTTGCGCTGGATCGGGGATCACCTTAGTCTGCTCATCGGATCCAAATGATGCAATGATTTCGCCCTTCTCATTTTCGAGTAGAATCTCAAAGATCAATCCTCCTTTTCCAGAATTCGAATCCGAGCCTCCAGCCAATTCGGGAGGGTTGTAAAAAGCAAGCTCACGGCCGTAAAACCGACTTTCTATTGCGATGATATTCTCTCCTTGAGCCAAATATTCAGTAATATCATATGTATCGTAATACCAATAATAGGCTTCGCAACGATGAATGCCGCGGCCAATAAAGATGCCATTGACGTAAAGTCGATAGCGGCTGTCCACCGAAATATTGATAGTGGCTTTGGAAAAAGAGGTTTCGATTTTGCATATTTTCCGGAACAGCGCAAATTTGTTCATTTCATCCGGCAGAATCCCGATCGGGATCGAACGCTGTTGTTCCAAAGGAAATTGTCTCGATTTTGAACCCGAAAGCCAAATCCATTTGCCCATCCAATTTTTTTTTACCCATTTTGAAATATCAACCATTCTGCAAAAGGAAAAGATTTATTTGTTTATAAATTGTCTCGAATAGACGGAAAAAACGCAATAATAGATAGAAAAGGATAGCCTTTTTAATAAAAAATCGGAATTCAAATTTTGATTGAAAATATAGTTTTCATAAGAGATTAGGATGATAATATATTATGATTTCAGTTTTTCGGACACGATTTCAGCGCGTAGAGTTATGATTTCAGTT
>CAZUTM010000190.1:6352-8763 GCA_964623665.1 uncultured archaeon
TTCGGACACGATTTCAGCGCGTAGAGTTATGATTTCAGTTTTTCGGACACGATTTCAGCGCGTAGAGTTCATGAAGACAATCGGCAAGCAATTCGATTCGCCGCCTCCATTCATTTGGTGTTTGAAAATTGGCCAGCCATGCATCGTAACCCTTTTCTTTGATCTCCTTTTGAAAGCGATCCGGCGTTTCCCATTCTTGGCCCTCCACTTCTTGATATTCCCATTTCTTTGCCCATTTATAGGCCCAATACGCCCAAATGGAATAAAATCCGAGTTCAGTTTTCAATTCAATATCCAAAATTTGTTTTAACAGCGTTTTTGAAAATCCATAGCAAGCAGAAAGCATATCATGCGTTTCGGAAAACCCGAGCATAATCGACCCCAATTCATTAGCAAGAATTTCGGTTTTCCTTTGGGTCTCCGGATGGGTCGCAAATGCACGCTTCGTTCTGCCGATATGGAAAAAATCTACATCAGGATAACCGTTTATAATTTGTTTTAATTCTTCAGGATAGCGGGAAACCCAATGCAACAATCGATCATAATCGGCATAGAAAATTCTATCTTCTTCAGTCGCTTCTTCATAAGCGATTTTTAACGCATCAATATACGTATCCCTTATTCGCTTGGAATAGCAAATCCGAACGCAATCCACACATTCTTGAGCCAATCGGTTTATTTCTTGTGCGGTCGTATCCGAAATAATTAAAAATAAATGGGAGCAAATTTGTTTCGCAATCTTGCCATAGTTCACAATCATATCTTTCATATTTGCATTCGGATCATGGAGTGTAGTGGTGACTATAACTTTTTTCATAATTCAAAATTAGAAAAGATGAGAAAGGAAAAAAAGATTGCTTTCAACAAATCCTTAACAAAAATCCCATTTGCCCCGTTCGCTCAAATTAAGAACGATGGATTTGGGTCTGCTCATTGCCAAAATCGAATATTTTATTCCTTGAGTACCCAAGCCCGATGCTTTGGTACCGATGAAGGGAAAATGATCTGGCCCACGTGCACTCTGTCCATTTATTTGTACGGTACCCACTTCGAGCTCCTTAGCGATATTGAAGGCCAAGTCGATATTTTCCGTGAAAATCATACCTTGAAGGCCGTATTCCGAACGATTTGAAATAACAATCCCTTCTTTTATGTCATTGATCCGAATGATCGGCAACACCGGGCCAAAAGGTTCCTCCCACGCAATTCGCATGTCAACAGTCACCTTGTCAAGCACGACCGGCCACAAAGTATTTCCTTCTCGTTTGTTTTCGGTGAGCAATACCGCACCTTTCGAAATCGCATCCTCGATCAACCCTTGCACAAATGAGACTTGCTCGGGGTTGATTAAGGGTCCGATATCACAATCATCTTCCGGTTTACCGACGCGGAGTTTTTTTACCTTCTCAGCGATAGCTTGAGCCAATTTATCGGCAATTTCCGAGAGTACCAACACCCGTTTCACGGCGGTACATCGCTGCCCGCTGTACGAAAAAGCACCTTTGACAATGTTCTCTACCGTTGTCTTAAAATCGCAATCGGGAAGAACAATTGCGGCATCTTTTCCGCCCAGTTCCAATAAGAGAGGTTTCATTCCGGCCATCGATGCGATGCGTTTTCCCGTTTCTGAAGATCCCGTAAATGCGATCATGTCAATTCCGGGATGTTGAATAAGATAGTCTCCTATTTCGGAGCCTTTTCCGGTGACAATATTTACCACGCCGTTCGGGACTCCTGCTTGTTTGAGAATTTCCCCGAAAGTTAATGCGGTGAGTGCGCCTTGTGTCGGCGGTTTAATGATGACTGTGTTCCCCGCAATAAGCGCGGGTGCTACTTTGGAACCCGTTAGATTAAACGGATAATTGAAAGGACCGATGCATAACACCACACCGAGGGGCACTCTTGAGACGATGGATATTTTGTTTTTTGAGAACCCCGAAAACGCATCGGAGACGATCGTCTCGCCTTCAATTTGGGTCCCGGCGTCAGCGGTTGCACGAAAGATGTCGGCGGTGCGTTGAATTTCAGCAATCGCTTGTTTCCTCGGTTTTCCAATTTCCTTTTCCAAAATCTTTCCCAAGTCTTCTTGAATGTTTTCCATTAAATCAGCTGCCTTTCGAATAATGTTAGCCCGCTTCGAGATCGGAGTGTCATTCCAACAATGAAGATTTCTCCGGGCGATTTCTATAGCCTCATCTATTTCATTTCGTGTGCATGCTTGAAGCTCTCCTACAACGGTTTGATCCAACGGATTTAACACTTTCACGGTTTTTCCGGATTCAGAACAGCGCCATTCTCCATTTACAAAATAAAAATAAACACCATCGGCGCATTTTAAGTAAGAATCAAATTCGGAAATCATATCTGCATTCTATTGATTTTCATTTAAAACCTTTACGCTTTATATTTAA
>CAZUTM010000191.1:0-8760 GCA_964623665.1 uncultured archaeon
CAAAATCTTTTCCACTGTACCACTATCGACTGACTGCAATAAGACTCCATGTAATAAATGACCATGATACTTTTGGTGCGGGCGACATGTTCTTGAAAGGTTGGGTAAATCAAATGATAGATGATCAGATGAGCTACTCGGAGCAATGGCGATTCGATTTGGGTCAGTTCAACAATGGAGATAATTTTTCGATAAATTGTCCTCTATTCGATGGCTGGGCGAATTCCGTTTCATTCTGGATAGAATTATACGATGACGATAGCGGACTTGTAGATACTTTTGGAACCTATATAGAATACTTGTGGCATCCGCTGAATACAATATATATTGTAAACTATTCCGGAGATGCATATATGCAGCTTCGAGTTGAAATTCTTGACAATAAAACGGCAAGCGCACAAGATATTTTGGATGCTTATAAACCATATCTCTATTCCGACGTTGAAACCAGCTACGATGACCCTGCCGAATTTATTTTCGGAAGAGTGATTGAAGGAAGAGACCCGTTGGTGGGCAAAAACACAACGTGCTTGCAGTATCTCTACTATTTTCCTTACGAGTACACAGGTTCCGATAAATTTGTGCATTATGATGATTACGAAATGGTTTTGATTTATCTCGATTTAGATGTCGATTTGCTTCCGTATAGGCTCGTTTGGGATAACGGCTTTTACTTTTCATCATCTGAAGATTGGATTGATGGTCAAAAATATTATATATATGAAGATTTGGTAAAATGCGGAACTTCTAGTGGCTCGTTCTCTGCTGAAGTCGAATTCTTCGATCCGATTAAGCCTCTGATTGGAAATAAACGAACAATGAATTACGAGGTGTATGACATTTCTTTTGCATACGATTCTGGAGTAGAACGCTGGGGTATCTTTGAATACGGTATGCCCACATTTCAAGCCACTATTGAAACTTCATATCATCAATTTGATTTGGGAGATGCCGGTGGTAGAGATCCTATGGATATGAATCGAAGTTATGTTATCACCCCGCTCACTGATGGTGTGATTAAAGTTTTATATAGTCTGTTAAATGATTCTTGGGGAGGCGGAATTCATCAACCAAATGGTCCTGGAGGTGCTTACACTCCAATTTATGCTCCATTCTCTTGGGATCTTGCGCAACCATTCAAACGTCCTTATATTTTGAACAACTATCCAAAATTATGTGTGGACATAAATGCGTATCAGGGTGCAGAAACGAAAAAATCACAAAAAGTCTCTTTGGACTACGCAATTGAATTGTCTCTTGAAGTTCCAATTTCGCTATCCGTGGATTTGCCAAAGGAATCGAAACCGGGCGATACTATTAATTCGAATATCAAGTTCAAATTAAACGAATCGGCTGCCAAATTAATAATCAGTCCGAGCATTAAATTGTCGTTGGATCTTGCCTTCTTCTTTTATGAAATGAAATGGAACACAACATTCAACCAGCAAATCATCGTACATTTGGGAACCGGAGAAATTGAATTCATGGGTTTCAAAGCGAAAATATTCTCGCCGGACGAACCGCTTTATCAATCCGAACCAAGAGCGTTCGGTAACTATGTGCAATTTCAATATCAAATTAATCCGAAAGTCGTTGGAGAAATACTGTCCGTTACCCTTGACATAGGATTGGGTTCGTTGATAACATCTTATATTCCACCCCCGTACTCTACAATAATCAAAGCGATCTTTGATGAAATAACACTAAGCATTAATCCAATTGTTACGGGCTATTTAAAAATGGATATTCTGGCGGGGCTGAATCCCGTGGTGACCCAAGCCCAATTTAATTCAAGCGAAAAATCCGTTCCAGTCTCTTTCACAATGCCCGAAGGAAGTTCTGGTGCTAAATTTGCACTATCTCTCTCAAACCTTAAATACGGTATCAATTTTGCTACGCATTGGACAATTCAGTTTGATTGGGCAAAAATTCCAAGTATTTTCGTTGAAAATTTCGATATTAATTTGGGAACATGGCCTTCTATTCATATCGATCTTGCCGAAGGAACCGCAATTGCAAAGGAAAGCGCAAAATGGAATTATGATACTGCATCTTCGACATGGAAGTTAGAGAATTATAAGAAGACGGCCGCTGATATTGAAGATGAACAACCGCCCGAAGCTCCCGGTATGATAGGAATAGACATGCTCGGTTTACTCGCTTTGGTTACAGTCACATCAACACTGTATCTTTCAAAACGAATGAAAAAGAATAATTAAACGTAAAGGTCAGTTTGTAATATTTTTTTTTTCCCTTTCTCCTTTTGTATTATCTAAATTTCAAGTCCAACTACCGAACCCTTTAATATATGAATTCCCGATTCGTGAAATGCTTCTTTTATGAGCTCAAAAAACA
Source organism: uncultured archaeon (assembly GCA_964623665.1). Lineage (GTDB taxonomy): Archaea > Asgardarchaeota > Lokiarchaeia > Sigyniarchaeales > Promethearchaeaceae > CAZUTM01. The sequence continues at coordinate 2,356 of CAZUTM010000191.1, forward strand.
TATCTCTGTCCTCTTTATTTGAAAACCCGACAATATCAACACCATTCGGAACATGCACCGCAAGGTAATATGGATTTTGTCGGATTCTCATGTTCTGTTCCATCGTGAAATTTCCCAACATCTTTTTTACAACCTCGGGATCTTCCAAGGGATGCAAAGATGTGCCGATTTCGATCGTACCAGCATTATCGTTTACCGAATCCAATGTGAAAAGAAATGGCGCATCGCTTGATTGTACCATAACAAACACTTCTACCGAATCCTTAATACATTTCGATAATTCTTCAAGCACACGAATCTGTAGAGATCTAATTTGACGTGATCCGGTGAAATCCGCTTCAAGAATCAAAGAATTTGGAAATTTAGCAGAAATAAAACAATCAACTATTTTGCATCGAACATTCAACGGATCTCCGAGTCGTGTAAATAATCCGTTCTCATTTCCGTAAATCTGCAATAACTTTCTCAATTTTTCAAAATTCATCGTTATCATTCTTCTATTCCATTCGAAGAATAAAAATGCCACGCGATCTCAATCTCCATTTTATATAATTGCATTTAGCGTGCTCATATACCGGATGCGTTTTCCCATTTCATGGGTTTATCCGAACAGCTAAAATTAAACATAAAAAAAGTTTCCGTGAACGGAATTATCCACGTTCGGAATTCCGATACAACTCTCGAGATCAAGAAGAACCAGTATTTTTTGAATTTTTCTGTGTTCCTTCCGATTGGCTTTGCTCATCCGATGACTCTATCACCGTTGTACTTGCTTTCTTGAGCGATTCCGCCGCTCTTGCCTCCTTTTCTGCATCTCTCCTCATCTTCGGAAGAACTACATATTGAAATAAGGCTAAACCTCCCCCAACAAACCCGAAAATGATTAAAAGAATAAGATTAAACGGGCCCGATACTTCTGCGATTTTCTCATCGAAATGTAGTTCGCCACGGTTATAGGCTTCAATAATCGATCCGATGCCGCCAGGGAACAAATTATGCCCAATATATGCATAAAAGACGGATCTCGGAATGGTTCCGATCAGGGTGCCGAGCGTGAAATCTCTCGGTTTCATTTTAACCAGACCGGCCCCGTAGGTCAATAAATCGAAAGGAATAAACGGTATCCCGCGACCGATAATCATCGCCCAAATCCCGTATTTTCCGATAAATCTCTCCATCGCCACCACATTCTCATCCCCAATTGCCGCCGCCACCACTTTGGCACCGCCACGAACGGCTATTGTGTAGCCGATATATGACGTAATCATAATTCCGGTGAGCGAAAAGAATGACCCCCAGACAACTCCGTACAAGAGCCCCCCGACAATTTGAACCAACTCGGAAGGTATTGGCGCCACGATACATTGCACCATCATGATTCCATAGTAAAGGAATACACCCCAAACACCCATTTGCGTTACCGGAATCACAAAGAACTCCAAGATGATTCGTGTAAATAATGTCTTGTCTTTCAGCAAGGTATATCCGTAGAGAAATACCATCAGACCCATGATGATAAGAAAGGCAAGCGTAAAGAACGCTTCAACGAAATTCATTTTTTTAAAGTTAAGAGAATCGAGAATTCGGAGAATTGATGCCTTTATCGATTGAAAAAAGCCCTTTTTTTGTTGTTTTTCTTCAGTGTCCATTTGACTCAAGATCTCAAATAGCGCAAAAAATAAAAAAGTTCTTTGAAAAAATAACTTAAATGAAAAGCATCGAAATTCCATTTTATTTTTTCTTTTTTGCTAAATACTTTTGCGAGCAGAGTAAGTCCTTTAATTCCATAAGGTCACTGTCCAATTGGACATATTTTTTCTTAGATCCTTCAATTACCGGAACGGTCACTATTTCTGTGCCTTGCAAAGACATCATTTTTCCGAAATCGCCCGCTTCCACACACTTCATCGCTTTTAATCCGTATCTCAACCCCAATACACGATCAAAGATTGTAGGTGTTCCGGCTCGCATATTGTGTCCCAAGACCACATCTCGAACTTCAACGGGGAATCCTTCATCTTTAAGTGCTTTTTTGAGTTTTTCGCTCTTGTTAAGTTCATCAATAATGACCTTGCTTATCACACCGGCAAGGATTGGATTTCCGAACGAGTCTTTCTTGAGCCCCGCTAAGAATTCGGGAGACACGGTCTTAAATTCGTTTTTCAACGAATCCGGTGTTGGTTGGGCACCTTCAGCAAGGGCAATGATGTGATATTCATACCCTACTTTAGCGCGTTCGATAATGGGGTCAATGATATCTTTTTCCAATGAAAAGTTCTTCTCCGGTAATAAAACCACAGCGGCACCGGCACTTATACCCGAATACAATGTGAGCCAGCCGGCATCTCGACCCATGACTTCAACCACAAAGATTCTTTGGTGGGATTTTGCTGTGGTTACGAGATTGTCCATCATGTTCGAAGCGAGTTGCGCTCCGGTGAAGAATCCGAACGTATAATTTGTGCCGTTTAAATCGTTATCGATGGTTTTCGGACAGCATACAACATTAGCTTTTGTGTATTCGTACATCGCTGCCGCCACACCGCATGTATCGTCTCCGCCAATTGCGATTAAGGCATCAAGTCCGAGCATCTTCATCTTTTCCGTTAAATCATCTGCGACTTTCTTCTTAATTGCGGCTTTTTCTTCGGGGGTTTTTGCTTTCGATACATCCTTAAAAGGATTGGTTCGACTGGAATATAAGATCGTTCCTCCTTGGATATGAAGATCATCCAATGTTGCGACATTTAGTTCCACCGTGTATTTTTCGATGGTTTTTTGGTCGATTTTGCTTTTTTCGATGGCAAAAAATTCCCAGCCTTTTTTGATACCTATGACCTTGTTGCCGGTTTTTGCCGCTTGCAATAATGCACCGTAGATAACGGCGTTCAGTCCGGGTGCGTCTCCGCCTCCCGTAAGTATTCCGATTTTCATACGATCATAATAATGAGGGCGCGTAAAAAAGGCCTCCCAAATTGCGCTTTTCGAGATATTTCGAAAGATATTTTTCTTTTAAGAGAATTTTTTGAAGAATCGGAGCGTATATTTGCATATTACGAAGCGTGTCTTTGGAATAAAAATGTATAATGGCGAATGGCAATGGGTAGAAAAGATGAGAGATTTTATGTGCCAAAAGGAACAAGGGTCATGATGATAGGAAATGAGGCGATTGTGAGAGGCTGTTTGGAGTGCGGTGTGAGTTTTATCTCGCAATATCCCGGAACGCCCACAAGCGATATCGGAGAAACGTTTCAATCGCTGTTAGAAAGCGATCCTGAACTGAAGCGATGGTTGGTTCATCATTGGTCCATCAATGAAGCCGTGTGTATTTCTGAAGCGGTCGGTGCGGCATGGACGGGGGTGCGAGCTCTTGCCCCGATGAAGCATGTGGGTGTAAACGTTGCTTCGGATGCATTATCCGTGATAGCGCTAAACGGGCCCAATCCCGGTGCATTGGTATTGGTTGTGGGCTCGGATCCCGGTTCTTTGGGGTCTCATCAAGAGCAGAATGAGAGATTTTATGGGTGGATGTTTCATTTGCCGATAATTGAACCTCAAACTCCTCAAGAATGCAAGGATTGGATTAAAATCGCGTTTGAGTTAAGTGAAAAGATGGACATCCCGATTTATTTCAGAACAAGCACCCGCTCGGCGCATTCTCGGGGTATCGTAGAAGTCGGTGAATTAAAATATGGAAAAGCCAAAGGCATGTTTACAAGGAATGTTGAAAAACTGTGCTCTCTTCCGCCTTATGCAATTAACAATCACATACGACTCTATGAAAGAATAGAAAAAATCCGTTCAATCATTCCCGATTTAGGATTAAATAAAATTTTCGAGGGAACCGGGAAAGGCTCATTTAGCGATGTCGGAATTATAACATCGGGAATGCCGTTTGGATATACCGTAGAAGCCTTGCATCAACTGGGATGCGATGAAGTGGCAATATTAAAATTGGGAATGATATATCCCTTAAATGAAAAAGAGATCTTGTCGTTTATTCAAGACAAAAAGAAAATCATCGTTATAGAAGAATTAGAACCTTATTTGGAAACAACCATCTCTGAAATACTATTCAAAAATAAAAAAATGGATGTTACCCTTCACGGTAAGGATTATTTTCCGGGTTACGGCGAATATTCTACCGGGCTCGTGGCTCAATGCTTGGCAAAATGTTTGGGAAAAACCCCCAACCCCGCGATGATTAAAGCGATTGAATACAATAAAACGTATATCGGGTTGGTACCAAAGCGATTTCCGACCTTTTGTGCGGGTTGTCCGGAAAGAGCTACATTATATGCGATTCGAAAAGCCACCGCTGGCTTGAAAAACACCGTTGTTGCGGGTGATATCGGATGTTATGTGATGTCATTCTTTCCGCCGAATTTGTGCACCGATTTCATTATTTGCATGTCCGGGGGTCTCTCAGCAGCGATCGGCCTTTCGGAAAAAACCGACCAAAACATCCTGGCGTTTATTGGCGACTCCACTTTTCTGCATTCCGGGATGCAACCTTTGGCCGAAGCGGTAAATTATAACAGCAATATCACGCTTATCATATTTCTTAATTCATGGACCGCCATGACCGGCCATCAACCCGTTTTAGGCATTACCGAAGAACACAAAATATCCATTGAACAAATATGCAAAGCGATGGGGGTTCAAAATCTATGGGTTGTTGATTCCTATCAGCCCCATGAGTTGATTAAAACATTGGAAAAAGCAGGACAGATTAAAGGTTTGAAAGTGCTGATTGTAAAAAGAGAATGTGCACTGCAAGCAAATCGATATCGACAATCAGAAATTAAGAAGGCCTTTAAAAATGGAGAAATTGTTCAAGAAACTGTATACCAAATCTACGGGTGTCAATCTTGCTATGAATGCGTTCGGGATCTTTGTTGTCCGGCAATTCGAAAAACCGAAGAAGAAGGAAGACCGCACATGAAAATTGATGAAGATCGATGCGTGAGATGCGGAGTGTGCTTTCAAATCTGTCCCAATGGGGCCATAATGCGGACCATTGTTAATCCGCTTGAGAAGGAGGTGCCATTTCGTGATCTCTAAACAACCCACCGATATCGTGAACGTTTTGATTGCCGGAACGGCGGGCCAAGGGGTCATAACACTCAAGCGGCTCATAGAATTCGCAGCACAGCGAGAAAACCCCGGCGCTGAAAGAATCTTCGGCTCGGAGATGCACGGATTGGCGCAGCGAGAAGGGGCGATCACCAGCCATACACGCTATCAAATGAAATTGCATCAAGACGAACGAAAAAATCTACATTCGCCATCAATATGTTTCGGAGATACCGATCTGGTTCTTGCTATCGAGCCTGTTGAAGCACTCCGACAAGGAATCTTCTGCTCAGAAAAAACCATTTTTATTGTCAACAGCAGAGACATACCGCCGATTCTGATTAGCGCCGATATGGATACATACCCCACATTAGAAAAAATCAAAGAAGTGCTGTTGGGCTTTAACAATGGGAAGCCGGGCCATGTATTTATCCAGAATTTCACCGACCTCTCAATACAACATTTCGGAACCAATCAAAAAACGAACATCATTATTCTTGGTATAGCTATTGGTTTGGGATGTTTACCGTTCATTAAGCCGGAAACATATGAACATGTAATCAAGACAGAACTTGGAGATCCGGAAGATAATTTACGAGCATTAAAAATAGGCATTGATATGGCATCTAAAATTAAATAATTTCTTATCCCCCATGGATTGCAAATCATTTTTTCCCCCGTTTCTCTTGATATTATTGAACTTCTATAAAATCATCGATTGAAGCAAAATTTTTTAAAATCATGATTGTTTCTTAAAAAAGCCCCGTAAAGAATATAAGAAGCAAAAATAAATAATGAGTATGGAAAATTCTCAAAATTCAGAACACACAAGCAAGAAGAACGAAACGAACATGGAAGGTATGCTTTTTTCAAAAAGCGAGATTATCTCCTCGAAATCGTTCTTTGGCATCGTGATTGCTGGCGTTTTTGTAATTATAATCGGTCTCATCTGGGGTATCGCTGATCTTATTCAACCGGAAGGAAAATGGGAAATGTTCCTTCAACTTCCATTATACAGCCAAGTGTTTATTATTTCATTAATGGCCCTCTTCCTATTATTTGTTGGAATCTTCTTGACCGTGTTTTATCGAAGAGGTAGACAATGGCTTTTAGATGGACTTTACGGAAACAAACCGTTCAGAGCGGAATCAATGGAGGAATATTTGCCGGCAAAAATTATCGCCGGTGGATTATTAATTTCAATTGCCGTTGTGGTTATCGGGTTCTTGATTGCGTTCATTCAAGAGTATCTCATTGGCGCGGATTCATCCGGATTCATCGGTGCAATTAATATTCAATCCGGCGGATTGCGAACCTTGTTAATAGGGT
>CAZUTM010000192.1:0-8710 GCA_964623665.1 uncultured archaeon
ATTGGTTTGTTTTTTCAATGATTCCAACTATCTGAGCATCTACTTCGAAAGATTTTGCAATAGGAATAACCACATCATGTGCAAAGGATTCGGAGCAAATTATTTCCATACGATGGCCCATGTTAAACACTGCATACATCTCTTTCCATGGGGTTTGTGAAGAATCTTGAATACGCTCGAAGAGCGGAGGAATTTTAAATAGTGCGTTTTTACGATAATGGATCCCTTTTCCGAAATTTTTGCATTTGGTTTGACCTCCTCCGGTGCAATGGTAAATTGCATGAATTAGTTTGCGGTCTTTTTTGAATAATTCAATTAAGATCGGTGTGTAGGATCTTGTGGGCGATAATAAGGCTTCTCCAATTGTGAGAGGGGTGTTCGGAAGCGAATCCAACAATCCATATTTTCCGAAAAAGACATATTTCTCTTCAATATTCGGATCATAACATTCGGGGTATTTAGTGTAATATCGATGAGAGATGAGGCCATGTCTTGCCAATGTGAGTCCGTTGCTCCCGATTCCCGAATTGTATTTATCTTCATAGGTCGATTTTCCAAATGATGCAAGTCCAACAATGACATCCCCTGGAATAATTGCATCGGGTGTTATTACATCGGAGCGTTTCAATCGGGCAAAGGTTGTACTGTCCACGATTAATGTTCTGACCAAATCTCCAACATCTGCGGTCTCGCCTCCGCATGTGGTGATGGAAAATCCTAAATCCGTAAGTTTTTGGGTGTAACGTTCATATTCGTCGATGATTGTAGCGATTACGGATCCATCTATGAGGTTTTTATTGCGACCGATGGTGTTCGAGATGATTACATTTCCGGATACTCCAACGCAAGCCATATCGTCGATGTTCATTCCGACCGAGTCATGGACCAATCCTCTGAAATAGTTGAGATCGCCCGTTTCTTTGTACATCATATAGGCAATGCTTGATTTCGTGCCCGCACCATCCGCATGAATGATGCTGCACATGGTTGGATCCCCGGCAACATCGGGAATTATTTTACAAAACGCGTCGGGGAACAGCCCTTTATCAACCTTTGCAATGGCTTTGTGAACATCTTTTTTATCGAATGACACGCCTACCTTTGCATATAACGAATCTTCGGTTTGGTTTTCATTCATTTTTTTCTTTTGTTCTTCCATGATGATTCAATTCCTTCATTTTTGGTCATTCTTTGGTTAATTCCATTGTTGCTTATTCTTTGTTGAATGCACGTCATTCTCTGGGATTTTTTTCAGTGTGGAGATTGGTTAAACGTTATATTTCTTTTTCAAGGTTTCAACGACAATCTCTACTTGTTTTACTGCGGAGCCAATATTGTTTGCCGGATTGAAAATATAATCCATTTCTTCATCCGTCAATTTTCCTTGGAGTTGCGGAATTGATTTTAGGATTTCGCGAAGATGCTTTCCCGTCTTTCTCGACTCGATTGCTGCATTTCTCATAATTTCATGTCCTTCTTGTCTTCCGATGCCCTTTTCCACCAATTTAGTCATGATTGCGGCAGTATATATTGCGCCTTTTGTAAAATCAAGATTGCGCTGAATTGCGTTTAAATCAAATTCTTCCGCTTGCAGGATTGAGTTGAGTTGGGAGAGCATATAATCAAGCAATACGAAATTTTCACCGAAGATGATTCTTTCCGATGCGGAGTTGGTCAGATCTCGCTCATCTTCAAGCGTTACATTTTCCAAAGCGACCATTACGTTAGCCTTCACGATTCTTGCGAGTGAACAGAGCCTCTCCGCTTTGTGCGGATTTCGTTTATGAGGCATTGCGCTGGATCCGACTTGTGTGTCTTTGAAAGGCTCGAACATCTCGCCAATTTCGTTTCTTTGAAGTATGCGCATCTGTCTCGCGATTTTATCAATTGTTGCTGCAATTAATGAAGTGAGCATTATAATTTCGCAGTGTCTATCCCGTTGAAGTACTTGATTGGCAATAATAACCGGTTTTAATCCGAGTTTTTCCATGACTCTACGTTGAATCTCAAAACCTCTTTCACCGAAAGCATCCATCGTTCCAACCGCGCCTGAAAACTTACCTACTTTTACCCTTTTGCGCATCTCGCTGAGCCGTTCGAGATGTCTGTCAATTTCGGAGGCCCAATTTGCGAATCTCATACCATAAGTGGTAGGTAATGCTTGCTGTCCATGAGTTCTCCCGATACACACCAGATTTTTGGTTTTTTCTGATTGCATTACCAAGATTTTTAGTGTTTTAAGAAGAGATTGTTCCAAAACATCGAGCGCTTGACTGTTCATTACCATCAAAGCGGGATCTTCAATATCATAAGAGGTTGCTCCGATATGAATATATTTTCCGGATTCGGGAGAACATACCTCGGTAAGGGCTTTTACCATTGCCATTAAATCATGATGAATAATATCTTCTATTTGTTTAACCCGATCCAATTTTACGTATTCTGTATTTGCTTTTTCCGCAATTTCTTTGGCGGCTTCTTGGGGGATGTTACCCAATTCTGCATGAACCTCTGCCAACACCGCTTCTACCTTCAACCATAGTGACAATTTATATTCTTCTGTGAATAATCGAGCCATCTTTTCAGTTTGGTAGCGGCCATCCATCGGATGTAAATTTCCGTAACCCATACTTTCTAAAATCAAAAATCGAAAAAAAGGCTTCCGCTTCAAACCGAAACGGGAGAAAGAAACAGCGTGCCATTTATCGACCCGAGTTCACCGACAAAGGTAGTTTCTCCCGTAATAGTGCTTGCATACCGGCCGTTGCAGAACAAAACGCCAATCTCTGTTTGGAAAGAAAACGATAGCGTATTCCCCGTTTCGGTTACTTGGAAGATATACTCTCCTCTGAAATCCTTTGAGATCGTTTCGTTAAATATTGATCCGTTTATCCGGCCCCGACCATCAAAGGTGATATTTAACTGAAAGATCCGATATCCGGGATACGAGGCCGTTCCTTTGAACGTGCCAACCAATTGGTCATTATTGAAATTTCGGTTGTTTTGAATTATCGAAATTATCATATAACTCACGATGATAAAGAAAATCAAGAAGATAACTATACATCCTCGGGATAGTTTTTCGGGGGGTTGAAATTTCGATTTGCTCATAAATTTGAAAAGGGAGAAATGCAGAAAAAAATTTCGGTTATTGATTATGCTCCCAAAATCCGCCTCCGCCTTGGGCTATCCATTTGCTGATAATCTCATTTTTATATCCGCAGATTGGGCATGTATCTCGAACTCCATCCATATCAATGGAGAGATGGACTCGTGTGAAAAGAGAATTGCATTTAGGGCACAAAATATACTTTGCACCGCATTTGGTACACATTTTTAACGACGAAGATGCCACGAATGGATATTGTCGCTTCAGAATCGAGTCATTTGTATTGATAAATTCGCTCGAATCGCATTTATCGCATGTTTGGGGTTTTTGATCGGTTCCCATACCCAAAAAAAAATAAAATAAAAGAAAAAGGTTTGGAAATGCGTTTATCTTTTCATTGTTTATTAAGGAGGGGACAAGATCTCCGAATATTCTTTATTAATTGACCGGAGGTCTTTGACTTTTAAAGACTGATCAAGGGAACAAAAACCTTATTTGAGATTTCTAATTTTTAAAAAATGATCGATATGAGCAAGTACAGTATCACGAAAGTAAAAGCCCGCTGGATCCTTGATTCCAGAGGGAAACCGACCGTTGAAACGGACATTTGGGCCGGTGATGTTATGGCTCGTGCCGCAGTACCTTCGGGTAAATCAACGGGAGAGCATGAAGCAGTTGAATTGAGAGATGGTGGAAAAGAATTTCTCGGTGCCCATGTTTCTAAAGCGGTCTCAAATGTTAATGATATCATTGCACCGGCTATTAACGGTATGGAGTGCAATAAACAAGACGAATTGGACAATTTCATGATTAAAGAATTGGATAAAACCCCGACCAAAGCAAAATTGGGTGCAAATGCTATTCTTTCAGTGTCAATGGCCGCGGCAAAATTAGCCGCTAAATTATCAGGAATGCCTCTTTATGCATATCTGTATACCGTGAAAAACAAAGTTACCAAACCAAGAGAAGACTTTTTGATGCCCGTCCCCATGTCCAACGTATTGAACGGCGGAAAACATGCGGGTGGAGACCTTGCAATCCAAGAATTCATGATTATGCCGGTGGGTGCTAAAACAATGCACCAAGGGATCCAAATGATTGCTGAAGTCTATGCTCATTTGGCCAAAATCATTGAAAAGAAATATGGACACACATCAATCAACGTGGGTGATGAAGGTGGATTTGCCCCGAAAATCGATAAAACCCAACAAGCTTTAGATGTTATCATGGAAGCAATCCAAAAAGCGAACTTCGATCCCTTAAAAGATGTGGTCTTGGCAATTGACGCCGCCGCAACCAGCTTTTATGAGAATGGAAAATACAAAATCGATGGTTCAATGAAAACGGCCGGCGAATTGATCGATTATTATGTCGACATTATTAATACTTATCCGATAAAATCATTTGAAGATCCGTTTGACGAAAATGACTTTGAAAGTTTCGCAGCGTTAACCAAAAAAGTCAAGGGCAAATGCCAAGTCGTGGATGATGATTTGACCGTAACCAACACCAAAATCTTGGAAAAGGCAATTAAAATGGGTGCGGGTAATTCATTGTTGTTAAAAGTCAACCAAATCGGAAGTTTAACCGAGGCATTCGCGGCTGCGGATATGTCTTACAAGAATGATTACAGCGTTGTGGTCTCGCACCGATCCGGTGAAACCGAAGACAGTACGATTGCTGATATCTCTGTGGCGCTTTGCAACGGGTTCATTAAAACCGGTGCACCTTGCCGATCTGAGCGCAATGCAAAATACAACCAATTGCTCAGAATTGCTGAAGAACTCGGTGATAAAGCAAAATATCCAAAATCGTTCTCTGATTGGAAAAAATTCTTATAAGCGTTTTTCTGGTCTTTTTTTTCAAGCCCTTCTCGGCGCAATTCATTTTCACTTTTTTTACGGAAAATTATTATATTTAAAATAATTATTTACCACATGGAAAGCCCCGAAACTCCCGCGAAGCAAAACAATACACTTTCGGAACATGATATTTTGTGGAATTCAGCGGGCATGCACCGACCTATCGCTTCTTTTTGGTATAATTATATCTTTATTCTTATTGCCGCCATACCCGGTATCTTAATCATCGGGTGGCTGATCCCTTCAGTGCTCATGCCGGATCCCACCGCATTGGGCATGGCCACGGTTGTCACGACTTATTTTCAACTGCTCTTTGTGATGTTTGACTTGGGCACCGGTCTCGCCATCGAGCGGTTCATTGCTGAACATGCTGTCAAAAATCCAAAGCGCGCAATTCAATACCTTCAATTTTTTTCGTGGTTCCAACTATTTACGGGGTTGGTACAGACCTCAATAGTTGCAATTTATGTTTTAGGTCAAGTAAGACAATCAACAAACGCATTCCTTGCTTGGCCGTTCTTAATTTTTTCGCTCACACAATGGCCGGGGATGCTCGGTGTCTATAAACATGCTCTCGCATCTTTCCAACAACATGACAAACAAATCATTGTCGAACTCTTTCAAAATGTGCTATTCCAATCCATCAACCAAATCGGATTCATTTTATTGGGTCGATGGTGGGGTGCGAATAATCCTATCATCGGAGAAGTCATGGGGGCCGCATTGGGATTCATTTTTGGCTCCTATATCAACGATTTCACGGGAATGATCTTGGCCACGTGGTTTTTCTCGAAAGTAATTAAACCATTGGGGTACAAGATGCGATATACATTTATTCCGGATTTTGATGCGTCGTTGGTTAAAGAGGTTTTAATCTACGGCTTGAAGGTGGTTCCTGCATATGCGGTGGAGGCAGGCGTGAAATTTTTGGTGCTCTTGATGACGATGAATTGGTTGCCCAACTATACTACCATAATCGCTTTATTCACGCTTGCAAGCGGTGTCGCATCCGTGACTTCGGTTGCATTCACGATCACGCCGGCCATAAGCGAAAGTTATAATAACGGCTATCACAATCTTACCCAATATTACATCAAGCAGCAATGGAAGCATTGGGCACATATCGCTTCATTTCTTTTCGTAATGATATATATGATAATCCCGCCGGTATTTCGCTATCTTTCGGGTGAATATGCGTTAGCGGCAGAGATTATGCCCGTTCTATTGATAACACGGCTTTTAATTTTTCCGATTAACTTCGGGTCTTCGGTAGCCCAAGGAATTAATAAACCGGAATATCAAACTTTTGCTTTATTCATAGAACAAACGGTTCGGGCCTTATCATTTTTCTTTTTCTTAAATCCTTGGGGTTCCCTTCTAACCATTTTGGGTCCGAATTATGCGTTAGCCCTTTATATTACCGCTGATGTACCCGCGTTTTGTTCAAAATTGGTATTTCAATGGTTATTTGTGAAGCGAACGATTAAGTTTTCCATCGCACCGAATTTCTACCAAACGTTTGTTGCGCCAGTCTTAACTGCCATTCCTTTATTTTTAATCACAAGTATTCCGGTGGCTCTGTTCAATCGCGTTGTTCAAACCTCAGATAACATGATTCTCGCAATAGGGATTTTGGCCGCGACGCTTTTAATTGCTCTTTTTACTTTTCCAATGCTTATTGTTTATCCTTTCTCTGCACTTGTGGGAGGTTGGGATGATGATGGGCTTGAAGCATTTAGACTTGCTGCTCAAATTTGTGGACCCTCAAGATTCTTGGTGAAACCGATGGTAAATCTCACGATTTGGGCACATAAAAAATCGCCTCTGAAAAATCGTTTTCCCATCGACTTTAGCAAAGCAAAATTGGAAGCGGAACAATTGTCGAAAAAAAGGATAGAAATTTACCTTCGAGGTAAAAATCCGGATGCTTAATCAAATATATTGACTTATTCAATCAATTATTTTCATTCCTTTTTTCTCTCTTTGGGTATTAGGATTAAAAAATCAAACCCTCTTTTTGAAAACTATGCACTTCAGAATCTTTCGATGCCAAAAATGTGGGCTATATCTCTATATTCGCGAAGACCAAAAATCCAAAAAATGTCCAACTTGCAATCATACCAATGCTCATCATAAAATATTCGTATTGAAAACGGTGGATTCAGTGCAAGAAGCCGTTTTGGCGGTTCAGTATTTCAAAATACCTGAGAATAAGCGGGGAGATTTCGAAACAATGAAAAGCCAATTGGGACAAAGAACATCTGAAAAGAGAATTTCCAAAATGGCCCTATTAGGCGATCTTCTTTCTCAATTAAGCGTGAAATTCGGCAATAAAATCCCGCTGAATGCGATGTTGCTGTTGTGTGAAAATAGCGGTTTTCAACGGGTTCAAATCGAAACGATATTGGACAAGATGTATGATGAAGGCTTAATCATGAAAACAAAAAATGAGTACGGGGAGATCATCATAAAATTCGTTTCCAAACCTTTTAAATATGGACAAATGATCGTTAAATAATTATTTAATGTCATTTTATGTTCTAAATTCTCAATCTCATTGCTAGCATCTATCGTATTATTATTTTTCTTCTCAGATTTTTATCGAATTAATTGAAACTAAAAAAATTAAGAATTTAAACAATCAATCATTTATTTGAAGGAAGAGCTATGACTCAAAATACAACAACAACGCAACTTAGGGATGAGGAATTGAATATCTCTTTGGATTATAATGATTTCAATAAATTTCATGATTTGGCGAAGAAACACGCTGTGAATTATTTTCTTATCAGGACGCATAAATCCCATTCTCAAGGCATTTCATATGAAGAAAAAAGGACCTCAAACATTCATGAAGATATGAATGAAAAATATTCTGTATTAACATTTAAAGATGGAGGATGGGGTTTTTCTTACGGTTACGGCTTGGAACTCCACAAAATTCAAGAATCTTTTGAAAAAAGCGCTAAATTAGCGAATTGGACATCTCAACTATCAAAAACAAAATTCAAATTGTATCAATTGAAACCAATGAAAGATGTAACAAGCATTCAAGTTAAAAAAAAGGTTATGGATGTCGATTTCGGAGAAAAGGTGTCTTTTGTTAAAGAAGAAGCCAAAAATGCCGAGAGTTTGGATCCCAAAATCACAAATGTAATGATTGGCTTCTCAAATAACTCTTCTCATTCGATTTCTTATAATTCTTTCGATCGATTCATTGAACGGTGGGCCCAATCTCTCCGTTTTTCAACGAACGTGTTTGCCAAAGAGAACGCCACAATAAGAAATGGATACAAAGTTTTTTCCAATAAAGGAGGGTATGAACTCATCGAGCATTGTGCAGGACTCACGGTTGAAGCGGCAAATGAAGCGTTGGAATTACTGAATGCAAAGCAAATTTCTCCGGGAAAAACAAATTTAATCATCGATCCGCTTCTCACAGGAACATTTATCCATGAAGCTTTCGGTCATGCATGTGAAGCGGATAGCATATTAGCAGGAGATAGTATTTTGGAAGGAAAAATCGGCACACAATTGGCACCCGAATTCGTGAATATCACGGATGGCGGTGCAGAACCCAATTTAAACGGCTCCTATAAATATGATAGCGAAATGGTTGAATCAAAAACCACTTTTCTCATTAAAAATGGAATTTTGAATTCGTATTTACACAGCTTGGAAACCGCCGGGCGAATGGAGCAAGAACCCACGGGTAACGGCCGAGCGGGCGGCACCTTTG
>CAZUTM010000193.1:0-8676 GCA_964623665.1 uncultured archaeon
GGTGCAAATTGGGTTCCGGTTTCGAATCCAGAATTCGTGAATTTCTCGGTATATATTTGGGGAATTCAACCACAGCTTCTTTATAGAAGTACAATGACCCATACTGGAAATGGAATCTATCAAATCTCCTTAAACTCATCCCTCTTCTCTGCAGGATACACAAGTCGCAATTATATCGTTCGAGTAGATGGAAAAGTCACGGGTTTCCCAGACCCCTTCCCATTAACCGATCTTGTTGTTATTCAAGCAAGGTCAACCGTTCTTAATCTCCATAATTATTCAAATCCGGCGCAACAAATCGCCGACTTCACCGTAGGGCAATACTATAACGAGTTGATTAATTTAACGATCTCGTTTAATTTTGGAGGACAGCGACTCTCGGGCGGATTACTTAATTACTCATGGACATATGGAAGCGGAGCACTAATCGGAGAAGATCCGATGAATCCGGGCTACTACACATTCACGATTAACACAGGGGATTCACCAAACATCGGAAAATATAGTATTGATGTTACCGTTGAAAAAGAGAATTATACCATTGGTGTAAGAACGTTGTACATCAATATATTATCTCGGCCAACCACATTGAGTGAATCATCGAAGAATCGGCAAGCAACCACCGATATCATGCGAATTAGCATGGAAATGAATAAACTCGACACTCACAAATTCTATTTCACATACAAAGAGGTGCTGGGCTCGCAACCGGTAATTACAGATCCGACCGTTGCGTACTATTCTTGGGAGTTCATTACAAACGGCTCCAGCGGAATCGGAGAACTTCAATTGATGCAAAATGGCACATTCGAATTGGATTTCCAGACTTCAACAAAGCCGGTGGGTTCATATATCTTGCTTGTCACCATTGGAAAAGCAAATTTCGACCAACGACAATCCATTATCTTTCTCACAATCAAAAATAGAACTGCCGCCATCGAATTAGCAAGCGATTTTGCCGGACAGACAACGATTGAAAAAGTAAAAGGAACACCCTTTAATTTAAAAATTGTATTGACGGACACTGCTACAGGGCAGAGCATTAATAACGCAAAAGTCTCAATCAAATTATCGGGATTAGATCGTACAATAGAGTTCCAAAACAAAGGAAATGGAGTGTATGAAGCCACCGAATCGTTTGAAGATGTTCAAGCATTCTTCCGGGATGCCCAAATTTCCGGAACATTGGTAATCGAAATAGAACATTACGATATGGTGGTACGTGAAGTATCACTGGTGATCAAAATGGAAGAAATATCAGAGGGAATTCCGCTTTTCTATGTGCTGTTAGGGATCGTAGGTGCTGTATTGATTGTCGGAACGCTTGTTGGAAATAAAATATATCAGACATCGAAGATTCCGCCGTTGGTTAGAACGATGATGGCATTGAGAAAGACAATTAACAAGGATGGTTCGGTGGATCGAAAGAATTTGGTCGAAACCTATCAAGAAGAAATCGAAAATGATCTTGAGAAGGATCTTCAAGCCATTGATGTTAAATTGAACAAACCTGCACGAA
Organism: uncultured archaeon; assembly: GCA_964623665.1. Classification (GTDB taxonomy): domain Archaea; phylum Asgardarchaeota; class Lokiarchaeia; order Sigyniarchaeales; family Promethearchaeaceae; genus CAZUTM01. The sequence continues at coordinate 1,520 of CAZUTM010000193.1, forward strand.
AAGAGGAGGGAATGTAAAATGTTGGGACTCGTAGTCATGAAATGGGACGAACGCGTTGGTGCGGATCTAATTGCAAAATATCCCGAAGAAATCGAAATTCCGAATGAAAGTATGATGCAGTTATATTCCACACACGAATATTCTGGTGAAGCCGGGATGATTTCCATGGTTTCTGGAACCGTTTCTTATGCATCATATTATACCGGCCCCGAAACCCAAACGTATGTAATTGCAGTCTTGGATCACAATGATAACGCGGATTTGTACGAAGATGGATTGGGCGATATCTCCCAAACGATAATTCAAGTTGTGGAACATCGAGATCGCTTGAATTCAATGCTTCCAAACTTATTCCAACGGCTTTCATTGTATCCAAAGATGAATTGGGAACAACAACTGCTTATCCTTTTGGAAGACAAAGTGAGACGCCAAGTTATGAAACGATTCCGCACCGAAGGTTCGGTAATCAAATCGGAACTCGGAATATGGTTGAAAGATCAATTCCAAGACTCATTCTTTGACGTGGAAACCGTTCTCAGACCATTCTATAATCTTGGGTTGATTGAAGGAAGAACAATAAAGAACATGGAGTATGTATTCTTGGTTCAAGATATTGATATTCACCGACGACCAAATTTACGTGTGATTCAAAATCTTTCCGGTTCCGGCCTCCCACAATCTTTGCACAGCCAATTCGTTGATGAAGTAAAACTTTATTTTGCATCATACTACCCATCGGAAGATGATGAAGCAAATCTGATCAAGGTATTGCTCGACCCTCAAGTGTTCGAGGTGTTCAAGTTGCTCAGAATTGCATGTGTGACGAAACCCCAATTGGAAAAGCTTCGAAAGAAAGGCGTAGATGACATCGATGGGACCATTCGGAAACTTTGGGACGCGGGAATGCTATCCGTACTTTACGATGAAAATAAGAACGAGTATTATTCTTTGAAAACCGATGTGAAAATCACCAAGATCTTTGGAAAACACCTGATCAACATAATTAAAGAGCAATACGAAATGAAGACCAAACCGAAAGAAATCCTCACGAGCCATTTGCAAATGTTGGAAGGCAATTACGCCAAATTCAATGAAGAAATGAAGAAAGTTGCGGTTGCGCTCGCGGAAGAAGAAGAATAACAGCGTGTTATCTCCCAATGCATTTTTTTCCTACATTTTTTGTTTCCCAAATACAAAACTTAAAATTTGTCTTCGATCATTGTACAATTAGAAAAAAGAAAGAAGTTCGGTGAGTCGATGACCTATATTAAGAAAATTGTAATGACTGGTTTCAAATCTTTCGGAGATCGAACGGTTTCGGTCAAGTTCGGAAGCGGATTCACATGTATTGTGGGTCCAAATGGCAATGGTAAGTCTAATATTGTAGATGCGATATGTTTTGCATTAGGGAGATTAAGTAAAAAAACCATGAGGGCGAAAAACTTAACAGATTTAATTTTTGCAGGAACAAAAACGCAAAAAGGCGCGAACCGGGCCGAAGTGGAGATTTATTTTGATAATAAAGACCGAGTGTTTCCTATAGACTCGGATGATTATATCATTTCTCGACATATTTATACCGATGGCCGTTCCGGATATAAAGTGAACGGAAAAAATGCAACCCGACAAGATATTTTAAATGCTTTGGCTCAAGCCTCGATTGATCCTGATGGCTCTAATCAATTCGTTCTACAAGGAAAAATTGTAGAACTTACACACATGAATACTACGGATAGAAGGCTGTTTATCGAATCCTTAATCGGGCTTGAAAAATATGATGAAATGAAAAACCAATCGCTCGCTGAGTTAGAAAAAGCCGACCAAGATTTGGGACAATTCGAAGCAATATACAAGGAAGTGTCGACTCAATTAAAGAAAGTGGAACGAGAGAAAAACGATGCATTACGTTGGAAAGAATTGGATAATGCGATTCAAAAATATAATGCCCAATTAATCGCATTAAAAATATCAATTTTAAGGGCCGAAGAAGAAAAAGTGGAACATGAGATCGATGAGACAAAAACGATAATTGAAGATTTGAATTCAAAAATTAATAAAAAGAAAGATGAAATAGATCAGATAAATCATTTTATTAAAAATTTACAAAATCAGTTAGATACCCATAACTCGGAAAAGGAGGAATTGGATCGAAACATTTCTAATGCGAGAACTGAGCTTTCATCCAAAGAGGCGGAATTAAAAGCGGCCAAAGCGAACTTAGATAGATTATTCGATAGAAAGAAAAAATTAGAGGAACAACAGACCAAATTAGCCGAAGGCGAAACATATGAATTATTGATTTCAAGAACCAAGCAAGCATTGGAAACCTTGCAAAAACAAATTGATGAAACAAACTCTGTTATTGCTGAGGCGGTTTCCGAGCAAAAAATCCGGGAATCAAAGATAGCAGAGCATAATAAAAAGAAATCTACTATTTTATCTGAGATCTCTAAAATTCGGGAAAATATCTCCAAATTGGATGCTGAAATCAATCTATTAAATAAAAATATAAAGAAAAATAGCGATAAGAAGGAAAAAGAAGAAACCGAATTGAAAAAACTTAAGAAAGAAGATGAATCAATTGAAGAGGCGTTAAAAAAGGCACAAGAGCAATCCGATAATATCTTAAAAACGATTGAAGACTTGAGGGCAAGCATCGCACAGTTAAACAAAGAGCAAAAAGAGTTGGATAAAGAAATCATCAAGATTGAAAAGGAAAAAGAAAAATCAAATAATAAAATCACCGAAACTAAATCGCAAATCTCGAGCAAGCAAGCAGAGATATCTATGACCGAAAATCGAATTTTAACATTGAATAAAAAGATCCAAGATTTGACAAATGAATATAACAGACTGTCTCAAGGAAAATCCATCGAGGAAGCAATTAAGGCGTTAAAAGACAAGGAAAAAGAGAAGCTAAATCAAATAAAAACCACCAAAGATAAGCTTAACAACTTGCAGTCAGGGCAAAAGAAAAAGGAAGTGGAAAAAGAGGGTTTAGAATTAAAGCGGAATGCAGTTCAAAATGAAATTAATGATTTTAATAACAGAATTGCCGCATTAAAGGTAGAAGTCGCTAACATGCGTAAAGACTTGAAGAATGCAGAAAGAGATAAAACCGGGCTCGATCTGTTAAATCAAGGATTAGCCGCAGATATCAAAACCTTTGAAGAATCAATGGAAAAAATTAAAAAGAAACAAGATTCATGTTTAAAGAGAATTGATGAAAAAGTTAAAGAAAAAGAACAGAAACAAGTGGATATTAAAAGAAGAGAAGCGGAGTACGAGTCATCTAAGAATGAAGTAGATAGTGTCTTGAAAATTCTTGAGATGATGCTTGAAAGGATTAATTTTTCCATTAACGAGATTAAAAGTACAATGCAAAATGCCGGAGAAGAAGTCTTGGATGATACGGTAAACAATTTCAAGAACTATGTATTGGATATCAATGATATCTTCAAAATAATATCGGAAACAGTGGATTCGAAGAAAAAAGTATCACCTGAAGAGCTCGAAAGCAACATGAAAGAAATTTTATCTCAATTCAATATGCTTAATGAAAACACTAAAATTGTTATTGATAACTTTATGAGCAATGTGCGTTCATCTCAAGATGAAGGATTAAAAAAATCTATGGAACCTATTGATACATTCATTAAGGATTTATCCGAATTGTTTGATAATGCAAGAATCGTATTTTCCAAATTGACATTGAGTCAATCCTCCGATATCTATATGGAACTCGATCAAATTAATAATGAAATTGCCACCCTCTCTAAAGAAAACACGGGGTATCAAACGGAGCTTGCAACGCTTACCACCAAATTGGAACAAAAGAAAAATGAGTTTAATTCAACAAATACCAAGATAAAAGAACTTGAAACGAAGATCAAGGAGCTAAGTGCTAAAGCGGATAAGACGGATGAAGAGTTAAAATCTAAAAACGAACAAATAGCGAATAATACTAAGAAGATTGAAGAGATCAATACGGATTTAAAGAAAATTAAAGAGTTTTCGGAGAGTTATTGGAAAGAGCAACAAGCGATTCAAGGTGAAATCGATAATATAAACAACGAACTTGCTAAAATTCAAGCAGACCTAAATGAACTAAATACCATCAATCGAATTCTCAAGGAAAGAGAAGAAGCGGAAAAGGAAATCGAGACTTCAAAGAAAATTATTGAAGATAAAAAAGGTCAAATCACCGAATTGGATAAAAAAATAGGTTCAATCAATGAGGAAATCACTGCGATTGTAGAGAACATAAATAAATTGAAACAAGATAAAGAAAACAAATTTACCAAGGCGCAAGAATTACAAGTCAATATCGATAAAGAAAACGAAAAATTGAAACAAATCACCGATGTAATCAGAGGCCTCGAAACAGTTCAGAAATTGATAAAATCGATTGAAAGCTTGAAAGCTGAAATCGCAGAAGCGGAAGAGAAAATTGCAATCAATAAAGAACAGATAGACACTGCGAATAAGGAAATTGATGAGAAGAATAAATTAATCAAAGCAGAAGAAGAGAGTATCGCAGAATTAACAAAAGAAAGAAAAGATCTGGAAAAGGTCGAGACTGACAATCGTGACAAAATCGTTCAATTAAACAAAGAAGTCCAAGCAGCCAATAAAACAATGTCTGAACAAGAGCAAATGCTTAAAAGAGATCTAGAAATTAAAGAAATCGTTCAAGAAACCGAATATACTAAAAAGAATATAAGCCAATTAGAGGAAACAATTAAATCTGTTGATGAAAAAATAGGATCCTTAGAACAACTCAAAACTGAAAAAGTGGCTCAAATAAACAAATTAAATCAAGAGTTACAAGAAGGTTTCAATAAACAGAATCAATTAAGAGATGAATTTAGCGAACTTAATGCACAGTTATCCAAGCAAACAACAATATTAAATCAACTTGATTCCCGAAAATCGGTTCTCAATGAAAAAATTCAAGGTTTATTTGATATGGGAAAAGAATATGGAACATTGCCGCCCGTTACACCCGATTTATCTGAATCCGGATTGAATCAATCTATCGACCAAGCAACAAGAGAGAAGAAAGCATTAGAACCGGTCAACCTTAAAGCAATTGAATATTACGACGAAATCAAAGAAAGGTTTGATGAAATCGATACCCGAAGACAAACTTTACAGAGAGAGAGAAAAGCAATCATGGACTCAATCGAACGCTTGGAATTGGAAAAGAGAAAGCAATTCATGAAAGCGTTCCATGAGATAAACAGAGTCTTTTCTGAAGTCTTTGAAAAACTCTCTCCAGGCGGATCTGCAAGAATGATGCTTGAGAATCCCAGCGATCCATTCCAAGGCGGTATCGAAATCGAAGCGAGGCCAAGAGGTAAAAAAATTAGTTCCTTGGATATATTGAGCGGAGGAGAAAAAACATTAGTTGCCCTTTCATTCATCTTCTCTGTGCAAAATTTCTATCCTGCGCCTTTCTATATCATGGATGAAATCGATGCAGCGTTGGATGGTCCAAATGTATTCGCGGTTTCTAATGTTATTAAAGAATATTCCAAACGCGCACAATTTATTGTAATTTCACACCGAGAAGAAAATATTTCGAATGCAGACCGGATTTATGGAGTTGCCATGCAAAACCAAATAACGGATATCTTTATGCATGACCTTTCAGAACAAGTCGAAGCCGATGCTTCAAAATTGGCAGCCGAAGGCGGAGGAAATCCCACCGCTTAATCGTTTTTTCCAATTGATATCAATGGAGGGTTAAAAATGGCCAGAAAAAAATCTGAAGAAGCAAAAGAAGCAAAGGATGAAACGTTAAAAGCGGAAAAACCGAAAAAAGAAAAGAAAAAAGAAAAACAGCAAAAATTGGATGAAATCCCGGCAGAAAACGCCGTTCCTACAGATGGAGAGCAAGAAAAAACCAAAAAATCAAAGAAAGATAAATCCGAAGAACCGCCAAAAGAAAAAGAAGTTGTTGAAGTATATGAATCCGATGTTGGTGTGGTTGATGATGAAAATATCGATATGGAAAATTTGCCCAAAAAATGGTGGTTGGAAGAGCCTTGGCGCTCATTGCTTGATCCTAACTTAGTTAAAACTTCTGATGCATTGAAATACGATTTATCCGGTTTGATTAATCAATTTACTGAAAAAATGCTTCAAGAGGACTATATTAACTTTAGAATTTCAGGGATTGCAGTGTATTCTGCAGCTAAAATGCATCATTGGAAAATTAAAGATGTGATCGACGAAGAAGAAAAGATTCAAGAAAAAGAAATTAAAGAAAGAACTCAAAGAGAAATTCCTAAAACGATAGCACAACCACTTAGAGAATCGAGAAAAATTGCAACTCAAGAAGAATTATTTGGGGCATTGAAATTTGCGATATTAGAAACGATGCAACAAAGAGAGAGATTAAAAATAAGAAGAGAAGAAAAATTAGCGCAGAAGCAAGAACAAAAAGTGATCCGAACAAAAGGAAGGTTACCTCCGGAACTCTTAAAGCATATTCTTGGAAAAGAAGAAACCATTGAAGAATTAAAAAATTTTTGGTTGAACAAAATTATCACCATGTATAGATTAGGAGGAGAAAGGTCTCAAGAATTGGGGGTGACATATAATGAACTCACAACGCTTATTGGAGAAGATCAAAATTTACCAAAAGAGGTCAGAAAGATGAAAGAAGTGAAATTATTTGAGGTCTTAATGTTTTTAACATCCGATGGAAAGATACAAATGTCGCAAGAAGATCTTGATGCGGATCTTTTTATTAAACCTGTAGGAGTGAGATAATATGACGAAAAAAACAAGTAAAACAACTAAAGAATCAGAAAATAAATCTGAAAATCAAATGGAGCCCCAAACAGATCATAGAACCACTGCAATATCCCAAAAGGAACATGAAATAAAAGATAATCAATTGAAAGAGAGTTTAACAGAAAATAATAAAAAAGAATCAAATGATATAGTCGCAAGTGCAGCACCGATAAAACAAATAGAACCGAGTGAAGAACAAGCTGTACAAAAAGAATCCGGCGAAGAAAAAGCAAAACAAATAAAACCGAGTGAAGAACAAGCTGTACAAAAAGAATCCGGCGAAGCACCAAACATAGATGAAGATCATGTGGAAGAACCGGCTAAAGAAATAAAATCCGTTGAAGAACCCCCCA
>CAZUTM010000194.1:0-7006 GCA_964623665.1 uncultured archaeon
TACGTTTTCAATTGAATCGACTTTTTACTGCATAAAATCGATTTATCAAAGTGAACAAAATAAAAAAAATAGGGAATACGGGCAGTCCCGCAGAATACCCACACCGAAATCAGAACGTGGATAACTCGGTTCATGGAAACTTTTTTTCAGACTTTTTTTATGCGGATCAATATTGGAGCGTAATTTTCGCTTTTTCATTCAAGGTTAAACTGACTTCGGCTAATCTTCCATTGAGAACATCGTATGTTTTCACCGATGCGGAGTCTGATCTCAGTTCCATTCGCGAAGGAACCAAAAAGAAAAGCGATCCTTGATGAATTCCTGCTAATTCTAACTCGAGGGTTATTTTTCGTTTTTCTTTTTCTTGCACGTATGATTTGATTTCCGCTAATCCTTGCTTAATATGTAATGTGGATGATAGGAAGATCGGGGCATCGATCTGTTCCGATTGAACCGGCACGATGGAAATATAGAGAACGCCATGTTTTTCAATCTTCGGGCTCATAAAATCTTCTTCGAGACTATGAATTCCCAAGAATTTCTTGCTCCAGTAATCGAAAATCGCAAATTTTTGTGTCGGAGCATATTTTGAGGAATATCTCGTGTCCATAATTTCGCTTAATTTTAGAATTTCTTTTTTAGCCCCATCCCAGTTAATGATCGCTGCGATTGTGAAGTCTCCAAAAGGAGTTTGCTCGGATTCCGCAAAGTATTTGGGCGGATAATTGCAGAGCATATCGGTGGTGACGGCAGACTTGCGGTGGATTGGTGTGAGAAGTTTCGCATAATGAAGTCTTTCTTCAGAAAGTAAGGTCATATCGTCCGAATAAAACACTTGGCCTCCGGAGAGCCCGAAGACGGTCAATTCGGTTTGGATTTCCGGGATAGTAAGTTTGGATTTATTTTCTCTGACAACCACGCAATCTGGATCATTAATCCAAAGGGTATTCTGCATGTAAGCGCGTGTTAGCGTGGCCAATAATGCAGGTTTTAATGCGGGTACATTTGTGTTTGCGAATCTTGATAATACTTCGAACGACACCCAATTGGCCGCGGTATCCGTTCCGATCCTCATCACGTCGACAAGTCCGATACACGGACCGAGCGGGGCGCCGCAGCCCAATATTATTTTATCTTTTCCGAACCCGCGTCGAATGGCTTCAACACCCCGTCGCAAAATCTGGGCGCGGGTAAATCCTTTGACCGCATAATCGGATTCCAAGACTTCGGATGCAAATATAAAATCGATCTTTAGGAAATCAAAGTTCCACGTTTCCGAAATATAGCGGGCGTGCTGTTCCACGTAATTAACAACCTCGTCTTTGGACAAATCTAAGCCGTAAAGAACTCCGCCCCACATCGGATTATAGTGGGTTTTTAGGAACTCCCCTTTCGAATCTTTTATGAAATATTCCGGATGTTCAATGAATAATTTCGATTCTTTCATTGCAAAGAAGGGCGCTATCCAAAGTCCTGCAAGTTTGCCCGATTCGTGAATTTCTTTCGTGAGCCATCCTAATCCGTTGCCGCTTTCGATGGATTTTGGGAATTTTTCATTGAGCGTGAGAAAATCTCCCACCGATTTCTGGTATCCATCATCCAGCTGTATCAAATCCAGCGGAAAATCCTTCCTCTTTTTGAAGAATTCAGTATTAGCGACCATTTCTTGTTCGGTGATTTTCGTGTAATAGTAATACCATGAACACCAACCCGCAAGCGGTTTCTTGGTTTCGGAAACCAGTGCGTTCATTTTTATTCCGGTTTCTTTGGCCCAATTTTCCAATAACTGATAACCCTTATTATCGGTGGCGAATTCGATTAAGAGTTCTTCGGAGGTTTTCAGCTCTTCTGATAGCGACGCAAGAGGGATGCTGTCTGTCTGGCAAATTGTAATCAATTTTTTAAGAGATCCGTTTGATCCCAATGAATCCATTAATATTCTGGTGTATTGCTTCGCATTGGAGGTGAACCCGAGCAGTAAAGAAGATCGTTCCGAAATATCCGTGATCACAGATACCATATCCGCCATAAAATCACCGCCCAGCCGGTCATCATGGTTGAATAAACAGATATTTGAATACCGGATTCTTCCATCGCGGTATTTAAAACCGTTGTGGTAAAGATTATTGATTGACCACGATTGATAGCCGTTAGAATAGAACCTGATATCATTCGACTTAAGTGATTTTGAAAGCAATAGCCTTGAGTCTTCGTTGACGCTGTATAATGGGGCATAACCATACAATCCGATGGTTTCCGGGGCATCCCAATCGACAATTTTAAAACTTAACCGCAACGCTGCTCGATTCTCCGTGTAGAATCTGATACAATAATCGGATTTGATTTTGATTTCGGAATTCAGTCCGTTTTCACCGAATACCATTCGTAATCGGATCTCTGTTCCGGATCCAAATGAATCTTTAATCTGCTCAGAGGAGAATTCTATATCCGAGGGCGACAGGATGATCGGACGCAAGATACTCATTTTGTCTCCTTTGTAAACCAACAAAGCGGGCCCGATCCGATTGAGCTCGAGAGACCGGGAAGAGATCGCTAATTTTCCCGCCAATGCTCCAGATTTGTAAAACGAAAGTTTCAAATTGGGAGATTCTACGTTGATTCCCTCTGCTTGGTTTTTAATGGATACTGCTTGAGCCATGATTTTGATTAGATTTTAAGCTAAAAATAGTTTTTCAATCTGTTTTTTAAAAGATTCCACCCACTTTTCTGATAGAAACCCATTTAGGTGCGAATGATCCTTTCAATTTTGATCTAAATGAGTGCAGTCACAAAAATTCCCGTGATCGGGTTAGGAAATGCGGGAAAAACAAGTCTTATCAAAACATTGAATAATGAATTCAAGCAATTGTCTAAATTAAAGCCCACAAAGGGCATCGAACGTTCGATTATTAAATTTCTTGACAAAGAGATCTCGGTCTGGGATTTTGGAGGTCAAGATAAATATCGAGAAGGCTATATGAAGAAGGCGGATGCGTACTTTGCAGATACTTCTCATATATATTATGTTGTCGATATTCAAGACAGGAATTTGTTCAATGATTCAATTCTTTACTTCAAAGAGCTTATCGAATCGCTAAAATCCGTTTCTCCGCATTGCCATCTCCACATTTTGTTCAACAAAGCAGATCCCGGGATCGATGAATCGTTAATTGATGAGGCGGCGAAGCTTCTGGAACAGAGACTTTCGGAGTTAGCCTCGGGTTTTAAAATTAAATTTTACAAAACAACAATTCTCAATCCGCTTTCTGTAATCACAGCCTTCTCTCGAGAACTGTTTGGCAACATAATATTATACGACAATTTTTCAAAAACGTTCGAGGAATATTGCAACGAGATGAATCTGGATTTTATTCTTGTTATGACAAAGGATCTAAAAGAGATCGGTCACTTTATCTCTTCAAATATTGATGCGACCGAGCTCCGTAAAATCTCAAATTCAATTTTTGAGTCTTTCGAGAAAAACAAGATGAAGATCACCGATGTGAACGCGGAGAACGATAGATTCTATATCCGCTTAATTGGATTTCAAGCAGGGAAAGATTTCTTCTATTTTGTGTACGGATTTTCGAACGACAAGAAGGATCAAGCGGATCGCTTAATTAAAAGTGGAGAACAAGTGTTGATTGATGTAAGAAAGCTCATGAAATATTGGTAAAAGAAGAACAAGTATTTAAAATAAGACTCGGATGAAAAAATTGATTGAATTAGTTGTTTTTTCGGTTCTTTTCGCCTTGAAATTTTGAAGAAAGCACTTTTTTAACGGAATTTTTAAATTTTTCATCGAATTCTTGCGGATCTTCGCAATCCGGAATATCAACTTTTGAAAATATATTTAGAATCTCTTGGAAAGAAAGATTTCGGCGAAATTTAGCCATGATTTTTGACTGATCCGAACATAACACCAAATTTTCACTCATGATTAAATTATTGCTTCTTTGCATTTAAAGGAAATACGGCGTTTTGAGAAATGAAGATCTTTCATTTCCATCAATCGCTTATGTTTTATGTTTGTGAATGAAGCCCAATTTTTATTGCAGTGTTGGATTAATTTGCAGATTTCTGTGAAAGAAAAAAAATATAAATCAAAAAGTTAAAACATCAATATGGTTAGAGAGTTTAATCGGAAGAGGTTAGAATCTATTGTATTCATCGTTCTTAGCGTATTTGTGTTTGTTTTGCCTTTGTTTGAATACTCAGTAGTTCAAAAACCCGAACTGGTTTTGCAATGGAATGGAAAGCCGTTCAGACCTATTGGATTTAATTATTACCCATCAACACATCCTTGGACCCGAATGTGGACGGAGTGGAATGTGACAGAGATGGCAAGAGATTTTCAATTGATAAAGCAATTGGGTGGAAATTCGATTCGGACATTTGTGCATTGGCCGTTGATGGAATTGGCCCCGGGTGTTTATAATATGACTTATGTTTCTAAACTTCAAGAATTTTTCAGTTTAGCGGAAGCGGCTGAAGTTGCGGTGATTTTAGGCTTTTTCGATTTGGGCCCGCCGACATGGACCAATGTATCGCATCGTCAAGAGATGTACGTAAATGCTACCTTGATAGAATACCAAGTAAATCAGCTCAAATTTTTAATTCCTCTGCTGAATACTTCAAAGGCTGCGTTTATATGGGATATTACAAATGAACCGCGCAGCACTACAATATCTGTTGATTTATTCGGAATTTGGGTTAAAACCATGGCCGATACCATTCGTTCGCTTGGGGATACGCATTATATTACTCTTGGGGGCGCCTGGGATAATTTTGAAGATCAAAGGCCGTACGCGCACTATCTCGATGTTGTGAGTATCCATTACTATTGCTGTCGACATTCTCCGCACGTTAAAAGCAGTTTTGCGACATATGCAAAAATGTTTCTTTCGACGGGTAAGCCCGTTATTCTTCAAGAATTCGGCGTCCCGACATACGGCGAAGAAACAGAACAAATGCAAGCAAACTATTATTCATGGATCTTGGATGCATGCGACAAGTTAGGGATTGCCGGGGTTGTTCCGTGGACGCTTTGGGATTTTCCGACAGTTGACTGGGATCCGGTAGAAGCAAATTTAGGTGTTTTAAGGGCGGATGGCTCATGGAAACCCGCAGCTTATGTGTTCCGAGACTGGGCTATCGGTACTAAAACGCCGTATTTGAATTACGAAATTGGAGGGAAATGGTAATGGAAAAACAACAGAAACAAGCCTTAATTGTTGAATTGATATTTCTTTTAATCGGTTCATTTTCGGTGAATTTTGCGTTGATGTATTGGTGGTGGTCTCGAATATATGTGTACACCGGAACCATTTTCTCTTTATCTCTCTTGATTTTGGTATTATTCAATCCCATGGTTCTTTATTTGATTCGTCGAAATATCGAGGAATTTCTATCACTATTGGAACTTCAAAAGCGGTCATTTCTGATTGCTTTGATTTTCGGCGTTGTCTTTATCATTTTCAATTTATTTGGGGTCGTAGACACTACCATTCATCGCTATCTTTATCGAAGCGTATTCATTATGATTTCTATTGGTATTTCCGTTATTATTTCGTTGATTCAAAAATGGATCAAATATATTAAGATGTTTGAACGAAAACCCAAAGAATTTATGATTGCTTTCGTTATTGACTTGGTTTCAATTATTTTATTTGCCTTATTATTGACAAATATTGAAGGATTATTGTCATAACCCGATAATTTTTTTCGTTCTTTTAATATTTTTTTAAGATTTTTCTCTAAATTTGACTTTTAATATTTTATTACTTGTTTGTGAGAGTCCAATATTTACTTTTCGATTTCAAAAATTCTTGATTTAGTATTTTGGGTAAAGATTTTATGATGCAGAAACGTAATGAAAAAAAGAATAAGTTCAAACCATTAAATAATATCTGTATTTCCAAATAAAAATACGATACTTAGCAAACTGAATAAGGCCGGAACCACCAAACCGATGGTGAGCAGGATTTTGGATACGACCAAGCATTTCTGAATTGTTTCAATAATCAAGTCGAAATATTCGACATTCGGCCAAAATGGAAAATTCGGAGTCTCGCTTTCATATTCGGCTATTTCTACAGGTTCCGCATTTTGTTCCGCTTCATCAATTAATTTGTCGATCGTGGGAATAAGATAATTAAGATCGACTTTATCGCCGAGCGGATGGTATCCGCGAGCCGAAATGACCCGAACAACATTGTGGGTATCCGAAGTCGTCAACTCGATTCGATCGATTCCTTTATTTTGTGCGTGATTTACGATTTGCGAGCGCACCGATAACAGCGCATTATTCGAGTCGCAGTGAATTATGACCGATTTTTGTTTCCCGATTTTAAAATAATGACACACGATACCGCCGGAACCGATACCCGACTCTATCGGATAAGGTGATTTAACCCGCGCGCAACCGTAATAGAGTTCGTTGAAGAATTCGACTTTTTTTATCTCATCGAAGAATTTTTCGGTCGATTCTATTATCTCCATCCCTTCTGCGCTTTTTTCTGTAATTAATATTTCATCCCCGACTATCGCGTTATGACAATCAACGATAAATGGAGCATTAAATCCTTTATCGATACTTTTATTTTTAATCAAATTGCCGACAGCGGGCATTATGTCATCTGTAGGAAGAGGATGCCTTGAAATAAACAAATATGGTGTTTTTTCGGTGGAAAATCCCAAAATTTTAGATTGACCATGTAATAGTCTTTGAAATTTGGTAATTTTTGGGGTGTAAAATTTGAAATTTGCGCAATCTTCTTCAATTTGTTTTAAAAAGACGATTTGAAGGTTATGATTATGTTTCTGAAGACAAAATAGCGAACTATTGGATTTCAGGACGCTTTGATAATTTTGTATTGAAAATAAACGGCAAACAAGAAAGAATCAAACTTAATCTAAAAGATTTAATTGAATATGCAAATAATCATGCCGAAAATGTAAGTAGGGAAAATGCACAAGAATATGCAAATATTCTTTTGGCAAAAAT
>CAZUTM010000194.1:7016-8670 GCA_964623665.1 uncultured archaeon
ACTTGTGCATTATATTGTCTCGAAACCAAGTTTTCGCCATGGGTGACTGTCGTATGAAAAATCGTAAGTCCCGGTATATCTGCAAATCGCGAATAAATGAATTCCGGAAGTGCAGCACTTCCAGCGGTTTTGAAAGGACCGAAATGGATGTTGGGAAGAATGAAAAGGCCTTTTAAGTGCTTAATCCCCGATGAATCTTTTTCTTTAATGGGAGCCGATGGTGATATTTGATTTGCAGCGGATTTTGGTCGAAATGCTAAATATTTTATCTTCAAAGAATCGATCCGGGCTTCTTTCTGGAAAAAATATTCAATTTGATCATCATGATTTTCGGTTAGAAGTGAGAGCACAAACGCCCGAACCATGTTATATCCGCCAATTCCTTTTTCTTTGCGATAGGGTAGCGAAACAACATTCATTGCGGGCCCATAAACCACTGCGTATAAGATCGCAACGGTCATGAAAAAAATAAACGCTTTAATGAAAAATTCAAGGGTAACTTGCTCTTCAAAGAATGAGTAGAAAACTATACCTAACGTCGGCTGAATCAAGGCCAAAAAAATATACCAAGGTCTTCCCACCGTTGTAAACGAGAAGAAAATTACAAACATCGCAACATAACAGACAATGGAGCCGATCATGAAAAATATCGGGCTTAGAACGAAGGAATCAAGAAGCAAAGCTACCAAGTCCCCAAGAAACGTGCTCAAAAAGAACACGCCTCCGCCGAATAAATTGATTAAAAATGCAAGATCGAATTCCAAAATCGGGCTCCTTTTTTTGAAGAAGATTGATGCGATAGTGCCCGAATAGACTAAAATAAGGAAAGTCAAACCGTTTCTGAGTATAAACCAATAATTAATTCTGTCAAAAACAAAATAATTTGCAAAAAAGGGGGAAAATCCGGTACAAATGAAAAAGAATATTGAGAAGAGAAATGTGTATTTGCGCTTCTTAAATCGAATCAAATACCCGAAGATGCCGGGGGAATCTCGCTTCGGTGTTGACGGGGGTTCCTCTGAATACATATTTATAATTTATTTTGTTAGATTATTAATTTTTCAGCGGGCTATACGTGCTGTTTCGTAACTTCGAAAAGAAAAATGCGAGGTCGATGCTCTTTTTAATTTTCGATTGTTATCAACATTATGCAGAGCGCTTCCAAAACCAAAATGGGTTTGAAAGAATTCTTGAAAATATGGATTGAACTCATTAAACAATCCTATCTTAGCCTGCTTTTTATCTCCATTTTAATCGTGATTCTCATCTGCGTTTTTAACACATTATTTCTTTCCGATAGTCTTTGGAATCAATTTGTGTTGAGCGAAAGATATGAGTTGCTTTATCAGCGGGTTATAGGAAACCCCGATTATCAATATACTCAAGAAGAGCAAGAGTTGGTCAGTTCTTATACGATGGTTCGTGTTTCGCTGTTGCTCTTGTCTTCAACCTTCACGTTCATGCTTCCCACCGCGCTGCTGATGCTTTCTCTTATTTATGTTATGCAGAAATCAACGGCAAAAGAATCTTCACTTCGGGAATCACTCTCGAGTCCGTTCATCAAGGGTCGATTTTTTGGCTCGATCTTTTATTGTTCGTTTATCCCTGTCTTGATAACCCTTGGGCTTTTGTTTTTCGTGATTCCCGGGTTTCT
>CAZUTM010000195.1:0-4434 GCA_964623665.1 uncultured archaeon
CTCGATCCCCGCATCATTTATCTCCCGGAAGTTGATAAATTGTTCCATACACAAAATGCATCGAGAACAAATACGGAAATCTTGGTCCCTCAATTATTTTCGGGAATCATCGAACATGGCTTTGGATTCTTTTCGGAATGCGGGTCGATCTCGGATTTACATAAAGAATTTATTCGGATCGTCAATAATATCACGGTTCTGCAAATCCACACAGAAGAAGAACTTAAAGTGGCAACAGAGGCCTTGAAACTTGACCGATACTTTTCCAACGAAAATAATTCTCAATTCCGGAAAAATTCGTACCAATTGGAATTTCTAAAACATCTGAAAGAAAATCAAGCGTTAGTCCGAAGAAATGACCATGAATTCCCGTTTGCAGTTGAATTCGATTTGAATATTATCAACACGCAATTCAAAGTGTTAAAACAATCGGACATTGAAGCCCATAATCAAAAAATGGGTTTCTCATCAGGATCTCCGAATCAATTCTCCAAGAAAACTATTGAATTATCCCAATTCGAACGAGATTTGTCCGAATATAAATTCATTATTGAAGATATCTCTAAATTTCTCCTTTATATACAAGAATTGGAAAAATCAACCGAAGGAATTTCGAAAAAAGCACTCAGAGAAGAACTCGACCAAGCAATCGGTGAAAAAATATACATCCAAGTCAAATCCTCCGAAATTAAAAATCGAAAACTAAAAAATATCATAGAAACATTGATTGCAAAAGAATATTTGATAAAAAACCCACACACCCTCGGAAAAGCACAGAATAAAACGATTCTGTATGTCACAAATCCAAAAGTAAATGATTTAATCAAAGAATGGAAATCAAATAAAGAATTCAAAAACTTTGAAATAAATATACAGACCAATCTTGGCTCTATTGATTCAAATAATGGCAATAGTCCCAATAATCCCAATAATCCCAATAATGGCTATAATCCCAATAATCCCAATAATGGCAATAGTCCCAATAATCCCAATAATCCCAATAATGGCTATAATCCCAATAATCCCAATAATGGCAATAGTCCCAATAATCCCAATAATCCCAATAATCCCAATAATCCCAATAGTCCCAATAATCCCAATAATCCCAATAATCCCAATCTCAATTCCAGCGGGAATAGTGATTTTAGCGATCCCGAAACCTTTGCTGCCCAATCACAACAATTTTCCTATTCAGGACAAATGGAACAGAATAAGGATCCGCTCATAACCTCGAATATCTTTGATTTGGATGGAAACGAAGAGATGATTGATCTTTTAACCGAAGAAGAAATGGATGAATTAGATTTAGAATCAGAGTTCACACCGGAACCACCTCAAGCTTCCGACGATAATTCACTCAAAATTTCTAATGAATCGATTGATTTAGATGATGATCAATTCGAAGAAAACGATACAATGGATAATCCTCTTTCGCAGCCCGAAAATTATCGTAATGAACGCGAGAACATTAAGACCATCGAAGAACCGAAAAAGAAGGATGAATTCATTGATAAATCAGCAGAAATTGAAAAATCCAATGCACATATGATCGATAAAGGCTACTTGAACGAAAAAATCGATGGATTTTATGAGGAATTCGACTTCGCTCAAAATTTAATCAAGAAAAGCAACCCTCCAATGAAAGAAGTGATAGAAGATGATGGAAATATTCTTATCAGTGCATTGGAATACCACGTCGATAAGTATACTAAAACACAGCAACCTACCGAAAAAATCCCGCTCGATACAACGGAACCGACAAGAGCATCGAATTCCATCAAAATCAAGCCAAATAGTAAACATCCAGACTATAAATCCTTGACAGACTTAACGAACAACAAACAAAAGCAAAATTCTAATGAAACCAATAGCAACACAGCCGTGAAAGAAGAACAAACAACATCCTCCTTAGAAATCAAAGAGCAGAAAGAATTTTTTGAGATTAATGAAACACAACAATTTTACGAACTCGAATCAAAGGAAAAAATCAAAGAATTGATTCAAACGCTTCTCACCCCTAAAAAAATCGAAATCGAAATTAAAATTATGGCAAAGCAATATCTCGAAGCCGCCCAACTGCTCCGGAATTGCTACGGTTCATTCTATGTTAAATATTTCGATTTTAAATCTATGGAAAATCCCACACGAGAAGCTTTGCTCCTATATTTCGACAGAATCTTAAACGAAAATAAATTGTTCCCATTTTCAAGGCAAGAAATGGTGATGTATTTAGATCAATTCGATAACAAAGTAAAAAACCCCGATGAAATCAAAGAATCCAAGCGCATCTTCGAAAAATTCATAAATAAATTGGATTACTATGTATCAAAAAATAAATAATTTCAATTTCCGCTTTACATGTCTCGAAACCAAAAAAAATCGCTGAAAAAACGATACATCAGAAGAACCAAGCAAATAACTCTTCAGAATTATCCGTCTTCATACTTTTATTTTTCAAACTTTTCCAACTTAAACGAAAAATGGCTATTTTTTCTTTAAATTTACCTATTTCTTAAGAGGGCATGGAATCTCTCGAATATCTCCACTCGGAATTCATCAAACCCAATCTCGTAAAACCAAGAGATTACCAAAAAGAACTTTCGGAACACGCATATAAAAGAAATTCACTGATTGTATTACCCACGGGGCTTGGAAAAACATTAATTGCACTCATTACCGCCGTAAAAATTCTCGAAAATTCTCCACCGGATACGAAGGTGATCATGTTAGCCCCCACTCGACCCCTTATTTCCCAACATTTTGAAGTGTTCAAAAAATATCTCACAATCCCAGAAGAACAAATCATTTTCCTCATCGGTTCCATATCATCAAAAAAGCGTGTACAAGCATTTGAAAAAGGAAGAGTACTATTTTACACGCCCGAAACCCTTCGGAATGATATTCTTCAATCACGATATACCCTTAATTCTGTTGGTTTAATCGTATTTGATGAAGCACATCGCGCTTCGGGAGATTATGCATATTGCTCTATCGCTAATGATTATAAAACTCAAAATCCGGATGGAAGAGTCCTTGCTTTAACTGCCTCTCCTGGTTCGACTAAGGAGAAAGTAGATATATTATGTAAAAACTTGAATATCGAGCCATGCTCAGTTCATATTCGGGATCGAAATGATGAAGATGTGAAAAAATACCTTAAACCTATGAAAATGACAAAAATCGGTGTGAAACCCGAGCCAATTATGGAAAAGACACTTGAATTATTTTCAAGATTGATGAATGACGCAATATCCGAGTTAGAAAAACTCGGCGCACTTAAAGAAGTTAAAAATCGAGACCTCATCTCCAAGACCGAATTATTAAATCTTCAAAAAAAATATGCAATCGCAATTAAAAATGATAAATCAAGAGAAAACTTTCAGATCTTATCGCTACTCGCACAAGCACAAAAAATAGATCACATGATTTCACTTACAGAAACCCAAGGCCTTGATTTATTGCTCGAATATCTGGAATCGATCTACGAAAAAATTAAATCGTTAAGCGCATCCAAAGCCGATCATTCTTTGTTTTATCATCCGGAAATCCAAGACCTCTTCTCAAATTTGCGAAAACAAAAAGATGTATCCCCAAAATCTCTGGAACATCCCAAGGTCGCCTACCTCGCAGAGTATATCTCGAAAAAAATTCAAAATAATGAATCCTCAAGGATATTAGTCTTCACAAAATTAAGAGCTACCGTGTCTTTATTGGTGGAAAAATTAAACAAATATCAAGGCATTCGGGCTCAAAGATTCGTAGGCCAAGCAAAAAAATCTTCGAAAGATGTCGGATTGTCCCAACGACAGCAAATCAACTTGCTTCAAGAATTTAAAAATAATTCATTTAATGTCCTCGTCTCAACCAATGTAGCAGAAGAAGGCTTGGACATCGAAGAATGCGACGCTGTCGTATTTTACGACAATGTTGGTTCCGAAATCCGCTTTATCCAAAGAAGAGGAAGAACGGCGCGAACACGGGAAGGCGAAGTCATCATCCTCTATTGCATCGGAACCTCCGATGAGAAACTCCTTCACATATCCATGCGGAAAATGAAAAAAATGAATGAAATTCTTGGCCAACAAGGAAAATCTCACGAAAAAGAAGAGCCCTCTGCCCATTCGCTCTTAAAATATGGACAATTATTCGAATCGCTCGAAACGCAACACCATCATTTGAAACTGGAAAAAATTGGTAATCTTTCCTCGAACCTTGATAATAGAAACGAGCATACCAACATATACACTGGAAATAATAAAATAAATCTTAAGGATGGAAACGAGCATACCGACATATACACAGGAAATAATAAAATAAATCTTGAGGATGAAAACGAATATAACGGTGCATATATACTGCCTAAAAAGCGGGATCATGATGATGAAAACGAATATAACGGTGCATATATACTGCCTAAAAAGCGGGATCATGATG
>CAZUTM010000195.1:4534-8633 GCA_964623665.1 uncultured archaeon
ATGAAAACGAATATAACGGTGCATATGAACTGCCTAAAAAGCGGGATCATGATGATGAAAACGAGCACACCAACACACCCAAGGACACCAATAAGTTGGAGCTAACAGAAAATTGTTCCTTCATAAATTTAAAGATACCACCCAAAATTCAAGTATCTAAAAATATTCCTATGCCTTATGGAATCAGAACTCTAATTGATTCTCTCGGATTGGTTTCCACATACTCAAACGATGAGGAATGCTCGATTGTATTTCAAAGAAAAATTAAAATTGTGATAATAGAACCGGAACGCTTTTTAACAATCATAAAAGAAAAGAAATTAAGGGCATTGCTCGAATCCGAAAACAAATCATATCATACTTATATTGTATTCATCGACTTCATTTCTTTCACCGAAGAATATCATGGACAGATGCAAAATATTATCTTCACTACTCATCAAATCAGAAAAGAAACGGCAATCAAAATTGTTCCGATAAGAAACAAGCTCGAATTGACCATCTTGCTAAAAAATATTTTGTCCAAAATCAATGATCAATAATAATGAAAAAGGAATTGAATCAGTGCGAATTATTTTTTTTTAATTGATGTTTTAATTTCTGCAATTCTGCCTCAAGGAAATCCGCACGACGCTTCTCTTGCTCCGCACGACGCTTCTCTTGCTCCGCACGACGCTTCTCTTGCTCCTTCAAGACTCAATCGATAAGCGATTGGTAATAATACCTTTTGCTACGCATAACAATTTTTCGAACTTCTATGAACAATATTTTGGGCCATTAAAAAAATTCATCAAACAGTATTCAAAATGATTGAAATATAGTTTGATTTTTATGCCTTTTTTTCAATCAAACAGCTCTCGAGCGAACCGACTGATTCGACTGAGAAAATCCACCTTCTGGAAAACATCCCGTATTTCGCCTTTTGGAGATATACGGGATCTTGTCAATGCTTTTTTGAAAACAATTCATTCGCAACCAATGCCGCCGAAAAAATAAGTCTATCAGAATTATTCGTTTTCTGGTCAATATTATAATTCAAAATTTTTATTATACGGGTTTTCGCTTTGAATTTCAAAAATTTTTTCTTTAAATTTTAATGCTTCATAGAACGGCATGATCCTTCGTAAATGTCAAATCGTCGCATCTGCATTTCTAATTCTCTTATGTCTTCAATTTCAATCAACATATTGCCAATCAAATAGCATCATGATATCGTATAACTCCTCGGAAATCCTTTATTGCGATCACAGCAGCCCTGCAGTTTTATCACTTTCTTTCGAAGGAGCAACCTCCCTTCATGAGTCCCAAATTCAAATAATCGTTCAGAAAAATACTTCAGAAAATAGATTCATTGATTATATCGATGCTTTCGGCGATAAATTGTATCACACAACCTTCTCACCAAATAATAACACCATTATATCGAGTACAACCATCGGATCGGGGAACCAAGTCAAGGGCAATTATTCGTTAAGAGTCTTAATCATGCTTATCAACTCCAGCCAATTACAAATCTCATCCAATAATCCTCGGATTAGCATTTCTCGAAATGAAGCGGGAGACATCCGGGCGGAACTCATGATTACTCTGGAGATCAGTGATAACTATGGAGGAGAACGCCGAAAAACGTATACATACGATGATCTCAAATCGATGACCCCGGGTCAGTTAATAATATTCTTCATTATGGTGCTTATCAATAATTATGCATGGTTGATTGTATTTTTCATTGCGGTTTGGCTGTTCGGCCGCTATCGCGGCTATCGGAAAATTGCGTTTTAATATTCAACATCCGGAGGGAAAGAAAAAATGAGTCTGAATGAGTCAAAATATGCAATTTTTCAATGCACTAATTGCAAACGGTGGATATATGCGCGGAGTGTCCAAAAAACATCCAAATGCGGTTTTTGCCAAAAATCCAATCGCATCCCGGAAAACCCTCACTATTCAACAGACAAACCTACCACGGCGCTCCTCAAAATCAAAGAATTAAACGCAAACGATCACCAGATTACAAATAATGAACTCCATTTCGAATCCAAAGGGAAATATAAACCGGTAAAACTGGAAAGACCCCAAAACGCGAAAATCAATATGCATAGCTATGCGCAAAAAAAAAGCCCACAGAGTTCAGCACAGCCAAATCTGCCCGTAGCGAATTCCATGAAGAAAAAAAATCTATCACAGAGTTCTGCACAGCCAAATCTGCCCATAGCGAATTCCATGAAGAAAAAAGATATATCACAGAGTTCAGCACAACCAAATCTGCCCATAGCGAATTCCATGCGAAAAAAGGCTTTATGCATCGAATCATCCAAAGCGGCAATAGTGCTTAAAAATTTTCAGATTGACAAACGAATCGACCCATTACAAGGCATCCCGCTAACGATGATTCCCCTTATTCTGAAGAACGCAGGGATAGATCCATCATCCGGTCAAAAAATCATTGAAATTTTACACCAACAAAGAATCATCGAATACAAGAAAAACAAAACAGCAGTATATGTTGTTTAAATAGTTTTTTTTCATTCTCTTTCATGAGTCTTAAATGGATTATTTATCTCGCGCTCGTTTATTGCGGGATAATTATCGTCAAAAATCATCCTTTATCTCTTTTGGTTTTAATATCATGTTTTATCGTGTATAAAGTATTTACCCGACGAAAGACACCGAGTTTTCATTCCTTGGAAAAACAGTTAATTTTATTACGCAATTCCATTGAATCGTTTAATTCAATAATTCTAAATTCCGGATCATCAAAGAATCTCGATACTTCACCATATAACACTTATATAAACCCTGCGAAAAGAAAACATACGTTAACTTCAAACGCTTCCGAAAATATCAAAATAGAAAACCACCGGAACAAATCGTATAAATTATATTCCTATTTGGAAAAGATAAATCGCTCCGATTCGCTGTTTGAATAAGGCCTCATAATTTTTTACTCCTTCGAAAAAAAATATAAATAGAAGCGAACGATCTCGCAGAAAAATACGGAAGGTGCAGGTTTTTCAGCCATTTTTCAAAGCTTCTGGAACTGAATCTAAACATTTAAAAAAAAGCATAGGGAAAGGGACATTCCCAAAGAATATCCACGCTGAAATCAGAACGTGGATAACTCGGTCTATTGAAACTTTTTTTCGGACTTTCGGACTAAGGATATTTTCTTTATAAACAACGAGTCCATAAATCCGCATGGAAGGACTATCTGATACTCGAAAGCAAGAATCGGGTGGATCGTTAGATTTGAACCGAAAAAGAGGCTTTTCACCCGAAGCGGTATGTCAAAGTAATTATTCACCCGTAACCGGATTCGGGTCGCAATTGTCCTTTCAGAATATTTCCCATGAGATAGATTCCGGCAATGAGATGGAGAATCCGCTCGATTCATTGTTATATTTCATTGAAAAACTTAAAGGATATTTTAAATTAATATTAACTCAAGAAAATTATCAAATAAACGATGTCAAAGGGATTTCGGATGAAGAAATAATGGAAATTTTAGGAATCGAACGATCGGATTTAAGCACATTAAAAAATCTGATTGGCCATACAGAGAAATTTCTCAATATCATCCGGAACCCCGATTTTATCTCGTTGCTATCTCCGAAAAAAGAAAAAGACAAGAAAGGTGAATCATCAGTTGATCAATATCTCACAAGATAATCCTGATTTATTAAAGAAAGAGTTAAGCGCTTTAACAACGGAAAAAGAAAAAAAGCCGTTGGTAATTATTGATGAGCGGGAGCGCGGTGCAATTAGAGAATATCTAAAAGAAATCGGATGCGAAGTACAAATCAAAACCCTTGACGTTGGAGATTTCATCCTTTCCGAGAAGGTGGCGATTGAGCGAAAGCGGGGTGATGATTTTGCCGCATCCCTTTTTGATGGAAGATTATTTGAGCAGCTCATCAGACTTAGCGAGACCTTTGAGTGTCCCATCATTATACTCGAAGATTTTGAACGAATGTTTCTTAGGTACGAAGACCAAAAATCTTCTCTTTACGGGGCAATGATTTATTGCGCATATAAATTGGGGATTCCGATAATCCCCACTCGAGATTACAAAGACACGGCTATAATTCTTAAATCTATT
>CAZUTM010000196.1:0-5988 GCA_964623665.1 uncultured archaeon
CTTCTCGAATGTCCGGTGATAACAATTTTATCTTTTTCGATTTCCGGGAAATAAGAGGCAGATACCCACGGTTCACGAACAAGATAATCCACAACACGCATTGCGCCCCATGCCCATACCGCTAGGGTTCCCCACGTGTGCACCGGATAAGCAGTTTGAGCGGGCCCAACAATATCGTATCCTTCGGTATCGGGATCGAGTGCAATGTGTTCAAAGCAAATATAAAGGTAATTGCGACCTACGATGGTCTTATTGACCGGAACTTGAGATCCGATTCCATCCTTTGCGACTTTTAATAACACAGGGTGCGGGCCTGCTGAACTCGGAAGATACATCCATACAGTGAAATTGAAATTATGTTCGGAGGATCCATTTTTTGGAATGACCAAAAAGTTCAATGTTTTCATGAAAATTCCGTTTTCAAGTTGTGTGGTATTTACTTCAGAAACAATCAAGGAATCCGGTCTTCCGGGAAGCGTGCCGTATTCAATATTTAAAATCATTTCTTTAATCTCTTCTCTTCTCATTTGCCAATCTTCTAGTGTAGAGACTCGACTCCCGTTATTGAATAAAAACGGATCGGGAATGTCTGCCAACACTTTGGCATAATTTTGCTTCAAATATTTTGAAATCGGGAAATATAGAAGGGTACCAGAAATTATAATTAAAATCAGAACGATTATAAGTAAGGTCTTCGTTTCATGAGTCATAAATTAGAAAATATCGCCTTGAATAAAAAGAAAATAAAGAAGAATGCATTAGCGCATCGGAATTTCATCATAGAATTGGGCCACTGACCCAAATTTTTTGAGATCTTTATGGGGAAAGATCATACATTCGGCATATTGTTTTTGAAATGATTCAATTAAGGCGATCTGAACATGTTGAACCAATTTGGCTGCGTTCTCCGAATATTTTTTCCTTTCTTCGTTAATAAGCATGTTTTGGGCACCCAAACCCGCAGCATTTCCGATTTGGATTATTCTTTCCAACGGGATATCGGGGAATAGACCGACAAAGCGGGCATTTTCGGTGTTTATGTAGCTTCCGAATGCTCCCGCTATCAAAAGCTGATCAAAGGCCTCTCTTCTTTGCGATTCCACGATTTGGGAGTTTATTATATACGCTCCCGAAAGAAAGGCCCCTTTCGCTTTTTGAAATTCTCTCACATCTTGCTGCGTGAAGCGAATGGCCCGATTATCTTTGGTTTGTACCGGCGCCCCGGTCGCTGCATCAATAGCGGGCAGAAGGTTCGAATGAATAATGTAGGAGATATTTGAACCTTCCCTTTCGATTCGTGGGTTATTCATCAAGTCGGGATTTGAGACATTAAATCTTCCGGATCGGGTGATTATCTTTGATTTTAATAATTCTGCCACGATATCGATGATTCCTGAGCCGCATATTCCCACCGGACTTTCATTTCCGATGATGTGAACCGTGGGTTCCAGATTATCGGGGTTTATCGATATTTTTTCAATAGATCCATTAGCGGCTCTCATTCCCGAGCTGATGTGTGCACCTTCAAGGGCCGAACCCGCAGCAACAGACCCCGAATACATCCCAACGTTTTTATTTCCGATTACAATTTCTCCATTGGTACCGATATCGATCATCATGGTATATTCCGAAATATCACTAAATTGCGTGGATTCGATGCAAGCTACGGTATCCGCACCGACATATCCCGCGATAATAGGCGGGCTATAAATTATGGCGTCTTGATTCAAATGTAATCCAATTATTGAGTTTGAAATATAAATCTGGTCTTTAATGACCGGAATATAGGGCGACACCGCCAATTTATACGTTTCGAATTCATAGAAGATATGATGCATCGCGGTATTACCAACAATATCAAGTTCATAAATTAGGGAGGGATCTACCCGATTTTTTTGGCAGATTTCTATGATGATTGTATTGATTCCTTGTTTTGCCAAAGAAGAGACAATTTTATGGGAATTATTTTGCGCAATGACGGTGAGACGGGTGACCACATCTTCTCCAACTTCCACTTGCGGGTTCACGATTGCATGTTGCCCTATAAGTTCTCCGGATATCATGTTATACAGATAGCCCACCATGGTGGTCGTCCCAAGGTCTACCGCCAAACCATATATCCCTTTTTTGGTGCCATCATGGACTGCCAAGAGTTCATACCCGTTATTCTCTGATTTTTTATATTTAACCCAAATATTGTTTGAGTGTCTCAAGATATAGGATAACTCTTTAATAATCTCAAATTTAACACTAAACGTAGGAATTGTATTGTTTGATCCGATAGATTCCTTGAATGAATCAACAAACCGGTCATAATAACTATCGGGGTGGTCGATGGTAGGCTCTTGAATTTGAAGTTCGCGTTCAAAATATCTTTGAATAAAACGATTCCTTTTAGCACTCGAATCATATAATATTTTGGCGTTTTTTCCAAATGACGATTCCGGAAGTGTTATTCTAACGGTATCCATAATTTTCGCTTGGCAAGCAAGCCGAACTCCTTGTTCTAATTGATCTTTCGTGACTATTTTTAATTCATTTTTTGTCGGTTCGGATAACGCATGTCCATGTTCTTGACAAATTATTTTACACTTCCCACAAGTCCCTAATCCTCCGCATGGAGATTCTAAATTCAAACCAAGAGATTTCAATGCTTGAAGTATCGTAGTTCCGCGGTTTACGTAAACACGTTTTGAAATGGGTTCAAAAATCACCTTAACGCGCTCAACTTTCTCCATCTTGAGGCCTCTGTTTGTCAAAGGAAAGAAAAATAGTTAAATTCTTGGATACCATTTACTCTTTAAACGTTTCCTTGAGCGAATTCAATGCTTCGAGCATATCTGCTTGGGTTTCTTCTGTGGATTTCGATTCGATCAGCACAGCATCCAAATCTTTCAACAACACTTTCAAAATGTCTTCAAATTTTTGTTTCTCGGGAACGGACGCATTCACATCAATATTTTTCAGCTGCTTCTGCAATTCTTCGGTTAATTTATCCGCACAAAGTCCCATGAATTTCTCAAGAACAATATGAAAATTATAACAATGAGACCGGTTAGCCAAATCGGTCATTAATAAGATTGCAGCATCAAATGCATTTCCCCTTGCCTCTTGAATCGGAATTTGGAACAAATATATTACACCAATGCGCTTGTCCTTAATAAATGGATGGAACGTTAAAATCCGTTCTTTGGCACCCTCATATTCCCCTACCAACCCCCTCAATGAAGCCATTGAGATTGCATATATTCGATCCTCTGGAATGGCTTTATTTTTATTTATGTAGGCTATGGGTTCCGGCCCCATTTTTCGGGCACAACTAAAAATCGCCAAATCAAATATTTCGCTCAAACTCAAAGAATCTGTGGAATATTTTTTAGCCAAAATCAAACCATAACGAGTTTGAAAGGTTTGAAACAATTTTTCCATCTCTGCTGCAGATTCCGTGGTGGATACAATCAAGATAACGTTTTCCGTAGGCCTATAGACAAACATCGGACTTTTTTGAAAATACTGCAGCACCGGAATCTTTTGGAAAAAAATCTTCGAACGCTTAATGATTGGCACCAAAACGTTATCGGGGAATGTATTATAAAGTACTCTGCCGTTTTGATGGATAAACGCATATTTTGAGCATGTTTTTGAAATGAAATCCGCGCAATCGTTGATAATCAGCATGCTGACTCCATGTACAATTCAATTTTCATTCTATTTATGTGTTTTGAATTAATGATTTTTTAAAGGAAGCGAAAAATAAAGCTGAAAATCGTATTTATTTTCCATCAAGCTATCGAAATATTTAAGCGTACAGAAAAATTGGAATAAAAAATTGAATAAAATGTTATTTTCCGCCACGTAATTTATCCATCATTTTTTGGAACTCTTCTTTTTCTTTTTGTTTTTTGGCTTCATCAAGATCCTTTTGCTTCTTTTGTTGTTCTTGTTTCTCAATATTGCGATCGACCACTTTTAAAGAATCTCGAATAGATCCCAACAAGCTATCCCGATCGTTGAGCTTCTTCGGCTCGAGTTTTGGTGAGGATTGGGCTTGAGTTTGGGATGTAGCGGAGGCTTGGCTACCGGAAGGAACCGAACCGCCTCTTGTTTTATCCATCAGCGCTTGAATGTTCGCTAAGATATTTTCACGTGTCGGTTGTCCCGCGCTTGCCGAGGGTTTCTGTGATGGAGGGTTTGCATGAGACGATTGTGCTGCATTTGTTTTGATCTGAACCGTTTGTTGTGATGTTTGAGCTGCTTGGGGTTGCGGAGTTCCAACCGCGCCCGGACTACCCATATTTGATTGAAATGAGAGAAGTTGTTGCAATTTTGCAGATTCTTGCATTTTAAGATTCTGAGTTTCTTTTTCAAGAACTTCAATAAACGAATTAAGTTGTTTTCGTAGGCTTTCTTTCAATGCCTTATTTTCACTAAGCAGTTGTGTATAAATTTGATTGATTTCTGTCGCCTCCTTGATGATTTTCTTTACCGTCTCTTTTAAGGGGTCAGCCAAAGCAGATGCATTCTTCTCAATATTTATAATTTTGTTCAATCCATCCGAAATTGCTCCCGAAATTAAGAGCGACATCGAATTGAACAAAGAGGGAATAATTTCCTTTATAACCGGAGTCGAATTTGCATCTCCAGAGCCTTTTGTGATGAACTCCTTCAAAAGCAGCAGAACTTGGGAAAGCTTTGCGGAAATTCGAGTATTTTCTCTTATGGTCTTATATTTTTGAGATAAGAGCATATTTCGTGCATTGAACAGCGTAGCAACCAGCTGCAATTGATTAAATTCGATGAACTGATTCAAGACATTTTCGAATTTTTTAATTGCACTATCATAATCGAGGATTTCTAATGCGCCTTGTGTTTCTTTAAGAAGGCTAAATGCTGAAGATTCATTGCCCAATGCTTTTATTTGCTGATTCTCCATGTATCGAATTTGTTCCGCTCTTTTTTGGTTGATAACGGATTGTGTCGATGGATCTGCACCAATGCTCATTAGGAGCGCAATAGAAATGTTGTTTAAAGTATTGAGATCGTTCACAATTAATTGCATGGTGTGAGTTTGAGATTCCCAGCCTATGGATGTTAATGCCAAAATGACCTTATTGAATATTTTAATCGATTCTCGATAATTTTCTGCCTCGATTTGGGTGATCCCGGTGGAAATCATGGTTTCAATTTGCATCAACACGCTATTGGTTTCAGATAATTTCTTAGCAATGATATCTTCTTTGTTTTTAAAATATTTAGCAGGACTACTATCCAAAACGGCGCTTTGTGTGGCAATTTGATTAGAGATTATCAAATTATATTTTAAATGCAAAAAGTCGATCATTTGATAGCATTTTAAGACAATATCACCCCACCCGGGCACTGAATTGAAGATATCAATCGCATCTTCCATGCTTTCGATTGATTTTGCATATTCGCCATTATTAAAAAGCGAAAAGCAATTATCTAAAGATTCCAAACTCTGTTCGATCATCCCCATGATCTCATCTTTTTGGGAAACAAATTGAGAAAGAACCGTATTAGTTTTTGCCTTTAAGGTTTCTAAAATCTTTCGTTTTTCGTTCATAAGGTCATTATATTGATAACGACGAATTTGCGCAAGAGGTGATTCCGTAGGACTTCTAAGTTGTGGGCTATTGACCGCTGAAGGTTGTTGCACATCGATTCTTGGTGGAGTTATCACCGCCGGTTTCGCTTGATAAGGAACATAATCTTGTTGGCCGATCTTTGCAAACATAGGCTCATTTTCTTGCAAGATTTCTTTCTTAGTCTGATAGGGAACGTAATCTTGCTGTCCAGTCTTTGTATACATCGGTTCATTTGCTGATAGAGCATCTTGCTTGGCTTGATAGGGAACAAAATCTTGTTGCCCGACCTTTGCAAACATCGGATCATTCTCAGGCAATTTTTCCATTTTGGCTTGGAAAGGAACATAATCTTGCTGCCCTACCTTCGCATACATCGGTTCAT
>CAZUTM010000196.1:6088-8599 GCA_964623665.1 uncultured archaeon
TTGGCTTGGAAAGGAACATAATCTTGCTGCCCTACCTTCGCATACATCGGTTCATTCTCAGGCAATTTTTCCATTTTGGCTTGGAAAGGAACATAATCTTGCTGTCCTACCTTCGCAAACATCGGTTCATTCGCATCTATGGCACCTTGCTTGGCTTGGAATGGAACGTAATCTTGTTGACCTCTTTTTGCAAACATGGGTTGGCTTAAATCTATCGCTTCATTCGAAGCAGTTCTTATCGGTTGGGCTGGTTGATTGAAATTGACAGGTTGGGCTGACAGAAAGGTAGGGGTATATTCTGATGAATATTGTGTTGGGATGAAGAAGTTTGGCGGATTAACGATGTCAGATTGCCCAGTTTGCAAAAATGAAGGCACATATTCTTGAGATTGTTGCTTCGGTTGATAAATATTTGGTTGATAGATATCTGTTTTTAACTGATCGATTGACGGACTAAATATCTGAGCGGCATCTGTATCATAGCAGTGCGATTTTGGTGGTAAAACGGGAACGTCTTGCTTTGTTTGTAAAAATGTCGGAACATATTCCTCAGATTGTTTTGGAACTGCTTGATTGGAATAAGGATAGGAAATTTGTTGAGATTGATCGAATTGTGCAAAACTTGGAGAATAGATTTGCTGAGCTTCACCCATTGCGGATTTTTGATGTTGGCCATAACTGGGTTGTTTATTTGCTTCACCCATAAGAAAAGTAGGAACATATTCTTCTTGCGCGGGTGCTTGGGTTCCTTGCATACCATATTTAATAATATCCTGTTGTTGTGCGCCCGCTTGCAAAAAGCTTGGAACATATTCTTCATTTGCTTGGGATGTATTAGAATTAGTTCCATATTTTTTATTTCCGGAATATACAACATCGGGTTGGGACATGCCCGGCGAAATATATTCTTCTTCTTTCTGTTGAGAGGGCGAAGTATCGCCTGACATGATTTTTTGAACCTTTTCCACTTCTTTCTGAATCATTAGGAGTTCCTTTTCACCCCACCCGGCTTGCATAAGTGCTTGAGCTGCAATCATATATTTTTCCATTGCTTCACCATACAAACCTTTTTGAACTAAAAGGTTTGCTTCATCCAATGCGGCAATTCCTATTTGCTCTTGCTGCGCACATTCCGCCGCGCTCATTGTCGATTGCTGCGACTGCGCCTTCTGTGCTTGTAAATACTGATTAATCTCTGAAATTCGGTCGGTGATTTTATCTGTGATCTCTCGGGATTTCTTAGCGGGAAGGCCGCATTTCCCGAAATTATTCAATGCTATATTGTATTTATAAAGTGCCTTGTCCCATAGGCCTTGTTGCTCCATTTGTTCGGCCTCATCTAACGCTGATAACGCTTCTTCCAGCGTTTCTTGATCTACATTTTCCATTTTTCATTCACTCAGTGTTCTCTTGCAATACTTTGCTTTCGTTTGTAATAAGCTTTTTGTTTCACAAGAGCGTATTGGAAATCATGAAATTATTCGATGTGCATTCACATAACGGGTATTCACGTTGTGTTAAAAAGCCGTGGAGCGCAGAATCCGGTGCTTTGAAAGCAGAACAATTAAAATTCAACGGACACCAAATTATCGGGTTCGGAATCACTAACCACGTCCATTTTAACTCCCCCGATCAAAATTATCTTGTCAGTTTAAGAAGAGAAATCAATTCTACATCCAAAAACCATCCTAATTTACAAATATTAATGGGGGTGGAACTTGACATTGATGGCCAAGATGGAAAATTTACGTTGAGTCCGAATACCATGAAATTACTTGATTATGTAATTGCCGGCCCTCACAATCAAATACATCGTTCTTTGGCTTGGGATCTCGATGAAAATGATTTGGAAGATTACTTTTCATCTCTAAGTAATTGCATCTTGAATAGCTTAGAAAAAAATCCCGTTGATGTTTGGGTCCATCCCTTTCTTCAAGAAATAGGCTCTTACGGGGATTTGTATTGGGATAGACTCGAGCCGATATTCGATTCTGCTTTAAAAATATTGGAACGAAAGAAAATCGCAATAGAAATCAATGGAAGCTGGTACCGCGAAACACATCAACCGCTATTTGAAAATTGGAATGAAAAATGGGCATCTCTTGAAGTGTTCAACCAAGAAATATTTAGCCGCTTGAGACATCTCTATAAAGAAGCCGCCGCATATGAGAATATCAAATTTGCATTTGGTTCAGATTCCCATTCGCTGGAGGATTTATTCGACATTTCGAAATGTCTGAAAGAATTCGAATTGCTGCAATTGCATGAAGATAGAATGTTTATCCCGAATAAAAAACATGCTTGGGACGATCCAATCAATGATTCTTAATGTTTATGCTATCGCAGCATAAAATATTCAATCAGAATAGAGAATTGATCCGGAAATTATTTGGATCCCGGTATTTTTGCCGTGTTGAATGGTTTTTTCATTAATTCGCAATGAGACCATAATCAAACGACTGACTTTTCTTTGTCTCTCGCGTTCGTATAACTGTCCGACTCGCTTAAAAT
>CAZUTM010000197.1:0-8581 GCA_964623665.1 uncultured archaeon
CATTCGGTTATCAAATTCTGCCCATTCACCGGAACCTGAAGGTGTTGTTGGAATAAAGAATTCGGGCCAAGTCCATGTATTGGCAATTCTAAATGTATAAGCAAGACTATTGCCTTCTGTTGGATCAGGTTCTGGAGCACCGAACATCGTCGAAAGAGCATCGTTCCACTTATAGCCGGTGGTATAGCGGGCCGCAATACCCAACGCACGTGCGGCTGCAACCGCAAGAGATGTAAATTCGAATGGATAATTGGACACTTTATATCTACAAAACCATTCCAAAGGATCTTCACCATCGCTGGGTCGAGCACTCGATCCCGGGTCAAATACAAAATTATCTTTGATATAATCCAAAATCGCATTCACTTTCTCATACACTGTGGTTGCCGCAACATAGCGAGAATCCGCAACTATCGCATTTAAAACACCATCAAAATAAGGATTCGAGGATCGATATTGAAGCCAAGAAAGTAGATTTCCTTGGGCATCTCGAGGCCCCGCAAGATATGTATTACGTGTGGATGAAGAATACTCATTTGTGGTGAGTGAATTCGCTTCGTACCATGACATGGGGTATTTATCGCTTGTCGTTCTGAGAAGCCAGTATGTAACGTTAATAGATGTGTTTAATTGATTTGAAGGAAATTCACTATCGTATTTTACTCCTTTCTGTTCAATTTGTTCCTTAACAATATGATTATTTCCAACCGGAAATGCTGGAGGTGTTGTTAATGAATATTCTTGAATCCGGGCTCGCGGGAATAAACTCGGAATCGCTATAGTTAATTTTGATTTAGTTTTGGTTGGCATTTTAATTTTAAACCATCTATCCGTGTTTGGACCCGAATCAAATGAATACTCCATTTCACCAGCGAGCGTGCTTGAAGTTTGCCATTCATAATCGCCTAACTTATAGGAATCATGACTTGTAACTTTAAACAGATCTTTGTCTTTATCTATCCATGTCTTTGAACCATCAACATATAGATTATACATAGGCATTGCAAGAACCGCGCCCAATAATTCCGGTGGAATATTATCAAACATGGAAGGATCAAAATCTTCTCCGTTGAGAGACCCACCTATTTGATTTAACATGTCCTGAAATTGCTCTAAAAATTCTTGTTGTTCTTCTGGACTTAAATTATTAAGATAATCTTGGAGAGCATCTAAGAACTCGGGATTATTGAGAAAATCTTGTAGATATTCTAATAAATCGAACTCCAAAGGAATCATTTCTACATCTTTCCAAGGCTCATTAGATCCCTCCTTAACGGGAGTTAATCCTCTTCGCGTGCCTCCGAACAACATTGGACCTATGGCAGAACTTACCGTAAACAATCCAAGAATAATGGCTACCATTACAAAAAGGGACAGCCATTGTTTTTTCATGTTGGTCTTGAGATCTTCGGAGAACTCGAACTTTCTTGACATTTTTTCGTGCACCTCTTTTAGATTTTAAATTTTACAAAAATCCGAAAATTTTCACAAACAATTGAAAAGATCAATCAAGGTTGAAGGGGTTTCAGCCTTTCTTTTCGAAGATTAAAGATGATCGGATTTTTAAAATATTGATTTCTATATGGGAGATTTTCCATTTAAAAATGCGGGCCGATTCTCCTTGATTTCAACATGAATATATAAAATGATTGAGGAAACATCGGGCTCCTTGGACCAAAAGTGAAATCCTAAACATAAAAGAAAATTGCTGGCACGGGAAAAAGAAACCTTTATCAAAAAGTACACCAATTTATGAGTATGGTCAAAGCAAAATTCATCGTGATCGATGGAATCGATGGATGCGGTAAAACGACAATGATTACGTTGATGGAAAAAAGATTATCGGAAAAGGCATCGGTTTACAAAACGGCGGAACCAAGTAAAGGCCCTATAGGAAAAGTATTACGGGAATTCTTAAAGAATAAACAAATATCGGCCGATGTCGATGCCCTCTTATTTGCCGCAGATAGGCTTTGGCACATTCAAAATGAGATCCTCCCAAACTTGGATCAATATACGTATATACTCTCAGATCGATATGTAGTTTCATCACTTGCCTATCAATCTGCCCAAAGGGGTAAAAGTGACGGATCAATAGATGAATGGGTGAAGGAACTCAACAAATATGCGATCCCGGCAGACCTCTATATCATTCTTGATCTCGACCCCGTGGAGGCTCTGCAACGGAGAGAAAAGTATGATGAAAAATTCGAAAATACTGCGTTTTTAACTCAAGTTCGAAAAATCTTCTTAAATTGTGATAATCTGAAGGCTTATGCAAAAAAATATGTAATTATTCCATCTACCACAATCGAGGAAACTGCCGAAAAAATCTTTCAAGAGATAATCTCGCTTGATAAAATCTAAAAACAAATTTATCTTGTATAATGGAATTCAAAAAGAAGAACATATCAATAGAATTGCTCCTAATCCTCAAGTATTGCTTCAATTTTATTTGCAAGAGACTCCATAAGCATGAAAATAACACCTAATGAAGCGTCTGCTTTTGCCAAAGTAACGAGAATTGCGTTTGGACCCGCGGCAGTCATTATCATTGTTCCTTTATCTCCCTCTAAGAGAATGCGTTTTAATTTACCCCGTTTTAATTCCTCTGCTGCGCGTGCACCCACGGATTGAATCGCCGCAGACATAGCAGAAATAATTCCATCGTTTGCACCTTTTTCCAACAGACTTACGATAGGAAGACCTTGGGTTGAAACAATGGTTGATCCTTGAATTTCATCATTCTCTGCACTGATTGTTTCGAGTAAATATTTGAGTTTGTTAAGATGATCTGAGCTCATGATTGAAGATAACCTCGAGTTAAAAATAACCTTGATCTTAATTATGATCTTTCTTAATATAAATTTTTCTTTATATTCGGGATACAAAAGCGAAGAAAAAAAATCTCTGAGGGTTTTTACTCTTGAATAAATTTTAAGAAAAAAATAAGATTTGCAAGCGAATAGAGAGTTATTTATAGCGAGATCTCGAATGTTAATATTTCAAAACCTCTGATTGGGAACGCGAGTGTTTGATTCGAAGCGTTCCAAACGAAATGTGCCTCAATTGGGCGTTCAAGTAAATCCACGGGCTTTACAGATTTGATTTTACTTCCAAGTTCTTGATTGAAAACAACTTTTGCTTCCGTTGGAATTCCGGATGTTTCAACAACACGCAAAATAATTGTGCCCGTTTTTTCCCATTCATTGTACTTTAACACGCCAAGATACACGTTTGCCGGTTCGATTTCGATAATAGATGTTGCTTTATTAACCGATTCAAGCTTTGTTTGTGAAAATCCTTCAGTCGGAATCACCACAATCGGTTGATTGAATTGTTCCGCGGATCGTTTAACAACGGCATTGGGTTTTCCTTTTCCATCAACCAATGCACCACCGGTATGCGGAAGCAATGCATACCTACATTTGAAGGGCCCGAGTTCGCTATAGTTCGGGACTTCATGCCCATATTTCTCTTTATTTATCTTGCGTTCTTCAATCACCCACGCTTCACCTGCTGGGCCTGGATAAAGCGGTGATCGCAACATCGATAAACGCATCTCTCCGCCGGTTGCATCAAATGCATATTTTCCTTCATTAACAATAGCAATCCCCCATAAATTGTCGGGTGTGCTGAGATCGATATATTTATGACAAATCTTTTCAAATCGGGCCTTATCCGATGCAGATTTCGGTTTTGTACTTCGTTCAATCGCACTGTAGCAAATATCCGCAACCACTTTATCAGCGTTCGTTGTGGTGTCGTATGCCACTTTGATAAGCGCCTTCTCTGTTTTCCAATTTGTGAGATATTGCATATAGATTTCTTGACATCCACTAAAGAATTCAATAGTTTGAGTAACGGGAGAGACCCCGAAAGTTCGATTTATATTGATTTTTATGAACACGGGACCAGATTCGGCAACAGAAATCGACACATCTTTATCATTTGTCATATCCAATGGATATTTCCAATATTCTCGAGTAAGATTCCAAGCGGGCCACTCTTTCGAGTCATCTAGGTATGCATAGGAGAGATTGGAATGTGTTCCCTTAACTAAATTTTGACCGCCGTTTATTCCATCAACCTTTAAAGTTAACATCGCGCCAGTTTTTGCATCCAATTCGATAAAAGTACCATTCGCTGAAATTTTCAAACCGTTGGCTTCAACTTTTGCTGATGATTTCATCATCATGGATTCTTCATCGGAAAGCAGTTCAACGGTAAATGGGGTAATCGAAACGGATTCAAGGGTTACAACAGCCCACCAACCAGCCGGCATTCGTTCGACGGTGCCTTCAGGTTCAGCGGCAATAGGCTGTCCGATAAATTGATTTCCCTTAACAGATGTCAACCGAATATAATTAGGCTTGCCATCTGTGTGCAACTTAGGTGGCTCCGTGAAGATCGAAATTGGAATGAACACACGATCGGTGCGTTTCCATGAAACTTGATTATAGAGATAAATATAAGCGGTTTGGGGCTTCTTCTGCGTTTCTTTGCCTAATGCTTTTCCCACTTCTTTAATGATTCTATTGATTTCTTTGTCACAATATTCCCAATCATCCCAACAATCATCATACACTTCCGGAATTGAGCTTCCGGGCAATACATCGTGGAATTGGTTTTTAAGCGTTCGAATCCACATATCTTCAATCGATTCCATCGGATGCTTGAATGATGGATTTGCGAGCGAAGTGATTATCCCCAAGGACTCGATTGTCGTGAGTAGGTTTTCGAATTTTCGGTTTCCCCGTTTTACTTGAGAATGATTTGAGAAGCAACCCTGATGGTTTTCAAGATAGAGTTCATCATTCCAAACGGGGAAGTCATCGGCCCATTTGGCCAATTCATCATAAAATGTTTCCGCACGACTCCATTTTCCATACCCTATTTTTTCGTATGTCATCGCAATTGCAACTTCTTGATGTGTCGGCCCATGACCACCATCTCCTCTTCCGAAGAAATACCCCGTGTGTGGGCAGATCCGGTCCATATCCACGTGTTCGTCAATATCTTCATAGCCCATTTCGTAGTTCCACACTTTTCTGCCATCTTTTTTGAGCGGACGGTGTCCCATTTCAAAGCGCATCCATGATTCTACAGGGCCGTGACCCATTCCGAAATTTGCCGTCAAAATTCGTGTTCCATCAGGACCTTGCCACCAGAAATTCACGAATGGGAAAGTCGTGTAATAATTCCACGTAATTTTAGTAGTCCAGAAATATTTTGCACCGGATTTCACCAAAATTTGAGGTAAGCCATAATTATAGCCGAATGAATCAAGGAACCATTCCACTTTCGGTAATACGCCGAAATTATCTCTGTAAAAGCGCATTCCGTACAGCCGTTCACGAACAAAAGCCTCTCCGGATGGCATCATACAATCAGGTTCGACAAAAGAGCCCCCGACCAACTCAATACCGCCAGTTTTCACCACGTCTTGAATTTCTTTGAATAGTTCTGGTTCGTCCTCTTTAATCCATTGCAATAGCAAAGGTTCGCTCAATGCATACACAAACTTATTCGGAAAGCGCTTGGCATGATAGACTGCCTTTTTGAATGTCTTATACGCTTTTCTGCGGGTCTGTTCAAAGCGCCAGAGCCATGCGCAGTCGATGTGCGACTCCGCCACCATGTGCACCACTAAATCTTTCGGATCCATGGTCATTTTAACACATTCGCGATGCTTTTCGATGGATTTTTTAATATCTTCCTCGAATTCCGGGTCGTTTAATGCATCTTCCAACCACATATCTCGAGTGTACTCATTATCACTATCGGGTTCCTCCTTTCCTTTCGGACTTAATCGCAGATTCCCCGAAAATTTTCCTTTTTCGTTCATTGCGCTTTGGCAAGATTCGAAAATCAAAAAAAGCTTTCGATCTTTTCCAGTTCATGTATTTTGAAATCCGTGAAACCGATGGAATCGCCCGAATCGGAAAATTCAACGTACGAAACAAAGTAGTCGACACACCAAACCTTTTTCCCGTGGTCTCGCCGTTTATTAACGACATTAAACCCAAAGAGTTAATCACGGATTTCGGAACCCAATGTTGCTTCACAAACGCATATCTGGTCTACAAATCAGCGGACTTTAAAGATAAATATCTTGCAAATGGAGTTCATAAAATGCTGGAGTTCGATGGTGTTATAGCCACGGATTCGGGCGCGTTCCAGCATTTTATGTATGGGGGAGATTTAAACATCGAACCGGCAGAAATCGAAGGCTTTCAAGAAAAAATAGGATCAGATTGCCCCGTGATATTGGATATTCCCGTCCAATTCACAGATCCCTATGAAGAAGCAAAGCGAAAGGTGGAGATCACCATCCAAAGAGCTAAAGACAATTTCACAAGACGGACGGATTCCGAAAGAGCATGGTATGGACCGATTCACGGTTCGATATATCCTGATTTATTGAAAAAGTCATGCGAAGAAATGTCGAAATTAGACTATGGAATTTATGCAATCGGCGGAGTGGTAAAATCATTTATCGATTATAGATTCGACGTAGATGTTCAAATAATGTTAAACGTAAAGCAATGGCTGAATCCCTCAAAACCCCTTCATCTCTTCGGGCTGGGACTTCCCTCATTTTTCGCTATGGCAGTGGCTTGCGGCGCCGACTTTTTCGACTCAGCAGCCTATATTCTTTTTGCAAAGGAAGGCCGCTATTTCACTTTCTCCGGCACCAAACACATTTCCGACCTCCTTGAATTACCATGTTGTTGCCCTGTATGCACTCGATTTACCGCAAAAGAACTGAACGAATTGCCGGAAAACGAAAAAATGATTCAGATCGCACGGCATAACCTTTACCTATCATACATGGAATTAAAAAATATTAAGCAAGCGATCCGCGAAGGCACCCTTTGGGAACTCGTTGAACAACGTTCCACCGCACACCCCAAACTCCTCAAAGCGCTAAAAGCCATCAGAGCATATACTCCATACTTGGAATCAATGGAACCCAGATATAAAACTAAAGGCATAAAATATCTTACAGAATATTCATTATATAATCCTACATTATCAAAACAACGCAAATATATCGCTGAAACTCATCAAGAATCTGCAGATACTCTAATTCTCATTCCGGAATTGGACGAACCTTCATATACAAATAAAACGGTAAAAGAAACCATAGACAAAATCCGGGCACGAATCCCAACCATCGCCACAGAAAAAGAGAACAAACAACAACCATTCTCACAAACACGAAAGGAATTAATTCATCATTCAATATATATCGTTTCAGACATCATCGGATTAATCCCATATTACTTAGCGGACATCTATCCGAATTCACAACATGAAGGCCATCCCGATATTTACCCGGGATGCTCGCTTATTCGGGAACATTTAACCGCAATCGCGAAATTCTTCGAACGAATCTCAGATAAGAAATCTAACACTAAAAAGCGGGTTTTAATCTATTATCCCATGCAATATATCAACGAATTCGGTGAACTTGAAAACTTTATACCGACGGATCATCTTATCGGACACATATCTCTTTTAAGCCACGATTTTCCGACGCTTGAAATTAAAATAGTCACAAATCTCGAAGAATTACTCAATCAATTGTGAAGAGAGAGACCCATATGATATTCAAGGAACGAATTCTATGCAGAGGACATTCAAATGTCTTGGGAACGCATAAAACCACACTTGAAATCACAAAAGACAAAGATTTAACGAAGAATGGAAATTGCATCGTGGGAATTGGAATAGAATCTCCGGAATTTTTACTGAGCCCAAGGCTTCAAGCCATGCTTAAGTTTCCTCGAGAAGTCATTGTTGAATTGGAATGCGAGGGAATTAAGGATTCGTTCAAAGGATGGGGCGATCCGAAGCTCATTCTCACGCATCCTCATGATCTTGTGTTTCGAAAATCCGATTATATTGATGAACGAACCATTTTGATTCGATGCGATAAAGCAGTCGGTGATATTGATAGAAATCTCATTAAGCGCATGAAAAATCCGAATTCAATATTATCACTTACATTCGAAATCTATGATGGCGCGAAAGAAGAATGTTGGGTTCTCTACGCTTTGCCACAAAACACATCAAAAATACTGAAAATACTGCAAAAATCAGATCTACTATCAAAAAAATATCGAATCATCCATGAAAAATCCATGAATTTAATCCCTATTACAAAAGCACTCGATGAATCCATTAAAACGGAGATCGAACAAGAAATCAACGAGCCGACTCGATCTGAACTCACCATTTTAAATGATACATACCCAATGGATCGAATGAATTTGGAAGATGCACTACAATCGGAGATTCCTAAAGAATATCTTAAGTTGTTGCCCCGCTCATTCGATATCATTGGCGATATCTGTATCTTAGAATTATCGGGTCATGAAAAAGATCCGTTGATGGATTATCGATATATCATCGCAAGAAGACTTCTATCTATTTTACCTTCTTTAACATCAATTTATAATAAAATAGGAAATGTATCCGGGGTTTACCGAACAAGAGACTTAGAATTTTTAGATGGAATCGACAAAGACGAAACGTCCCTCGTCGAAAATAACTGCAGAGTCATGTTGAAATT
>CAZUTM010000198.1:0-8443 GCA_964623665.1 uncultured archaeon
AAAGGGACATTCCCATCGAATATCCACGCCAAATTCTGAACGTGGATAACTCGGAGTATGGGCCCTTTTTTTGAGGCTCTTTTGGCCGTTTTTTTTATGTTTATACATAAAAAAATTAATGGGAAAGGCAGATTCACGTTGAACCAACTTCAGTTGCTCAAATATTCACGCGTTGCACAGAACGTGGATAATTATTTCGACCCAACCTTTTTTTGCATTTTAAGTTATATCTAAATAATTATAAGTGCGCGAGATTAAACGAATAACACCAATTCCCAAATCCAACGAACGATACCAACAAATACAATAGCGAACACGATTTCCACAACAGACAT
This sequence comes from uncultured archaeon, assembly GCA_964623665.1. Classification (GTDB taxonomy): domain Archaea; phylum Asgardarchaeota; class Lokiarchaeia; order Sigyniarchaeales; family Promethearchaeaceae; genus CAZUTM01. Next base: position 336 of record CAZUTM010000198.1, read on the forward strand.
CTTCAAAGCGAATTTCCAATTGGTGGTTTTAGCAACGGCAACAATCGTGGCCAAACATGGAAAGTATAACAGCATAAATAGTGAGAATATGACCATTTGCATCGGGCTCATGAATTCGGCTATCGTTATTCCGATTGATGCCACGTATCCCACAATTAATACCAATCCGAGTTCTTTTCTCAATATTCCATAAATGATAAAGATTCCAACGGCAGCGGGTAATCCAAGCCACCAGACCGTGACCGGTGATAGCACGATATTAAACGGTTCGAGAATATTGAACATGATCATGAGTTCCATCGCCATTCCGATGACAACAATGAGAGGTACGGCCATGGTAAAGAATTCTTTGCTGCGCATCCATGTTTGTTTGAATACCACTTTGAAATTCGGCATTCGATATTGATGCATCTCCATAATCAATTCGGAGGATCCGGGTTTAAATATTTTTTGACTCAACCGAGCGATGATAATGATTGCGATGAAGTCGATGATGTATACCAAGACCGCCCAGCCGAACCCCATGTATTTTCCGACGATTCCCATCACGATGACTCCAACCGCTGCGCATGGAATTAAGGATGTAAGGAAGATGGCCCGTTCCTTTTCTTCTCGAGTCTCCATGATCATACATCCCGTACACGCGGGGACATTGCATCCGAAACCCAAAATTACCGGAATAATTGCTTTTCCGTGGACTTTGAGTTTATGCATAAACGAATCCATGAGATAGGCGGCTCTTGGCAAATATCCGGAATCTTGCAAGATTTCTATGAAGAAATAAAACGGTACAACATAGGGAATCACGCCACCGATGGCCCCGATAAAACTTCCCATGGCGCCATCCCAAAGCACTAATTTCCAAAGGCTGTCTTCTCCGTAGCGTTCGTTGATGGGCACGCTCCACTCCTCGTAGAGGCCATCCAAGAGACCTGAAATTAAATCTCCGAATTGAAATGTGAGAAAATAGATGCTTAGCAACACAAAGATGAGAACAGCATATCCCCAGACCGAATGGGTGGTTACGTGGTCCAGAAAATCGAGTACCGATTCTTTTCGGGTTAGTTTTTTGGAATATACGATTTTCAGTGCGATCGAGTGGATAACATGATAGATTTCAGCGGATAAAATGGTCGAGATATCTTCCCCATGAATACTTTCTATGGCTGTAATTTTCTTCTTAATAATTTCCTTTTGTTGAGTCCATTCAGTGTTGTTTATGAGTCCAAGTTTTTCTTCGATATGTTTATCTCCTTCTATAATTTTTATTGCAGAAAATCTCGAATCATAGTTTTTCACTTTGGATAATTTTTCAACATATTGGGCGATTGGCGTGATTATTTCTTCAATTTCTTTTCCGAGTTTCAATTTTTTAGGTATAGCCACGTTAAAATCTGTTTCTGCCAATTCGATGATTGTTTCAAGGATTTCATGAACCCCGATATTGTGTACAGCAACCGCTAAGATACATGGAAGGCCTAGCAACTCTTTGACCTTTTCGATATCGACTTCATATCCTCTCTTTTTGAGCACATCATATTGATTCAGCACCAAAATCATTGGTCTTCCGAGGAGCATCAATTGAAAGGTTAAAAACAAATTTCGCTCGAGTTGCGTTGTGTCTATTACATTAACAATTATATCGGGTTTTTCTTCAACGATATATTCTCTTGACACGATTTCTTCGAGAGAATATGTGGAGAGCGAATAAATCCCCGGCAGGTCAATCAGTTCAAATTTTGTATTATTGAAGATGACGGTGCCTTTTGCTTGTTCGATGGTTTTTCCGGGCCAATTTCCGATGACTTGGGACATTCCGGTTAGTTCATTGAATATTACCGATTTTCCTACGTTTGCGTTTCCCGCCAAAGCGACCCGGAATGTTTTCCCGAATGCGTTTTGATCATGTCGATGTTTTGCAATTTTTTGCTTCTGTTTCATGATAGGTTCCTCCTTTCTTATTATCGGATTATCTCCACTTTAATTTTCTGAGCTAATCCTCTACCGATGCAAAGCATGGTATTTCTCAGTTTTACTTGAATCGGTCCATTAAATGGTGCAACCGATTGTATTGTAATTTGGGTACCCGGGAGTAGTCCCAAGTGATTTAGGCGTGTTTTTGCTTGACATCCCGCATCGATAGAAATCACCGTGACTTGCGTTTGGGGTGCCACTGAGCATATAGAGTCGCATGCTTGCTTGCTGTTCCAATAATGAGAATTTTTTTTCATATTCTTTCTGAATTAGCTAAGTCTAAATGACTTTATAAATATTTCCGATTTTATTTTAAAAAAGATCATCCACGCAGCGCCACACGTACGAATCTGACGCTTTTCCGAGTTGAAATTTTAACATAGGATTAAAATTAATTGCTCAAATACACTGTATACTTAACCCGAAAGCAGATCTGGAGACAATGAATGAAAAATATATATTAAACATAAATAAAATAAGCGGGAAACGGGCATTCCCAAAGAATATTCACGTGCTAAACAGAACATGGAATATTCTGTCTATCGAAATTTTTTTTGAGACTTTTTTTTCATGTTTATAATTACTCAAAAAAAATAAATTGTTACTCATCACATCGGGCTTCAGAAACCTTTTCAACAAATACTTTTTCTGCAAGGCCTCGGCCGATACATAATTGCGTTCCTCTTACCTTTAGACAAACGGGACCATGAAAGGGGGCACTGCATTCCAATTTTAGTGTGACATCAGGAGTAATTCCGAGATGATTGAGTCGTGTTTTCGCATCTTGTCCTGCATCCACCTTTATTACCCGAACGGTGGATCCCGGTTGAATTTCCGTGAGTTTCTTGATATCACTTACCGATTTTTTATCAGATAAGGCAATTTGTTCATCATTTTCTTTTTTCTGTGCAGCAATCACCATATGAATTCCTCCAATTGAGGCAAAGCTAATTGGCTTTAAAAAGGTTTTTCCTTTTTTTTTGAAATAAATTTGGAAATGACATTTTTGAAAGTGATTGTCGCCGAATTAATTCTATTTTAAAATAAATAACAGATCAATGTGGTTTGATGCAAAATTGCATGAACGAAAGGAGCATCAAAAAAAAATTTAAGAATAATTTTTCATGATTCTTGTAAACTTTAAAAAAAAAGGCTGAAAAAACGCTTCAAAAAAATTTTCACGGGATATGCGCATTCCCAACGAAAATCAATGATCTATACGGAACATGGATAATCCACAGAACGAAAACGTTTTTTCAATGTTTAATCACGCTCAGCTTCGGCCATGTCGGTTCCTTGCGAAATACGAATAGATTCAAATTGTCTTTTTAAAGATTCAGCAAATTGTAATAATTTTTGAGCGGTTTGTGTAATCATTTCCATTGAACTTGCTTGTTCTTCTGCAGCCGCGGCCGATTCTTCCGTACTTGCCGAAGTTTCTTCGGCTACAGTTGCGATCGAGTCGATTGCGCTGAGAATTTCTACTGCACTCTTTTCTTGCGTATTCGCAATTTCATGAATATCTTTGATCATTCCATCGGTTTGTGATACTGCCCGTTTTGATTCTTCTGCAAGCTTACGGACCTGTTCCGCTACTACGTTAAATCCTCGACCCGCTTCACCAGCCCTTGAGGCTTCTATCGCCGCATTCAGCGCCAACATGTTGGTTTGATTGGCGATATTTTGAATCATTTCAGAGACTTGAGAGATTTGAGTGATTTTTTCCGAGATCCTCTTAATTCCGGACACTAATCCATTAAACTTGTTCTGAATTTCCGAAATGGCATTGACTTGATTCGAAGCACCCTTGGAGATTTGTTGTTGCGAACTTGCGATGTTTTCACTGCTCGAGGACACCTCTTCCGCGCTCGAGCTTAATTCTTCGGCAGATGTGGATAGCTCAGAGGTAATATTCCGTGAAGCAATAGCACTTTCCCTGATGAAATCAACCATTTTTTGGAATGAATCGCCAAGATCCGCAACCTCATCTTTTGTCTTCATTCTTTCCAATTTTACCGAGTAATCTCCGTTTGATACTTTTTCAATGGCTCTTGAAACATTTATCAGTGGTTTTGTGACTGATGAAACAATGAAGAAGAGAACGAGCACAAGAAGGAATGAGGCGATTAAGGCTAAGGTTCCTTGTCTCATATTCGACTCCCGGATGTATCCTTGCAATATTTCATCAGAGATCCCAAAGAAAATCCAAATATTCAAGCTCTCAAGCTTGGTAAATGCGATATTAACTTGATAATTATCATATAAAATTGCATATTTCCCCGTGTCTGAAAGAGTTCCATTGATTGATTTAGAGAGAAATTCGTGATTTTGTGAATTATCTTCAAGGATTTCAGCTAATGTTTTTCCAATCAAAGATGTATTCGAATGGATGATAATTTTTCCAACGTTATTTAAGCAAAAAGCCATTTCCGTGTCATTAAGATTACCAATAATTACCTCTTTTACAATATTCATATTCAAACCCGCCTTTATCATTCCTATACGAGCATCGGAAGAATTTCTTATTTCTTTTATTATTTCGAGATTATAAGAAGAGGTACTTTCATCGAACACAAATCGTGTCGCAAACCCCGATTCCGAATTTGCGCACAAATTCCACCATGTTTCATTAATATTCACGAAATCTCCCGGTATTGCAACGCTACTTGAAAAAACCAGTCCTCTGCTCTCCATTACAAATAATTCCGAGAATTCATTTTGTAATTGCAGAGAATTGATGAAGCGCGAAAAATCAGGATCAAGATCATTTGATGCGTTCCATGCAATTTTTGTTTTATTGTTCTTTTGATTCATTTCATTATCCCAATTAGCGCCTTCATAACTATTCCATAGATCCAAGGGATCCATTGCACTTGCATTAGTAGCAAGCCGAATCGTGAGCGGATTTTTTGACAAATCTGTGATTAATGAAATCCTAGATTCTAAAATATTTTTCGTTTTTAATTCAAATTTTTCTTTTTCCAGTTCAAGAATTTGATCGAAATTATCGGATAGCATCTTTCTCTCTGTATTTATTGTCACCATGGTTATGGCGGTTAATAAAATAATAGATACAACAAAGGAAGAGACTAAAATCTTTATACCAATCTTCATATGACTTTAATTTTACTAGGTTTCCTAAATGTTTATTGAAAAAACAGAATTGTAAATATAAAAAATAAAAAATCATCAAACTAAATTGCGTCAATTAAGAGCAAAATCGCACCGATTAATACCAACACGGTACCAAGATTCCCGCCAAGCAGCGCGTCAACAATCCCGAGGATGAGCATCGACCACCATTCAAATGGTATTCCTTTTCGATTTTTCGCGAATCCGGTAGCCATGATAACAAGCACACCAATCACGACTCCGCCAAGATTTCTTAATATTGATTCAACATTTCCACCGAGATTAACAATCCCTAATGCATGATACACGATGGTCAAGATTCCTCCGATGATACAGAGGATCAACGCTATCTGATATAAGCTACCCTTTCGAGCCATAATTTCTGATCGTTCACATAGAATTTAAGATTTATCCGATTTCTTCTGAAATTGTAGAAGATCAACTCCGAATTCAAGCATTTCGGAACGTAGCTGGGCCATCGGCAAACCCGCTACATTTGTTTGACTTCCTTGAATCCATTCGATAAATAGCGATGCGCGTTCATTTATGCTATAAGCACCGGCTCTTCCTTCATATTCTTGATCTCCGAGATACAGCTCCATCATTTCCTTGGTTAGCGGAGCGAATTTAACTTTTGTTGTTGTAACGAACGATCTGTTAATTAATTCAGGATATTTCACAATCACCACGGCGGTATGGATTTCATGGATTTTTCCTTGCAATAAAGAGAGAATACGAATAGCATCCTGTTTGTCCTTCGCTTTTCCAATTATTTCCCCGCGAAATTCGACCATCGTGTCTGCACAGATGATGATCGCTTCCTTTCCGATTAGTTTTGGGCATGTTTTCTTGACTTTTTCCACGACTGCTGTTGCTTTTCCTTTAGCCATTTCGAGGACCAATTCTTTTGGTGGAAGTTGGAGATTCTCATTTTCTTGATAGTCGCTTACGATAACGGTAAATGGTATATTTGAATTTCGCAATAATTTTTGTCGATCTCGGGATTGTGAGCCTAAAATGATATGCATATCTTTAAAATGCCTTAAATTTTGATAAAGATTTCGAAATGAAGTTATATAGAAAGGATTAAGAATGCTAAGATTATTTTAACGTCATGGCTAAATTCTCCGATGATTTGATTAATACAAAGAAACTTGCCCGGGGTGTGTTAAACAAATGGTTGAAAAAATTGATGATATTTTATTTGAAATAGAGCAAAGCGAGGAATTGAAGAAAGATGAGGGCTTTTTGGTTCCTACTAAAAATATTTGGGTGGTAGATGCACTTCGGGATTATAATAAGATACTTGAGCAAGAGAGGGATGAAGAGAAGAAAAGGGCCGATGAAGAGAAGAAAAGGGCCGATGAAGAGAAGAAAAGGGCCGATGAATTGGAACGAAAATTAATGGAAATATTGAAAAAATAAATTGAACAATAGAGAGAAAGGTTCTTGTTCAATATCCGAGATTATTGAAGAAGATGTGCCAAATAGTAAAGGTGATGTTCGTTTTTTTGCACCGATTTGAATTTATTCAAATTTCATTTGCTCAAAATTTGCGAATTTTTTCCATAGATCGAGATTAAACTCCGCGATTCCGGGTTTTTCGACCGATTTTGCATAATCTAATACTGATTTTTCGATTTCAAAGAATTTTGCGACCAGATTTTGGCCCATGATATTTATAGATGATTTCGTTAATTGAATCAGATGATTATTCGGGTGTTTTGCGAGTTCTTTGGCAAACTCTTCGGTTTCTTCATTTAATTTCTCCTTGGGTACCACTTTCGTGATGATGTCTTTCATGAATTCAATACCAACCTTTTCTCTTAAAAGAAGCATTCTTTTTGCGCGGTCCATGCCCAAATGAATAACCGGCAGAAGCGTGGCACCCGTAGCGGCGGGGATTCCGACATCAACTTCAGGCAATTGGAAAAACACATCGGGGCTATCAGCTACGATACGAAAGTCGGAATTTAAAAACACCATCGTGCCCCATCCAACCGCAGCGCCTTGGATTTGTGTGATTACGACTTTGGGGCATTTCATGATTGCTTCGGATACGGTTGTGGCCTTTCGGTACACGATATTTAGCGCATCTGCGCCTAAAGATGTGACCCATTTAAGGTCCAGACCCGCGGAAAACACTTTCTCCCCGGTGCTTTTAATCACCACGACCTTAATTTTTCGGTTTTCTGAGATTTCCTTAAGCAAAACCGGAATTTTATCAAGTAAATCGCCGTTTAAGCTGTTTTTTGCTTCTGGTCTGTTAATTGTTATAAAAGCAACGCCTTTCTTTTCTTCGTAGAGAAGGATGTCGGCTTGACTTTGTGGTTGAGAATTTTCAGCCATATTTTCTTTTTGGTGCCTTATAATTTAAGTTTTGCTTTGCCATTCGCTCTGCTTCAGTTTTATAATCGATTGGATTTGCTTTTGTGAATCGAGAACGAGCATGAAGCAATAGCAATTTATATAAATGGAATTAACATACTACTATAATAGCGGAGTCGAGGGAGCAACATGGCTGATAATCAAATGGAAATGGAAGAACCCGAAGTTGTGGAAATTTTAGCCGAATCCGGCGAGATAAGTGATGAGTTGGACTATTTTATATCAAGATACGTTATGCAAGCAAGGGGATTCGGCTTAACTGCTTGCCAACCGAAACTTGTGAGATTATCCAACGGGAAAAGTGCGATTAAATTAGGCCTGGATCATACTTTTCTTGACAGCGAGACAAACCAAATGATGGGTTATGGAATTGTTGGGTATGTATATGTAGATTATGAATCCAGCAGCACTGAAAATCCTCAGATTGTGTATATAACTCCGAAAGAAGACATCGATTTGAATATCGAGCAAATTACTTCAGATGTCGAGCCCCAGCCTCGTCCACATGGTAAATATTAATTCATTGAATGGCCGGATGAATGAAAGGCGTGAGCAAGCAAGCAATTGGAAGATTGAGCAATTGGAAGATTGAGCAATTGGAAGATTGAGCAATT
>CAZUTM010000199.1:0-2355 GCA_964623665.1 uncultured archaeon
CATCATCGCGGAGAAACCCGAAAATTCTCTTCAACCCCCTATTTCGTCCACCCGGAAAATGTGGCGAAATTGATGGAAGAATTCCATCAATCACCGGAAATAGTTGCGGCAGCCTATCTCCATGATATCATCGAGAATACCAATGTTTCCTACGATGATCTTGGAAGAGAATTTGGAAAAACCATCGCAGATCTCGATTTGGAACTCACTTCTGACAAGACTACCTATGATAAATCCACCAAAGCCCAATATTTAGCCAAAAAGATGCAACAGATGAGCCCGGATGCCTTAACCATCAAACTTGCAGACCGACTCGATAATGTATCTGGTTTATCCGAAGCCGACGACTCCTTTAGAAACAGATACGTCAAGGAAACCAAATACATCTTAGATAATCTCACCCGACCCCTTACCGATGTTCAAATTACGTTAATAAAACGAATAAAAGACAAGATTTCTCCGTGGGTATGATTCGGCCCGCCCCGCACCAAAATTGTTTTAAATATTGTTTAATATATAATATACGGGATTTTCTCATTTGGTGAAAGGAAAATCCACAACGTAATTCATTTAAACAATGGTGAAACAAATGGTAGAATCAGATCCAAATAGCGTATTTATAGGAAAGAAGCCAACCATGTCATACGTTTCTGCCGCGATTGGAATCATTAAGGATAACAAGAAATGTATCATAAAAGCGCGCGGAAAGGCAATCTCCAAAGCTGTCGATGTAGCGGAAATATTGACCAAAAAATTCGTTACAAACGCGAAATACAAGAAAATCGGAATTGACACGGACTCATTGACAAACTCCGAAGGTAAGGTCTCAAACGTGTCCTCCCTCGAAATCGAAATTGTTTCTGACTAAAACAGAACGCTATTTTTGAGGGTATTCTGAATCGACTACATAGATTAACATAAATTAACGCTTTTTTCATAATTATCTTTTCTTTATTCGTTCGTTTGTTTTCGTTTATTTTCGTTTGTTTTCGTTTATTTTCGTTTATTTTCGTTTATTTTCGTTTATTTTCGTTTGTTTTCGTTTGTTTTCGTTTGTTTTCGTTTATTTTCGTTTGTTTTCGTTTATTTTCGTTTGTTTTCGTTTATTTTCGTTTCTCATCTCAATTTTTCACATCTCAATCGGATTTTCCCGATTTCAACTTCCTTGCTTAAGATTTCAACAGTTATTCTTCTTTCGCAATTTGCTTTTAAAGCATCTCACGTTTTGTGCTACAATGGAAATACTTCATTATTCCTTTCAAGAACCGATACCAAAAGAGAAGATCGAAAAATTCTCACAAATCTTGACCAAAAATCTTAGAGGACTTACCGATTCGCAATTTCGATTAATCAATAACGCTTCCGGAGAGCCCCTTGCTGTCATGATTCCGTACGACGGTTCCCACCTCAAGGCGATGTTCATCGAGCGCAAGCTCGCCGATGCATTAAATGAGCTTTACGGGGGCCTTGGCGGCGAAAGCTTGATGGGCGGGTTAGGGTTGTTCATGGTAAATTATCGAAGATATTGGGTTCCGATATTGGTCTGTATGATTTTTGCCGGCATACTTGCCTATCTCCAAGTGATTGCCGCCGGGATTGACATCGAAGGGGGGCTTTTTAATGAAGAAGAAGGCGGTGTTGGTGCAGCAATTCTCAACGGGTTGGTTCCGGTCTTGCTTTCTGCAGCATTCATGACCGTTATGTATCTGCTCATCCGAAAATTCGGAATGAAAGTGATTAAAATCTTTTTTGGGGTGTTCATATTGTTTTACATCTGGTGGGGAACGGTGTGGTATTTCGCCATTTTCCTATTTGTTATTCGTTCCTACCAAATCATTCTGGATATCTACTTCTACGGGTCGATTGTTGGAGTCATTATTTTATTTGTTCAATATTTACGCAATAAGCTCCCGGAAAAGGTCACGAATGCCCTTGTCCTCTTGTTCAGTGCGCTTTTCGGAGCCCTCTTGGGATCAATTCTCCCGACTCTTTCTTTCCTTTTCTTCGTGGGCTTCTTTGCGGTGTGGGATATCATTGCGGTGTTCAAAGGACCCTTAGGAAAAATTATCGAGTTTGCTCGGGATGAATCGGAAAAGCAAGAGCAATTATCCCAAGAAAAGAAACAAATGATCCAGAAAAGCGGTTCGGGTGCTAATTTAAATAAAGCCGGGCGCGAAGGGCAAGCAAGACTCGAAGGGCAATCGGAGCTTCAAGATCACCAAGAACTCGAAGGACAATCAATGTTTGAAGGCCAATCCGATTTCAAAACAACATCGACAATAAATTCAAATATTCAACAACAATCCACGAGATTTGCAGAACCTCAAAGAATTGGGACGAACCAAACCAGTCAAG
>CAZUTM010000199.1:2455-8423 GCA_964623665.1 uncultured archaeon
CGAATCAAGCGAATCAAGCGAATCAAGCGAATCAAGCGAATCAAGCGAATCAAGCGAATCAAGCAGTAAATCTCCCGAACTTTGATGATGATAACATTGAAGCAGATGAAGATGCTAAAAAAATCAAGCGAACGGAAGAAATTAAACAAGATCGGCTAAGAGCAAAAATGATGTTCAGAGATCAAATAAGCATCGGGATTGGAAATGGAGATCTCCTCTTTTACTCCGCGTTTGTGGTTCATACCGTGGTCATCAGCCAAAGTTTCATCACATCTCTCCTGGTTGTCGCAGCGATTTTTCTGGGCGCAAAAATCACATTCGATAGGCTCTTAGATATTCTCATAAAGCATGAATTGGAGGAAGAAAATCCTGGAAGACAATTACCCGGATTACCTCTAAGCATGGGGTTCGGAATCCTCGCTTTCTTTTTGGGCCAAGCAATTGAATCATTAATATCATTGATGGTATAACCTTCATCTATAAACATAAAAGAAACGGCCAAAAGAACCACAAAAAAAGTCTCAAAAAAAGTTTCAGTGGACAGAATATTCCACGTTCTGTTTAGCACGTGGATATTCTATGGGAATGTCCCTTTGCCCAACCGATTTGCTGATTTTTTTTTATGTTTATTTTTACGATTCGATGGTTGAATCGCGAAATTGCAAAAGCCTTTTTTTCCATTCATTCATTACCCTTTTTGTGTCTTCACAAAACAATCCCACACGAATAGTTGCAGATCCGCATAAATCGGGGCTAAAACTACCCGCGTTCTTTCGAATCTTCATTATTTTATTCGTTGTTCTCATTATTCGCTTTGTTTTCATGCTGTTTTATTACAATTATATTAATCCATTTGCCGATAACTCCTATTATTCTTCGTATCTCTATTTCGGAATCGCTATAATTGCTCTGGTATCTATTTCACTTGGTGTTCCGCTAGGCTATTTGGCGATTCAAACATTGGAAGGATCCGAATCTGCTGTGAGCAAAAAAAGAAGTCTCATAAATCCTTTTATGAATAAGGAAAATGACACTATGAATGGTTCAACCCAAAAATACGGCATCTTTACGTTGATATTAGTCGGACTTTTACTTTATATCCTTTTTTATTTGCCTTTAGATGTTCTATTCAATCTTATTCCCGGAATCTTGGAATATCAAGCCACTTCCCTTTCGCAATCTGCTGGCGGTGAGTTTTACCTCGCTAATTTCGAAATCTTGTCAATTCGGTCCTCGTTCATTGCTGTGTCGGATTTTGGGAAGAATTATACTTCAGATACTTTTTGGGTAATCTCCATAAAGTGGAAACCGAAAAAAAAACCGCTATCATTAGCACATCGGTGATTTTCGGGTTAGTCCATTTTTACTATATTTTCCGTTTTCCACAATATCCTCTCTTTTCTGTTTTGTGGGGCTTAGCGGGCACGGTTATGGCGTTTCTCTCAATCACGGTGTATTTTAAATATCGTTCTCTGATTCCCGTTGTGGTGAGCCATGCGGTTAATAATATTCTTGCTTCGTTTGCAGTTCGACAAACCGTTTTGGGCTATCCTTTGGATTCCATCCTCCTTAATTATTACATTTATATCATTTTTGCTGGTGGGATCATCGCACTGTTGAGTATGAACTTTATTCGCAAAGAATTACCGGAATATGTGCGATTCGTGAAAAATCAAATGAAACAACCATCAAAAACAAAATGGTACACCATAATACTCATGGCCATCGTAATTTCTTTGCTTTCCAGTCTCTTTTTTTAATTCAATCTCCAAATATTCAAAGATCAAACTAAAGGTTGTTCCGAATCATGGTCAGAATCGTCATCATCGCAGATACCCATCTCAAAAGCGCAAATTTTCAATCGAAAATTATCTCCAAATTAAAAACCATTTTGGATGGCTTCGATATGATTTTTCATGCCGGAGATGTGGTGACCAAAGAAATCCTTGAAGCATTCTCAGATATTGCACCTACAACCGCAGTAAAAGGCAATAGCGATGATTTCTCATTGGATTTCCTACCGAAGATCGTCACAAAAGAGATTGATGGAAAAAAAATTGTAATGGCTCATCAGGTGGAAACTATCGGAAATGAGATGGATTCGTCGGATATCGTTATTTCTGGCCATCTGCATTACCCCATCATCAAGGAAATTAGAAATCAAGAGGGCCATCCGCAGCTTCGTATTAATCCCGGGTCTTTGATCGAACCGAGACCGATGCCTGCTAAAGCGTATGGGTTTGATACACCGGTTGCGGTTCCATCCATGGCTATTTTGGAGATTTCTGATGGTGTGGTCAGCGCTTTGATTAAGCGTTTTGATAGCAAGAAAAAATAAATCTGGTTCTTTGTTTGCTATTCATCACATCTTTTTTGTTTGCGTATATTGAAATGAATCGTTAATTCTTTTAAGTCAGTATATTTTTTTGAGCAAGCTGGACATATATAATTTTTCTGTTTCTTAGATTGTTCTTTAATGGATGAATTCACATCCTCGTTTTTATTTTTGAGATTTCCATGGGGCGCACGAATATCGATTTGGTTTTTTACTTTATCAGTTTCGGTTATATTTGTATTGTTGGAATCAATAAGTCTATTGTCTTTATCGGAGTCGATTTCTTCATTTTTTTCATCCAACTTATTATCTAAGGCAATGATCTCATTCATTTTATCAATTAAACGAATGGATTGTTCTTCGATAGGTACCACGTAATGAATGAATAGTGGAGATTTGTTTCCGCATTTCCGTACGATCCTTCCGGTTCTCTGAATTAATTGAAGCATGTTATTATGATAATCGACATTCAATAATATCTCTGCGTCTTTTATATCTATTCCTTCGTCTAATTTTTTCACTGCAATTCCTAAAAGTGTTTTTCCCGTTGCTGTAGCCATTTCTGCGATACCTTTTCTATTGCATTCCTTCCATTTTTGTAATGCTAGCTTCTGGTGATTCCACAAATCATATGGAAAATCGGGCACAGATACACAATAAAATTCGATTTTTCTTCCATCCATATTTACGCTTTTTTTTGTTTCATAGCATGAATATTCTTTGTAGCTACAATACTTGCAGAAAAGATATTTATTTCCGTTTTCGTTTATTTTTTTTAGATGATTTTGGCAATTCGGACAAAATTTTATAGGATCTTTTTTGTTCTTTTGAGTCGATTTATTCATGAGATAGATGTTTTCGAAGTATTATTTAAAGTCTTTTAATTTACCATTCGTTTCCTTATGTTATATAAATATAAAAAAAGCGTTGAAAAGAAAAATCTAAGCGACAATGGGACTAACCTGCAGATTATCCACGCAAAATAATGAACGTGGATAATTCTATCCATTGATTTTCCTTTTGAAATTTTTTATGTGCATAAAAAGTGATCGAAAAAAATCTTTTTTAAAAAAATTGCGTGGTTAAGGGCAATTCCATCGAAAATTCACGCAGAACTCGGAACATGAATAACAAGGCCCATTGAAAGAATCTTTTCAATGATTTCTTCAAGTAACATATCTTTTTATAGAAAAATGTTTAAATAATTTGTATAATGCAAAATTGGAGCGAAATGGTGGATTTGTCTGAAGAAGATATCGAAAGGATTGCTTCAGATCTTCTTTCGCAAATGAGTCTTTATCAAAAAGCTTTTCAAATGTCCGGCGACATTCCCTTGATACCCGGTCTGATTAAAATGGCTATTCGGTACAATTGGATTCCGCAACCGGCGGGGAAAGATGGAAAATTAGGCATCGAAGGGATTCTCTTTAGCGATGGGCCTCGCGGAATAGTAATGAATTCTTCTACATGTTTTCCCGTTTCAATGGGTCGAGGGGCGTCTTGGGATATCGGGTTGGAAGAAAGAATTGGCAATGCTATCGGTATTGAAGGTAGGGCTCAAGGTGCAAATTTCTTTGGCGGTGTGTGTATAAACCTTCTTAGACATCCGGCGTGGGGCCGCGCTCAAGAGACTTATGGTGAAGATCCCCATCATTTGGGCGAGTTGGGTGCGGCATTGGTGCGAGGCGTTCAAAAACATATGATGGCGTGTGTGAAACATTATGCGTGTAATAGTATTGAGAATGCGCGTTTTAAAGTTAATGTAAAAATCTCGGAACGGACATTACGCGAAGTCTATCTTCCGCATTTCAAACGTTGTGTTGATGAAGGATGCGGGTCGATTATGAGTTCCTATAATAAAGTGAACGGCGAGTTTGCAAGCCACAATCATCATCTTTTAACGGAAATTCTTCGCAATGAGTGGGGTTTTAAAGGGATTGTGATTTCGGATTTTACGTTAGCGGTTCGTGATGGTAAAAAGGCTATTAAAGCGGGTTTGGATATTGAAATGCCCAACGGATGGCGCATGCGGCCCGGAAAAATAGTAAGATGGGTACGTAAAGGACAAATTTCCGAGTCGCAAATCGATTTGATGGTGAAAAGAATCTTAAAAACAAAGCTTCGGTTTAATATTGCTTTCAATTCCCAATTGTATTCAAAAGATAAAGTGGTGTGCGAGGATCATCAACATCTGGCTCTTGAAGCTGCCGAGAAGTCAATCGTTTTATTGAAAAATGAGAACAACGTTCTCCCTTTAGAAAAAGACCGCATAAAAAAAATCGGAGTGTTCGGGAACCTTGCGAATCTTGTTAACCTCGGAGATCATGGAAGCAGTCGTGTCAGGCCGCCATTCGGAATTTCGCCTCTGGAAGGTTTAAAAAAATCATGCAAGGCCGAAATTCTTTTCGATGATGGGAGCAATTTGAAGCATGCATCAAAGATAGCGTCCGAATGCGATGCTGCAATAATTATTGTCGGGTATACAAATAAAGATGAGGGTGAATTCATCTGGCCGAATGGTGGGGATCGAAAACGGTTGACGCTTAGACTGGAAGAGGAAAAAATGATTGTTCAAATCGCTAAAAATCAACCGAAAACTATCGTTGTTATGGAAGGCGGTTCAGCAATTATTACGGAAAATTGGATCGAAACGGCACCCGCTGTATTGATGGCATGGTATCCCGGAATGATGGGCGGATTGGCCATCGCACGGATCATTTTCGGAATGGTGAATCCTTCTGCCAAATTACCGTGTATATTCCCAAAATCTGACTCGGATTTACCATTTTTTGATTCGAATGCGAAGCAAATCGAGTATGGCTATTATCACGGGTACCGTTTACTGGATAAAGCCGGAAAAGAACCGAGATTTGCATTCGGATTTGGGCTGAGTTATACACACTATGAGTATTCCGCACTTACGCTTAAAACATCTTCGTTATCGTTATCTTCTGATAAATCGGTAGACGTTTCCGTTCGGATTAAAAATGTTGGCGGACGTGATGGCTACGAAATCGTTCAAGTCTATGTGCGCTATCCGGAATCAAAAAATATCGAACGATTTAAGAAAGAGCTCAAAGCGTTCAAGAAGGTGTGTTGCGGCGCCAGCGAACAAGTTAAAGCAGATTTTTCCATTCCGTTGGAAACATTGGCCTATTATGATGAAGAAAGTAAATCATGGAAGATTCAACCCGGTACCTATCGATTATTTATCGGGTCATCTTCTCAACAGAGGGATCTTTTAGAAATCAAATTTGTAATCAATCAATAAAAATGCGCACGTTTCCTCATCATTTTTATCAACCATTAAAAAAATTTGATAGGCTGTTGGGAAATCTCGCAGATTTATTTGATCGGTTCTGCGGAGAGAGCCTTTTTTCAGCGTTTTTTCGGCATTTTGTTTTTCTATTTTCCATAAAAAATTACATTTTCGGCATTTTGTTTTTCTATTTTCCATAAAAAATTACACCCTTTCTTTATAAATGGGATGCGTAAATTCTAATGAAATTATATATATTTCTCGGCTAATCCTCTCAAAATAATCCAAAGTTGAGGGTGATAAAATTATAAATATTAATATTGCCATCATAGTGGTAGGTAATTATATTGTCGAGAAGAAAATCCTTTGTTTGT
>CAZUTM010000200.1:0-2930 GCA_964623665.1 uncultured archaeon
GATCATGATTGTTGCTTTCAATTTATCAATGTCGGGAATGGATTGGACTCCCTTTTTAGTTATCTCATCAGTCTTTTTTTGGTAGTCCTCTATTGACATTTCCTTTATTTTCTGAGGGAATAAAGATTTAAACGGATTATCCAAATCTAACTTTGCCATTGATTTTATAGTAGAAATTTGAAAGACAGACTCATAAAGAGACGCTTCATCTTTTGTAACATTTTTCAAAGCGGAAATCGGCAATTCAAGAATATCATTTAAAGTTTCGAAATCATCCACTTTAAATTCCATTTCCGGATTCAAAAATCGTTCAATGATATGCGAGATGATGCTCTGATACTCGTTTGATTTTTTTTTAGCCATAAAAAAGGATATGCACCAATCTTAAAAAATATATTCAGAATTGTAGAAAAGAAAAAGGGTTTAATGTTCTTTGCCCAATAACATGAATTTCTTGAGATCTTGGGCTCTCATTCGAAGTGTCACTTCGGTCACATGTGCTACATGAGCAATATCTGATTGGGTTCTGACTTCATTGAATTTCTTGCAAGCTAAATATATTGCCGCAGCGGCTAGCCCTTTCGGGTCTTTCCCTTCAAAAATCATGCTCGAATTATGCGCTCTTCTCAATAAACATAATGAAAAGTTTCTGACTTGAAAAGAAACACCCAATTCATTACAAAACTTGGTGATATAATCTTTTGGCCCAAAGTGGTTGACTTTTACGTTCAGATCAGGTAAGACATGTAAAATAATCAATCGGTAAGCTTTTACCACCCTTTTCTTTGGAAGATCTGCAAGTTCGCAAATTTCTTCAATGGTTTTTGGAAGATTGTGAACCCGGATCGAGGTGAAAATCGCTGCCGCCAATAAGATATCGATTGTTCTACCCAATGTTAATTTTTTCTTCACGGCTAAGCTGTAGTACCGCAATGCATCTTCTTTAATTGAATCAGAGATATTTAATGATGATTGGAGCCTTTGCAAGTTAGGAATTGCAATCCAAAGATTTCTTTCGAAGCTGTTCGTTAATGAACGGTGTATTTTTGCAAGTCGACTAAATACCGTTTTATTTTTTGCATTCATCAGAGATCCTTTTGAGTCCGTGATCCCTTTTATTAAAGTTCTGGGTCCGATGGGACTGTAAACAGGTTCATTTGATTTTCGATCGCTAATTTCTTCGGATGTAAATGCTCTTCTAGGTGCATCATCCAATATCATAGCATCAATAACGGTTCCACAATTGGTACATACTAAATAGCCTTTTTGTTTTTCCAAAACCGGCATTTCACAGCATTTTTCATCTGTAAAACGTGATTTGTTTGCAGATGTAGCTGTAATCGGATAATTCATTCCGCCTAGTGAATTGATTAACCCCATAAACAACTCTCCTCGAATTATATTTCTTATATACAATTAGACCATGATTCCATAAACCCGAGTAGTGTTAGAAAGTTTCCAAGAAAAAATTGGAATAATTTCAATTTATCACATTAATGAAAAAATTAAAAGGGATAATATTTGCAAGCATTTATATTGAGTTCTCCAAAGAGAGAATCTCTTGGGTTAATTTATCTTTCACAAAGCGTTCTTTCATCAAATCGTCTGCTTCTTTATGTGCTTCAATATAAGGAATTTTAAATTTATTATGTAATTTTGATTTTTCGACCAGAAAGTGAGAAGCTTTGTTTATCGGTGAAAATAGGAATCGACTGGGCCCGCTGATTGCGACTGCTTCATCGAAAATGGCGAGAGTATTTGTATCCCATCCGCCAAAATACCCGTAAAGCGGCATAAAAATAAACATCAAACAACCGACAAATGCAAACAAGATTGAAATTACCCCAGCGATTATCATAGCGAGTTGACCGCCTCCGAACAAAAGAATCATGTTTTCAAATACAAAAGCATACCAAAGTTCCGCGATAATAACAATGGTTAGCGCGGGGACTATTGGGGCAATAAATGTTTGCCAAGAGAATTCTTTGAAACGAACCGGTGCAATATTTTTATGAATATAGACCCAACTTAATACCATCCTTAAGACCATTGGAATGAAAAGCCCGAGCGGCATAATCCAGACCACGGCTTGAATACCCCATCTTTCGGGTAAGCGTAATTCGATTAACCATAGCCAAGTGAAGAAAATGTTAAGGCCTTGCTGAATTACCGCTAAAACGGTGTTTATTTCCGGTTTACTTGCACCTACTATTACAACTTCGGCGCTGGACTGGGGTTGCTCAATAACAGTTGCAATTATATTAGGTGCGATAAATGCCGCGGCAAGAATATAATTCTCCGCACCTCCCGCGACCAGTAAAATTTCTAAAACCATTGGAATAAACGACAGCAGAATTGCACCGATCGCAAACTTGAAGAAAAACACGAATTTCCAAATCATTGAAATATAATAAGAGGTAAGTTCTTTTTTTCCATTGTTTATTGCCTCGGATATGGTGGCATAGATATTAATTCCACCACCGGCCTTGATAGAATTAGCCAACTCATCAGCAAGCTTTGAAAGCGTAAGAAATGTAATATATGCGGGCACATATTGATACCACCAAAGAGTAGTAATAGTGGTCGCTACAGAATTTACAACAGCAGGAATCGAAACCATAAAACCAAATTTAATACTCTTCCATATCACATCTCTTGAAACATGAGGTGTGAAGATATCTCTCATTGAAAAGCCGATGGGACTTAAGACTTTATTTACCACAGTCATACATAGAAACATATTTGCCAATTCACCCAAAGTCTGCCCGATTACAAGCCCTATGGCAATTCCAAATAAAGGCCCGATTTGGGGATTTGCACCGAGAATCCAGCGGCCCCACAGCGCACCTCCAATCTGAAAAATATTGTTGAATAATGTGTACATAACAAAATTTAACCCCGCCTCGTAATTGAACTTCTGTAATCCACGA
>CAZUTM010000200.1:2940-8423 GCA_964623665.1 uncultured archaeon
ACGAATGATCGTTATAAAAACGTTGGTAAATGCGGGATATTCTCTTGCAATGATTATAAGCATGATCCATTTAGCCCAAGTAAGATCTCCTGTATTTAACCCTTGGATGATAAAAAAGGAAAAACCGGTTACAAGCCCGATTCCCGTCATCGCTTGATACCAGATATAAAATCGTATATATTCAACCATCTTCATCGGATTTTTGATTCTATAATCTCCAATAAACATCTCCAATGCAAAATTCGTCGGAATATTGAAAATTGTTTGTACAAGCAAAAATAAAACGCCAGCAATGTCAACCATTGACCGAGATTCCGGCCAAGGAAAAATATAAGAAAGCATGAATGTATAAAGCACAGCCATAACGCCCGCTGTGAGTATAGCATAAAAGAATTGGTAAAAGAAGCCACCCAAAGGCCTTGCATAACCGATTTTATCGAAAGCCTTCGGTTCTACATACGATTCCAATAATTTTTTTGCGTGTTCGGACTCCAAATTAACAAAATTATTCTCTTTGAGAATTCCGGGGTATTTTTCATTCGCATATTTTACCAAAAGCTCTTTTTCCACGATTTGTTTTTCGCCCATGCGAGAAATAAGCAAATGAAATCATAAAAAGCAATCGAAAAAAGAAAGCCTATATAAGAATTGTCTCTTCTTCAAGGAATGGAAGTTCTGCAAGGATATTTCCGATTTTGTCCTTTACATGTACATTGCAACTCAAGAGTTCCAGATAGATCTTTAAGAGGACATAGAATTCATGTTCCATTATGGAGGATTTCATCAACCCTAATTCATCCAATTGCTTTTCTATTTCTGTTTCAATATTTTGAGGGCTTCTCCCCGACTTTGCCAAACACGCGCCTGAGAGAAAAATCATCAAAGCCGCCAATTCCAAATTGGACCTTCTTATGAATCGTTTTGATAGATTGAAATACTTTTCAACGCATTCGGCAAATTTCTTCTGCATTAGAAACTCGATGCATTCGGTATAATATTGCGCTCTCATGACATTCCGGGATTCTTTCATTTCAGAATATATAGAGGTATTGGCTTTAATTTTCTTTTCTAATTCAGCGATTCTTTGATTGATAAGAGATGTGGAATCGGAACTTGCGGGAGGTATACAAGCATCAGCAGAACGAACAGCGCTTTCGCCTGAGTTCCGTATGCTCTGTAAAAATTGTTCCTCAAAGGGGAAAAAGGGAAGATTATCGATTAATGCCTTATTGATCAATAAGACTACTTCCGAATTAGGGTTTTCCAAGAAGTGAGGCACCAAGTAATCAAAGAGCGTTTGTTCCGGTTGTTTTTTCAAATGATTATAAATATCTTCGTTTTTGAATATCCATTTCTCGAATTCGCGTTCATAATTTGCTCTTTTTTCTTTGAGGAGAATGATTCGAGCCAAGATTAATGCGGTTGAAGCAACTTCACGTGTTTTGGCGTTTTCTTGGACTATTTTCAGATAAAGATGAGATAATTCCTCAAATTTTCCCTTTGTGAAATATTCTCTAAGAGTCATGATGTTTTTCGCATGAATGGATTCTCGATTTTCTATGAATGATTTTATATTTTTTAATTTTGAAATGAGATGCGCGATTTTTGCTTTGCCCGAATCAGCGGAGGTGTCCCGGACATCGATCTGCGTTTTAAAATCATCGCTATCAATAATGCTTTTCAATAAAATTTCTTCTTCTTCGAAGAGAGGAAGTGCATAGAATAATTTCAAGGATTCGATGAATTGATTGGTCATTTTTGCCTTCAACATATCATGAGAGAAGCGGAGGAGTTTATAGGCAAAAATTTCTTCATAAATTTTTTCAAGCGATGCAATCATCACGCTGAACTCTTTCAAGTATTGGTCGTTTCGAGTATATTCCTTCAAAATAAGGTTTAATAAAAAGCTAATTGATAATGAAAGAGAAGATGCTTCATATCTCTTTAGTTGAATCAATTTCTTTGCCGTTTCAAAATATTCTTGCGCTGCTTTGTCTAAATCTTTATTGAGTAAATGGTTTAAGCAATTCTCGAATATTTTTTTCAGAGTATTTCGAACCTTTAAACTCGCTTCACGTTCATTCTTTGCAGTAATGGACAGATTTCGAAGGATCGAGAAATGATCCAATTTTACATGGAGAATCTGTTTTTCTTTTGCTATATCGGTAATTGCACCGAGAGATTCTTGTTCCTTTTCTTGAATCATGTCTGAAATTTTGTCCTTGATTTTCAGATCTTTAATCTTTTCCATATACCTTCTTGCTTCAATAAGATTGCCTTTTTCTAAGAAGAATTCAGAGATATTTTTATTTGGAATATCAAGATTTGGATATTTTCCTTCAAGATAAGAATCACAAATATGGGTAATTTCTCGAATGTGTTCGATAGATTGCGAAATCGATAATTCATCTTTTTTGGCCGTTTTGGTTTCCAAATAATCCGCTCTTCGATCTACAAGGATTTTGGTAATATCTTTGGCGTCTTCATACATCATATCTGCACGATAGATCGACATGATATTGCTTCCCACTTTAAATGCAAAATCTTGATCCGAATTCACAAAATGATAATGAATGGACTTTATAATCGCATCTTTCGATTTTCTCAGATACGAAATACGGAAACTCTGTTCTTCTTTTGCCAATTCCTTCATAAAATCGTTAAGCATGTTATTCGAGAGCATGGTATCCCATTTTTTTATGACCATTTGTTCCTTTAAAAAAATCTTTCGATATTTGCGGAACGCTTTGGTATATTGGTTCAAAACATCAAGCGAATATTGGTATTGCTTCATTTCATTTAATTTATCAATGATGAGAAAAAGATCGCCAAGAATTTTCTTTAACCAGGTTTCTTCTTCAAGGATATAGCTTTCCATTGCTTCTTCAATTCGTTTTTGAGTGCTGATTTTAAAATGTAATTCGTTCATTTTCACGAGCTCTTCATGTTTCATTCTAAGGTCTTCCAGTTCTTTCTGTTTCTCTTTTTTCTCGATATACGGGTACAACCGATCTGCCATATGATAGTCCCGTATATTTAAGAATAATTGACCGAGTTTTATTAAGAGATCATCTAAGTTTTTCTTTGGCACCCTGAATGATTCCCACACATTTGAGATTTCATCCAAGATTAATCGGGAAGAATGAGGATCATCCTTTGAAATTTCTCGATCAAACAAAACATAGAGCACACTCGCAAGAATATTGCTAATTTGAGGTATATAATCGAAAATGGAGTATCTTTGATAGACCGATATGACCAAATAAATTTGCATCTTCGCTAAATCGAATTTGTTCATTGAAACAAGATATTCCACCGCTTTTAAGACATATGGACCGATTTCTTTTAAGATCTCTCGGGCTTCTTCGTTGTTAAAAGTTTCCAAAAAGCCGAACGCTTTATCAAACGCATTCGCAGAGATATAGGCTAGTATCACGGAACGCGCAATTTTTCTATATAATTCCGGGTTGTTTAATTCAAAACTTGCCCATTTGGCTGCAAAATCATATTTTTGAGCCGCTTGTAAATAGTTTCCCGCTCGATATAAGATATTTCCTTGTTGAACAAGAACTTTAACGTATTCTTCTTGCTTTATTTTTGCCTTTTTCACATTATAAGTTTTTAATAAATCGATAGCCCGGATATACTCTTGGGCCTGTAAATATAACCATGCGGCTTGCTCGATCCAGATAAGATAATCTGCCATCTGGAATTTCCGGCCAATTATGCTTAATAATTCCACATATTTTGCTGCTATCCCATATTGTTGTTTGAAAATTAATTGATTTGCTTTTTCGATCAAAACGGGGATTCGCAACCATGCAAATTCGGGATTCAAGATCATCGAATTTGAAGAGATTGCATCGCAAAGTACGGTTAAAATTTCTTGGATCTTGTTTTCGGAATATTTCGAACAAATAAACGCCTCGTACAATGTGTTTTTCCAAATATTTTCTAAAATTTTATTCGTCGGTTTAGTGATTAAACCATCAGGATTATAATAAATTACTATTGAAGGAATTTCGCGAGATAATTTGGAAATATAAGCGAATTGTTCTTTCAGAACGGTGTAATCCGCTTCATCCGTAGGATTTGTGAAGAATAAAATGCCATCCGAAGATAAAAGATCTTGCTCATTGATGTCCGACCGCAATGGAACATTTATCTCCAAATTGTAGTTATTTTTTTCATTCGAATCTACAGAAAAAGAACTAATCACCGCATTGAACTTAACCGATTTATTATCGGATTCTACGGGCGACATTTTTCCTTTGGTCAAATACTTTATTGCTAAGTGAGACGGTCCGAGACATATCAAGGAAAACAAGTATTCCATGTTCCTTCTTTAGATTAAAAAAATATAAACGTTTCCATTATTTCTCGAACTGAACGAAAAATGAAAAAGTAGAATTGCAAATTTTAAAAGAAAATCTTCTTGAATCGATCTTCCGGTTTCAGCGCAAGATCTTTAAATTGATCATCGATACGAGAAGTAAATTGTTGCATTTTTTTTATGATTTTTTCATCAAGATTGAATAATTCAAATCGAGAAAATCGATTGAGAAATTGATCTAAAATCTTATCCATGTTCTCTTTTACCACGATCTCCGACATCCCTTTTTGCACGATGCAATACATCATCAATTTCTTGACATTTGATTCATTCTTCGGTTGAGATACATTCATAGAACTGACAATTAACGTATAATTCGCTAATGAAAACGATGAAATCTCATCCCCGAACGCTTCTCTCGCAAATCCATCAATAGCAGAAAGCAGACCGATACGATGCTCTTTATTTAAGACTTGCTCGCTATCGTAATATTTTCGTTCAATTATGGGGGTTGAATCAAACAAGATCGCTGCTTCTAAAATCGCCATACTTTTAGTCGAACTCGAAAAAATTTAAGCATTTCGATACCCGAAATAAAAAAACAAAGAAAATCAAAAAAGCAAAACAACATTCCGAATTTTAGTAATAATCAATATTGTGTAAAGAAATTTTTATGCATTGCGAAGCATTTGATTCAAAAGCCATATGGCCCGCGCATAAATAAGATAACGTTTTATAAGTCGTTAAACGGGCAATACTCGATTTTAATACATTTTTATTTCCTCCCGGAAAATCATATCGACCGAATGAGCCTCCCGGAAAGACAACATCGCCGGGAAAAATTAAACCTAATTTGTTTTCGATGAAGGTGGCGGATCCGAGACTATGCCCGGGAGTTTCCAAAACATCCAATTTAAAATCTCCGCAATCAATTTGATCGCCTTCTTTCACAACGGTACAAGCTAAGCGTTCCATATCAACCCCAAATTGCCCGGCAGTCAAACCCAAACCCCGAGGGAAGACAGCATCTTCATCCGCGGTTCGCACGATTTCCGCTGTGGGTTTAATTGCAATAATTTCGGGCATATTTTCTTTCAACTCTTTATGAATTCGGTAAATCCCAGTAATATGATCAACATGCTCATGTGTA
>CAZUTM010000201.1:0-8147 GCA_964623665.1 uncultured archaeon
TTTGCCCCACCGATTTGTTGATTTTTTTTTATGTTTATCTTTTTTTTTCGTTTCTTAAAAATTTTGTTTTATCTCAAAAGGTTGACGGACGGTAACTTTATTTGAAAAAATACCCCTTTTCATTATATGGAAGCAAAACATAACTCAAAAGCAATTAGTTTTAGCCTTATACTCTTGGTGATTTGCTCTTTCTTATATAGCGGAAGCCACTTCATGATTCCGTATGCCCGAGCGAAACAACCGACTCGAATTGGCAATTATGAGATTGAAAATGCGTTTATTATTTCCGAGGCGGGAAGAGCGATAAAAAGAATGGAGAATATAAGCGATATCAAAAAAATTGATGTGATAAATGAATACATCATAGCAAGCACATTCTCTAAAATATACGGTTTTATAACCGAGGGCAATATTTTTGACTGGCCTTACCGTATTGTTGATTTTGAAACCCGATCAATTGATGAAAAATGTGTTGGGTCATTTCTGTTTCGACTTTTAACAAATAGATCAATTCAAATCGTTAATCTCTCTAATAATGCAGAGCCTAAAGTCTTGGGCAATGTTAATTTTAATGATCAATTTTCAAAGTTTGAGGTTGGCTGGAAGACCCTTTTCAGTATTACTACAAATGGACATTTTCAAATCCGGCCATCCGGACAATGGGACAGTACTCCAACTGCCTCAGTATTTCTCAATAATGATAATGTTACTACAATGGTTCGAGATGGCCGACGGATGTTCATTGGAACCGATGGCGGGTGGCTTTTTATCCTTTCGATTGTCTCGGATTCGAATCTTGTTTTGGAGAGAAGCGTTCGGCTCCCGGCACCAATACATGATCTAGCGGTGTATTCCGATTTAGTGATTTTAGGTACCCATAGCGGGATTTCGGTATACAATACCATCATTGACAGGACATTCAGTTTGGATCTTTCTCACATTCGATCAATCAGCATCCAAAACGATTTGATATATGCTGCATGTGAAGAGTATTTGATGGTGTTCAAAATCGAATCAAATCAAGAGATCAGTATTGTTACCGCGCTCGATTTTGATGAGCAATTGAGTACAGTGACCGTTAATGGTTTATTCGCATATGTCGCCACAAAATCCAAGTTCTATATTCTACAGATCGGAGAATACATGAATCCGACGATGAAATTCAAGATGGAAGGTGCACAATACACGGATACTGAATGTGATGATAGATTATTATTTATGACCGAAACATATTTTAATATATACCAAACAGATGGGTTGAGTTTGGTTCGAAATTTCAATTTAGTCCCCGCCAAAACGCGTGATATTGAGATTGAAGGAAATCTCGCATTTCTCTTACTCGATAACAATACTCTGCAAATCTACAATATCAGCAATCCGGGGGCTGCGTGGTTATTGGCATCGCATGCTCTCCCCGGTACAAATTATACGCACATGAAAGTCGAATTCGATCATGTTTTCTTTGCTTCGGAAATATCTGCGAGTTATGCGAGTATTAATGATCTCTTAATCCTTGGAACGCCCATATTTGTGAATAACACGAGTTATATAGTTGATATTGCGATTTCGGCGGGCCTTTTCATTGTAGCAAGCCCCAATGCCATAACTGTTTGGGATGTCAATGGAGTATCCCCACAATTCGTCTCGAATATCCAAGTCCAAAATGTGCGTTCGATTGAACTGGATTATCCTTCGTTGTACGTAGGAACGACAAATTCCATTAAAACATATGATCTCAATAATTTATACAATCCTCAGTTAAGCTCAGATATTCCAGTGGGCGAAATCACCGATATGGAAGTAAATCGAGATTTTCTTGTGGCGTCGGATTTATCAAATGGATTATGTGTATTCAATAGAAGCAATGCATTTAATCCGATCTATATAAACTCGACCGGCACACAAGGCGGTATTTCTTTGAGTCTTTCGGGTGAACTTGCCGTAATTACATGCTATAGCACCCAAAATCGTGGGGTTTATGGATTTATATTCATGAATTTTGGTGCAGAAATTCTTGAATACCTTTGGGATGATTCGACCGGATTTAATTGGATGAATATCTTGCAATATGGGCTTCCAATACTCGCGGTTGTAATAATTGTAATATTGGTAATCGTTAAGATTAGGAGAAATAATCCAAAATTCAAGAAAATGAGTTCTGAGCTAAAAAGGGCTTCAAATCAAAAAAATGTAAATGTTTCCGATGATTTCTTTGACTCCGAATTTTAATCGTGTTTTTTCTTTTGATTTTTTTGTTTCCTCTAAAAATATATAAAATATATTCATAAACCCAAAAACTATATAATGTATATGGCTATTGCTACACACAAAATACTGGTACCGCATTTGAAAGAAAAACAAGCGTGGTATAAAGCCCTTTTGTGGTTTGCCGGAATCTATGTTTCGTTTCTGATTATTGGAACGATGATTCGAATCTATTCACCGAATTTCGACAGAGATCTTCTATTGTTATTGAATCCTAATGAATATATAATCATCGTCGATGAACTGATGGTGTTAATCACCGATTTCAGTTTGTTTTTTGGCGGGTTAGCGATGATCTGGGCCCTTATAGCATTTTCGATAATTCATAAAAAACCCGATAAGAAAAACGAAGTGCATAAAGCCAATTTGATACTGGGTGCTATCGTGTCGATGGTTTTCTTGGTATTGTCGATTACCAACGCATGGGGCAGAGCCTATAATACTTCAACCTATATTCTTGCACCTTTGATGATGCTCCTATTTTTATACCTCGGACACATCATTCAAACGAGATCTGTTGAGGAATTGCAGAACTATCGAAGTATTTTATTTGTGATTACATTGGCCGCTTTGATTAATGTAATTTTGGTTGATGGGTTAATTAAACATACGGTTATGCGGCCGCGTCCTCTTGAAGATCCCAATGCAGATTGGAATACCGCGCTCAGAGCCGTTGCGGATGAAATTGTGAAATCTGGGATGTCATTTCCTTCGGGACATTCATCCGGACTCTTTGTAATATTAACCCCGTTGATGTATTATTCTGATAAACGGCATAAAAAGGTCTTGCTGTTTTTTGCAGCGATCATTCATGCGTTCAGCAGAGTGTACCTTGCTGCCCATTTTCCTTTGGACATAATATTTGGCTCCCTTTCAGGTTTCTTGATAGCGTCTATAGTTTATAAAGTGCTATTCAAAGAAGAAAAAACTGATTAGGCATAGGGTATCCTTTTTTTCTAAAATTCATATCTCCGACATTTAGAGCACTCATTGAAAGTATTTCGGGCTTTTCCGCAGAAATTCTTGACATAGACTGCGGAGTCGAGAATTATCGCGTTTTTTATTACACATATAAAACTTCAAAAGAAATTTCAATGGATACAATTATCCACGTTCAGAATATGCTGAGATATTTCTGCGGGAATGCCCCGATATTCCCAAGATTTGTTCTGTGGCTTTTTTTTATGTTTATGAAATGGTGTAGCGATTTCAACTCCCATGAAAAACAAACTAGATATATCTCATTTGAAAAAAACGCATAATTTTAATATCAATGTTGAGATGTTGACAAACACATTGAATGGGGAAGATCTTTTAGACCACAATTTTTTTGATTTATGTAAGCATTGAGAAAATTCGATTTTTTATTCGATTTCTTGATATTTCGTTGTATATTGGAGCTGCATCGATGATTAGGCGTAAAATTTGTCGTCGTTTAAATCTGAATAAAGATTTTTATTCGATCGGGTTTTTCGACCGATATGCTAAAAATCGGAGCGCAAGTAGTTGATATAACGCCGCCTATTGGGCCTCCCACCGCCTTGGCCGGTTTCGGCGGCAAAACGGAGTTCGCATCGGGTATAATGATGCCTTTACTTGCAAGCTGCCTTGTGATCGATTCTGGCGTCGAAAAGGTCGCAATGGTATCATGCGATCTGCTGTGTTTATTGCCTGAAACCATTGTGAAGATTAAAGAAGTGGCATATCGCGGAACCAATGGCCAAATAAAAAGAGAAAATATGTGGATCGGGTGCACGCATACGCACCAAGGGCCCGATACAATCGGGATCTTTTATCCCGGGGAACAATTCGTGAATAGGCCAGATTCGGAATATCTCGCCATCTTGATTAGATATATCGCCGGCGCAATCATCGGTGCGTATAAGAAAATGCAAGAGGGATGTTCCTACGGAATCGGAGCCGACACCGAATGGCGATTTAGCAACAACCGACGAATCGGTGCACCGACGGTTCCGGGAATCGAACGGAGCATCGATCCTCATGTAGGCACAATCGCTTTTAAAAATTGCAAAGGAGAGATCATCGGCGTTATCATTAATTACGCCGCTCATGCCACGGTCTTGGAAAACACCAATGTTCTTCTTTCTCCGGATTATATTGGATTTTTAAGGCGTTCAATAAAGATGGAATTGGACGGAGACCCCGTAATCGTATTTTTCAACGGACCATGCGGAGATATTAACCCCACATATCCGAATTTGATAGATCTCCCCGAAACTATCAGCGGTATCATCAATGAACAAAAAGCCAGATTTGAGATTCCGATCGGGAAATATATTGAAGCACGAATGATGAATGAATCAACCGTTACAATGAAAATTCGGGAATATTGCAATTTGCCGCCTATAATCGAAGCAAATCCCGAGCTAATGAAACTTGTGACCTACGATCCCGGATTGAGCATATTGTTCATTTCCGGGAATATGGAGAGAATTGCTGCCGAAAAATTGGCCTCAGAATTGGTTCGGTATATCTTAACGGATCCGATGGAACCGATCGAATTGGCCGCTTTAATGGGTCGCGAAATCGCAAAAAAAGCGGTTTCAACCATAAAAAAAATGGAATTCAAAGAGTTCGTAGAAATCTTATGTATTTCAACCATGATGATTGCCGAAACGGAAGATGCGGAGCAATTAGAAGAATTTCCGTTTTTTAGAAATTCAAAATCTTTTATCCAACCCGAGCAGAACAACGGAAAACCGGGAATTGAAGTTGAGGTAAATTGCATGAAATTCGGAAACGCAATATTGATAGGCTTACCAGGAGAAGTCACCAATGAAATTTCAATACGATTGAAATCGCTCCTATTAAATACCAAAAGAATATCGTACGCGTTTTGCTTTGAACTTCTTAACGGAGAAATCGGGTATATTCTCTCTCCGGAGGATTTCAACATCGGAGGATACGAAACGCTGATTTCAATAGGCCCAAACAACGGATTTCACATGGAACAAATAATAATCGACTCCGCATCCAAATTGCTCGGAATTCCGATACCTTGGAAACGTGAGGTGAAAATAGAGACACGGCAAATCGCTCGTGTTAAAAACATAAAAGTCCAATTCTAACCTTCGGGGGTATATTCGCCCAATTCATATTTCGCTTTTTTTGGTATATTAAATTTTTTCATTGCAGCCATGGCGTAATGCTTAGCATACGAATAATAGATGGTATCATCGATAACGGGCATATAAGAAACCACATAGACGCGGTAGGCCATATAATTAATATCTTGGAATTCAACGCCCCACAACACACAATATGGTGGCCGTATTTTAAGCATTAGCGGTAAAAAATCGTTTAAATCAATTTCGGTGATTTCCTCAACGATTCCGGGTGCCCAGAATTTGAATCGCTTATTTTTCGGGTCAACCGGAAGCGCCGCCTCCAATTGTTGTGTATCGGAAATGTTCAGTTCCACGACGTTTTCAATATTTAGGTCTTTTGCGACTTTTTTTGCAAACGGTTTTAAATTTGAAAAATAGAGGGTATTGTTTCGCACCACAAAATATTCGACCACATAAACCCGGGATTTGAACTCGTGCAATTTTATATGATCGATGTCCCACACAACCACATATTTCGGCCTGACTTTCAGCATCAATTGCATAAAATTCTCGGAATAGGTCTCCTCGGGTCGATCCATGTGCTCGGGCGCAAAATATCTCATACTTTTTTGAAGTTCTGATATTTTTTATCGTTTGCGACAAACGGCGGCCCAAAAGAGATATAAAAGATAAGAATCCATTTTGTGAATAGTGAGTTTATTGGTAAAAAAATCATCAAAAAGTGCTGACGAGCTTGTCACGATCGAGAATATAAAGAAGAGTTGGATTAGTTTTGTGATAGTAACCGTGTTCTTTTCGCTGATATTTCGATCTGCATGGTGGATTTTGTTCCCAATTGTCGGAACGCTGGTAGCGGCGATACAAAAAACGGTTGCGTATTATACCACAAATGCAAAGTGTCCGAATTGTAAATCTATATTAGATGAGGGTGCTCAATTCTGCAGAAATTGCGGTATTCAAGTGATGCAGATGTGTCCTACGTGTAATATTCCGATCAAGAGTGGCGGCTATTGTGATAAATGCGGGGCTTCTGCGGCAGTGCCTCCCATCGATCAATCGAATGCGATAAATGCACAGAGCGGTCAAAATGCGCTTGGATCCTCCGTTGCAGCTGGCCAGAAGAATCAAAGGAGATTTTGCCCCGCTTGCGGAGTTCCCGTCGATGCGAATACAACCATCTGCGGCTCATGCGGATTCACACTATAGACGAATTCGTCATGATAAACATTAAAAAAATCAAAAATTCATAGGGAAAAAGGGCATTCCCGCAGAATATCCACACCGAAATCCGAACGTGGATAATTCGGTTCACGGAAACTTTTTTTATGTTTAGGCTTTTTCTTTCCGAGCGAAATCGGAGGTATATAGAGAAAAAGAGAATTCGGTAGAAAAAGGGATTAAATAGATAGCAATCCTCTCATTATGCGTAGATCA
This sequence comes from uncultured archaeon, assembly GCA_964623665.1. Classification (GTDB taxonomy): domain Archaea; phylum Asgardarchaeota; class Lokiarchaeia; order Sigyniarchaeales; family Promethearchaeaceae; genus CAZUTM01. The sequence continues at coordinate 6,789 of CAZUTM010000201.1, forward strand.
TGCGTAGATTCCTTGATTGTTGTTATCCAAAACGTTTCCCATTTTTTTGTTTTTGACTTTTTGCACTGCGGCGAGGAAATCTTTGTGTAGGATTCGGTTTCTTGACACGCCTTGCATCTTTTCCCGGATTGCGAACATTGCGGCCTCGTTGCAGATGGCTTTTAGGTCTGCGCCCGACATTCCTTCCGTTAATGTTGCGATTTCTTCCATTTTGACGCCGTATTTGGGAATTTTATTGGAGTGGATGTTCAAAATTTTGAGTCTTGAGTCGTAGTTCGGGAGGGGTAACTCGATGATGCGGTCGAATCGACCCGGTCTCAAAATTGCGGGATCCAAAATATCAATCCGATTTGTTGTGGCAATGATTTTTACCTTTGCTAATGATGGGTCGTTTACATTATTTCCGCTGTTTGTTCTGAATCCGTCCATTTCTGCGAGCAATTGCATAAGTGTGCGATTGATTTCTCTCTCTCCCGTTTGTCCATCTTCGGTGCGTTTTGCGGCAATAGCGTCGATTTCATCAATGAAGACGATAGCGGGTGTTTTGGATCGTGCAAGTTTGAATACTTCCCGAACAAGCCTTGCGCCTTCTCCGATGAATTTTTGAACCAATTCGGATGCAACTATTGAAATAAATGTGGCATTGGTAGCATTTGCGACTGCTTTAGCGATCAAGGTTTTACCGGTTCCCGGCGGGCCGTGAAGCAAAATTCCGGAGGGTGGTACGATTCCAAACCCGCTAAACAATTCCGGATGGAGGAGCGGTAATTCCACTGCTTCTCTGACTTCAAGGAGCTGTTCGTCGAGTCCACCAATGTCGGCATATGTCTCGGTTGGCCTCGAGTCCACAATCATGGTTTCGGCCGCGGAGTCGCTGATCTCGGGCAATATTTCTGCAATGAGCATCGAATTTTGGGTAAGACCCACCGTGTCTCCCGGTTTCGGTTCCAGGTCGTACGGATAGGGGGAGATGAACGATTGTCCATTTGCAATTTTCACGACCGCACGTCTTTCTTCTCCTTTCAACACCGCCTCAACGGTTCCGATAACAAGGGGCGGCGTGGCAATTTGTTTAATCGTTTGTTGCATTTGGATTATCTTTTTCTTATAGCGATCGCGCTCTGCCTTGACTTGACTTAGCTTTACTTCATAGGAATTCAGTTCTTCCCGAAAATTTTCGACATTCATGTTTAATCGCTCATTCTCTTTCTTAACCGCTTTCGTATCGTTATTTTCTTCGATGTCGGGTTTTCCTAAGTCCTCGCTTCCATCAATTGCAATATTGTTCGTGGCTTTCCCGCGACTCATATATATATCCTCATATTAATTTACGCACGGGGACTTTAAATACCGACGTGG
>CAZUTM010000202.1:0-8095 GCA_964623665.1 uncultured archaeon
AGGGATCGCGAATTGATCCGGCGTGTTTGATTAATTATATGGATTTATTTAAGTGGCCCATAGTTTTTCAAAGGTTTGCGATTTTTCATTGCCTTTTGCTATCGATTTAACATTTTGAAAGCCGATCAAAGCGTTAGATACCGCTATTTCTTCGGCATGGGATAGTTCTTCCACTTTGATATCTCTTAATTGAATACCCTTTTCTTGGATTATTTTAGCACGATAGGTGCCTTCGATGATGTTTGATTTTGGAGTTGCCCATTCTCCTTGAATGTTCAAGTAGAGATTTGCTTTACCGGTTTCCAAGATGTTGTTTTCATGATCGTATAAAATTTCGGCCCAGTAGCCCTTTCTATTTGCTTCTTCGAACGATTTCTTATATGCGATATAATTTAAAGTTTTTATACCGGCTTTCTTTACTTCTCTCGGTGGTTCAAAGGGTTTTGAAGCAAGGAGTAGATGAATTTCCGATTGATCTCGAGTGTATGGAAAGATCTCGACGATACAATGGATTTCACCGGTGTCTTTGATTTTATAGCAAGAAATCCGGAGACGCGCGGTGTTTGCGATATTAATCTTACAGAGCAGAGCCAAATCTTCCTGTGTAGGAATTTTTTCTTTTTCCTTTCGAATGTTAAAATAGTGTAAGCCCTTTTCGAAACGTTCATAGTGTTGGGGTAAATTCTGAGGAGATCCGTGCTCGATCAAAATGGTTTCAAAGCACCCTTCAATAAAGGGGTAAGATTCAAAGATTTTTTCATAGAAAGGAATCTGCGCGAGCAGATTTTTTGAGATGATTTTTCCATTGTGCCATGCCAAATGGCCTACAAAATCCGTTCCAAAAAATTTAGCGAGATGTTTGGCTTTGTGCAAGCATTCAATATATTCGCTAATCGGATCCGAATCAATAACGATTCCGCCGCCGCTATTAAACTTAAGATGATGATGATCGGTATAGGCCGTTCTGATTGCGATATTCATGGTGAGCTTGCTTCCGATGGTGAAATACCCGATACATCCCGTGTAAAGTTCTCGGGAATATTGTTCGAGTTCGTTGATGATTTCCATGGCGCGTTTTTTGGGGCATCCGGTTATGCTACCACCCGGAAACGCTCTTAAAAATAGATTCCAATTTTGTTTCAAACCGCCATTCGTTTTCGATTGAATAGTAGAGACCAAGTGGAACACATTACTGAAAGATTCAACACGTGCATGGTCGACAACTTCAACAGACCCCGGGATACTCGATCGGGCGAGATCATTTCGTAATAAATCAACGATCATCGCGAGCTCGGCATTTTCTTTTTCCGAATTCCTCAGTTCTTCTATGATCTTGGAATCCTCCTCTGGGTTTCTCCCTCTCGAGCGTGTTCCTTTTATCGGTCGTGTTATTACGACACCATCCCGTATTTCTAAAAATAGTTCCGGAGAAATGGAGAAAATTGACAGATTTCGATGGGGGAAATGAAGGAAGGCCGCATACGGCGCGGGGTGTTGGGAGAAAAGGTCCAAGAACATTCGCTGTTCATTTTTTGTCCAAGCGGTCGACCACGGGATCGAATATTGCATGGTGAAATTGGCTTGATAAATATCTCCGTTTAGAATATGTTGTTTCAATCGGGTGATTCTATTGATGTATTCATTGAAATCTTTATTGATCATTATGTTTTTTTTTTGAACAATTTCGATGTCCTTGAGATCTCCAAGATTTACGATCTTTTTTGCATTGGAAGCATTCGATGGTGGAATAAATTCTTTGGACAATATCCCTTGGATTTTGTTATCCGGATCATGAATCTCGATAAGAATTCGATATTTTTGGGTTATGATCTCATATTTTTTCGGGAATATCATGAGAATCAATGGAAAATGCTCGGAATCTTTTTCGATCTCATTGAAACAAGGTCGTTCTGTATATTTTCCCAGCGTATATGAGATAAACCCATACAAGCCTACATATTTTTTTAAGACATCCTTTGGTTCAATTCCATCTTCGATAAAAATATCAGGCCCATTTGCATTTGAATTACTGTCAACGACACCGCAACAATTTCCATCTCTTACCTTATATTCCGGTTCTCGCCCGAACTTATTTTTAAGGATCTCATCATCTTTATAGACCTCTATATCCGCTCCGGAAACCCAGGATGAAATTTGTGCCAAAATGTCGGGTATTCGGGTGATTTTATCGGTTATTTCTTCGGAGGTATTACATGATGTTGGTTCTTCCGAGACCTCAAGGATGCCGGCGATATTATATACCAATATGTCTTCTTTTCCCCAAGGGTGATTCATATCACTTTTAAGATAAATTATGGTTTCAGAACTCGATACTTGAAGAAAGGAGTCATCTAAAGATGATACATCCTTACAATATTTTATCGTAATCTTAATTTTCATTAAAAATCACCCTCGAGAAAGTTTTTTATCATAAATTGGCCGTGCTCCGTTAGAAATGATTCGGGATGGAATTGAACCGACGCAATTGAGCCTATAATCCTCATCGCCATAGGAACACCATCAACAGAAGCTTGCAATTCAAATCGCGGATTAATGTTTACACACATCAAGGAATGATAACGACCGACACGGGTCGGATTCGGAATATCTTTGAAAATGCCTTTTTCATTGTGGTGTATAATACTTATTTTTCCATGGATCGCTTTCGGAGCCTTCACAGTCGAGCCTCCGAATACCTCATTGATGGCTTGCATCCCAAGACATACACCCAAAATCGGGACCTTTTGATAATATTTGAGAATGAGCGATTTGTATATTCCCGCTTCATCGGGAGTTCCAGGTCCCGGCGAAAATACAAGATATTTTCCGAGATTCGCTTCGACATCCTCGTAACTAATATCCTTAACCCGCAGAACGATTACATCAGATCCTTGTTTTAAAAACGCATCAACGAGATTGTGGGTAAAAGAATCATATGCATCAATGATTGTAACGGTATCGAAAGTTGGATGCCGGGTTCGGAAACGCTCAATCGGTTCAATCATTCTTCAAAACCAATTATTGTAAACCCGCTGGCGCTTTTATATCCTTTGCAAATCCTTTGCAAATCCTTTGCAAATCATGAAAAAAAACAATGGTGCAAGGGCATTTTCTGCGAGTATAGAGCTGCGTGGATGAGCGCCGAAAATCGGGGAATATCTGAAACTAACGGGAATACCGTTTCTGATGAGGTGCGCGCGGTGCCGATCTGCTAAAATACGGGATTGAGCTGCTGATGGTAGAGAATCGATTCTTATATGCTTTTTCATATTAATTTACGCACTTTATTTATAAACAGCAAGTATAATTTCTTATGAAATTCCATATAAAAGGTCTTTTTCTACCTCGTAGAAGTTTATAAACAAAAGCGCTAATTTATAAGTAGGTGATATTATTTCTTCAATAGAAACGGGGCTAGGACAATTCGCAGAGTCATTGCGTTCCGTAGCGGGATATGGTAAGCTTCAACGGGCTCTTCAGATGTTTCAAAAATCAAAAAATATTTTATATATTCGACCCGAAGCTGATGGGATCATAGGGATTATTAAATCACAAACGAAAGAGGATTTGGATTATACGATTTCGATTAACTCAACTTCATATTTCTGCGGTACCCAAAATATCCATATCTGCGGGGGGCTTCGGGGCCAAATATGCAAACATATTCTCCTTGCCTTGATAGCTTCGGTGAAATCCGGGGTAATGGATCAAAAGAAAGCATTAAATTTGATTAATTCAGTAGCCAAGTCGCCTCCAATCTACGATAAAATGAAAGCCAAGCTAATTTTTGAAGAATTTAAATTATTCAAGAAGGGAGAACTCGAATGGCGTCCGGTCGAAATTTTTCCCGAAGATCTTATGGCATTTTAAGAGATAAATGGAGATTTCACCCAACGTTGGAGGAATTTCAGAATGAAGAAAGCGAAGAAGGATGATTCTGATGTGAAAAGCGATTTGACTCAATTACTTTCGGAGATCAACGAATATTTTAAGAAAATGTTTGTGACCGGGATTTCGTCGATAAATGATGCGACCATCAAGGAATTACAAGCATTTGAAACAAGGTTAAATGAATTGGGTGCAGAAAATTTAGCGTATTTTCTGAATCAATTTAATAAAAAAACCATTCAAATAAAACAAAATCGAACAAATGAGTTAATAACGGAGTTAAGCGAAATTACGATTAAAATTTTGATATATAAGCGAGTATTCGAGCGAGTGACGACACACGAAATGATAAAACAACAGATTAATGAGGCCATCATAGGGAAATCACTACCGGTAGATGATGTTAGTGAAGCGATCGATATTGATTGCGATGAGGATCAGATGATGTTATAGGAGGAAAGAGAATGAGTAATGTATCTGTTCAATCAATAGGGAATCTTCGGAACGAGATTAATTCTTTTGTTTTTCAGCTTCTCATTCAAGGGCTTTCTTATATTAATACAAATACTCTTAAAAGCGTTGATCAATTGCTTCAAGCCGCATCGCAAGCAAAATTATTCAGGGTTTCGGTTAGTCTTAGGTATCTTAAGATCGAATTTGAGAGATATATAAAGAATTCTCCGGATTTTGATATTGATCGCTTGATTTTCTTCATTTCTCAAGTCTATTTATTGACGAACGGAATCAATAAAATATTGGAAAGAAACGACCCTAATATGAAACAAAAATTGCAAAGGTATGCCGGATCCGAATCCATTATAACTTCTTTGCCGCAATTAGATGTTCGATTGGTTGGAATTCAATCGATCAATATTCAAGGTTCGATAACGGGCTATACATTTCATTTTCTGATTTTATCCGGCGAATTCGAATCGAAAATCTTCACTTTTGATTATTTCAAAGCATCAAGTTCCTTTCAAAATAGTGAACTCATGTTTAATATGAAATTTACCGATCTGAACTTCACATTGAGTGAGCTATTTAACCGAAATCTTTCATTATATAACTGCGGACTCGATTCAACGAAAAATAAACTTTATATAAATCAAAAAACAACGATAAGTCAAATCACCACCGATCTTCCTACCATCGTCGACTATCGAAACGTTTTACTAAAGTATGAATTAAAGGACTTGAATCAATTATTGGAGCATCTTGAATCCATAGAAATTGTTCCGTTTGAGACACCAATGGATTCAATGAAATATTTCTATATTAAAGATCCCAACGTGATTTCTTATTGGAAAAATCAAGATGAAAAACTCAAGTCTGTTGTGCATTACTTCGAAATAATGACTCCGCTCGGTCTTAAAATTAAATTAAAAATTGACGAAAAAGGTTCAAATAAATCTTACATTGAAAACATGCAAAAATTGATGAAAACAAATGGTTCAATCAACTATTTACTTGCCTATTTCTTTTTTAATGAAAATGCGATAGAAATAATTCCGCTATTTGCAATTTTCAACAATCAAGACTTTTTTCCACAAATTGAGCATGCTAATCCTCCGATTTCGTAGTGATAAGGATGCTTTCAATTTGAAATGTAAAATTCAATGAAAATTTAGGAATTAATAACTTAACCGGAGAAAAATCCTATGGCGAAAAAAACATCCGTGAAAAAAATTCAAGCCGCCAAAGCGGTTGCTGATGATGTCGAAACAGTTATAGATAAAGATTCTGACAACGATCCAAAACCCCTTGATTCTAATCAGAACAAGGAGATTCAGATCGAAACCCAAGAGAACGCACACGAGAAGGGCCAGCATACAACACAAGAGAACGCACACGAGAAGGACAAAGAAAACACACACGAGAAGGGCCGAATTCAAATGAATAAACAAACAAAGCCTGTCGATAAGAAAATCCGGCTTCCTTCGGAGAAATTGTATGAGTTGGAGCTTCAAGCATTGATGCAGAACGATACCGGCGAGAAGCCGCCAAACTGGCTGCTTTCTCCTCGATTTGTTGAATATTATGTATTAGGCACTTCCGAAGAATTTCCGCTTACGCTGAACGGTCAAAAGCAGATGATAAAAATCACACCAAAATATTTTGGAAATCGTGATTTGGTGCAAAAAGCGATTGTAACCTTGGCTTCCGAGAGAGGATTAATGCTGATTGGAGAACCGGGCACGGGGAAATCGTGGCTCAGCGAACATTTGGCTGCCGCAATCAGCGGAAATTCCACGCTTTTGATTCAAGGCACCGCGGGCACCACCGAAGATCAGATCCGCTATACTTGGAATTATGCACTTCTCATTGCTGAAGGCCCAAGCGAAAGGGCGCTGGTGAAATCGCCCACAATAAATGCGATGGAGCAAGGAAAGATTCTTCGATTTGAAGAGTTGACCCGCTGCCCCCAAGAAATCCAAGATTCGATGATTTCGATTATGTCCGAAAAAGTGATTCCGATCCCCGAATTAGGTCGAGAATATTTGATTTTCGGTAACAAAGGATTCAATATCATCGCGACAGCTAACGATCGGGATAAAGGAGTCAACGAGATGTCCGCCGCTTTGAAGCGAAGATTTAATTTCTTGTACATTCCGATCGTGATGGATCAGCAAGTAGAAAAGAAGATCGTGAAAGCGAGAGTTGATACTTTGATGGAAAATTATAATTTCCGAGTGAATGTCGAAGATGAGATATTAAATTTACTGAATACCGCCTTCCGGGAACTCCGAAATGGTGAAAGTATTGAAAAACAGCGTTTTAAAGAGATAAGTTCAGTGATGTCAACTTCAGAGCAAATCTCGGTCCTTTTTGATAGCTGCATATTTGCTAATTATTTCAACAACGGAAAACTCAATGCGAGCCATTTGGCAATGAATATTTGCGATACTATTTTGAAAGATGACCCGGAAAATATTCCCGCATTGAATGAGTATCTTAATCTTGTAGTGAAACCCCGAAGTGAAAAAGATGCTACATGGAAATCGTTCCATGATGAGTTCAAACATCGGTTGAAATTAAAACAGACCGCTCGAAGCTGAGCGAAGAAACAAGAATGGAGGGAAACAAGAATGGAAGCACCCCATGAAGAATATATGATTCATTCCAAGAGATTAGAAAGCGTTGAGAAAGTGATTTTCAAAATTGCAGAAAGGATATCACTGGATTCACTCTCCCTCAAATCAGAATTAGCGGGACTTTTATCTTCCAAATATTATTGTTTCCCGGTTCGTCATCATTCGCTTGCAGCATCTTTTCATATGTTGAAGGCCTTGGAACAACGAAAACCCAAAATAATTTTTATAGAAATGACCAAAGAAGCCCAAGACCTGATTCCTTATATGATCGATAATGATACCAAGCCCCCCATAGCGGTGTTCGGATTTTATAAAGATAATAACAATAATTTGGGCCTAAACGGCATTTTAACGGCGTCTGCAGACATTCCCGCAAAGTTTCATGCGTGGTATCCCTTTCTCAGTTATTCACCGGAATTAGTTGCTTTGAAGTATGCCTCCGAGATGAAAATTCCCGTATATTTTATCGATCTTCCATACATCACGCTTCTTAAGAAGTTGATTGAGAAAGGCAATTCGGATCTCAAAGATCGCGAAGATTCTGTCGAAGAAATAGATGTCGCAGCATCACTAGATGCTGAAAATACATTTATTGAAAATCTGTTTATACAGCAAATTAACCGGATGTTCGGAACCAATGATTTAGATGAAATATGGGACATTCTATTTGAAATTGGAACTGAATCCATGGACTTTGAGGATTATCGTTCAATAATTTTGATGTTCTGCGCATGTCTTCGAAAAGCGACCGATCCGATTGCGTTGGATCTTGATGGAATCCATGAACGCGAACAATTCATGAAATTTGTGATTGACGAAAAGATGAGGGTGCACAGGATATCCGCTAAAGATGCATTTATCGTGGTCGGGGGAATGCATGCCGTTGAGATTCCGAATATCACGCTTACGCAAGCCCAAATGAAAGATCAACAAGCGATCTACAATAAACCGGTCGAAATGGATCATTCCTTGGTTCCTTTCTCATTTAAACGCTTCAGTAATCTTTACGGTTATCAATCCGGAATAAAATCTCCTCAATTCGCCCAAAAAGTATGGGAGAAATTCAAAGATAAGAAAACAACCACACATCCGTGGAATAAAAATTGATCATTTAT
>CAZUTM010000203.1:0-8022 GCA_964623665.1 uncultured archaeon
CCTATTTTCCATTATCCGAAACCCTTCTTAACCAAATATTTGAAGAGTCTAAAGGAAATCAAAGAATTTGTATCAAACTCATCAATAAATATATCGAAGAATTCATTGCGCTTCATGCAGGTGATGTTATTGACCATAAAGTCTTGCCTTATGTCACCAAACAACCGAATGCTTCCAAAAATAAACCGCAAGAACATGGTTCGGTCGAAGAAATGGCAGATCCGATCAACGATCCGATCCTTAAAGAACCGACGCCCGGAAATGTATTGAATTCGGTATTAATTTTCCTTCATGATTTCGGACACAGAAATAACATTGAATTCGAGATTCTTTTGGATTTCAAATACAAGATCGGAACCGTGGAACGGGAAATTGGCTGTATGATTTCTTTTGGAGAAAAAATGGTTGGCCTCGATATTCCATCTATTAAAACTTTCGAAAAGCCTGCCGGTGTAGCCGCATTTTACTCCGCTAAAAGATTGCATGAAGCCACCACGAACAAAATCCTTGATAAAGGAATAGTAATCACGACCCAAAATTCGAACGGCGCCAAGCTCCAATCTCTCTTGAAACAGAACAGTCAAATCTCCACTTTTGAAATAACACCAGATTCGGCTAAACAAATTTGCCGGAAAGAAAAATCAATTATTGGACTTTTAGAACAATTAGCGAAACGTATTTTCTTGGATTAACCGTGGTTGTTCAAATTAGATTCCGTTCTTATGAGCCATAATCTCTTTTTTCCATTAAATTTAATTAAAATTATTGCATAAAGAAATTGTTATGTCGCTTTCAACATCGCTTATTCACCAAATTATTATTATTCCCAAAACAATCAACCTCCTCACATTTTTGTTAATATCAATCAAATTAATTAAAAAATATAAACAAATAGCTATCGAACAAAGATATGTTTTAAATCGGGTATTCATAACGGGATTCCTTGCTTGGATACTATATATACTCTTAGATATGATACTTTATCCGCTCGCTTCTCTTTCCTTTATGAATCAAGGAATTGAACAAATGAATCTCTTGGTTTATTATCCCGAACAATACCCATCCCTTTTATATGCAAATATATTAAGAGACATTGCTTTAGGCGCGGCTTTTATAATGGCTTATGCTTATCTCTTCGGAGCATTAATTCTCAGAAAAGGAGAATTGTGGGTTGAAGAGAAAGTTCTGAAGAAAACATGGCTCCTTATTTTGATTTTATTTCTAACATTGTTCTTGATAGCAAATGATACAATTGGTGTAAAAGTCGTTGATGGAGATATCATTGTTGAAGCCGTTTGGAATGGGGCTGCAGGGATTTCGATTTTATTAACCATAATTATTTACGCCTTATCCTCGCTAGTGATGGCTTCGGTTATATTAAAAATAGAGTATAATGAAAGGGATCTAAAAAGAGAATTCTCCAAAATCGCAATCGGGATGATGATGATGGGTTTAGGATCGATATACTGGTTTATTTTCGGATACATCCGAGAGGTATTACATTTTTCTCAAATTATTGTATTAATTGGCTATTTTGTTGGCCATTTGATTTGGATGTCAAGTCCGATATTAATATATCGCGGACTTTCCAAAATGTGGAAGAGGAAACACACACAGTTAATCCCAAGTGTTGGGGAAGAACCTAAATAAAAAGAAAATAGTTTTTTAAGGTTATTTAAAAGCCCTTTCGATTCTTATTTGAAGTACTTGCAGCAAAATCTTGAAAGCCATAATCAGTTATCTTTTTTGCAAAGTTAATAGCGAGTTTAAGACAAATCGAATAAAAAAATTAAATTATGAGGTAAAAATAATTAAAACTACAAATACGCTTGAGCGATTAGAAACTGTGCTAAGAGATAGGTTAACATTATATACGCTTGATCGTATTTGAAGGGTTTCTTGAAAAGCTGGTTTGCTAGTAGGAAATCGGATGCGATAAAACATAGAGATCCTAAAAACGCGAAGAAAGGACTCTTCATAGACCCTGTTTGTGGAGAGAATAAAAGAGCGAGCGAACAAAAGCTCATCGTCAAGATGATAATCATATATAGGATCACCGGAATTTTCATTTCCTTAGTGGAATCGCCTAAAAAACGCTGAATTAGCACAAAGAAGAGGAGGTACACGACAATAAACCCAAATACAAGCGGATGAATTCCCGAAAAGGTATCTGATGCTTGAATGAACGCGATTACATACAAAATGTGTCCAATAAGGAATGATGCGAGCCCTAAAATAAATAATGCAGGGACTTTTGGTTTTAACAGAGCAACATCTCCTATGAAACCCAAGAACAAGCCTATTGCAATTAATGCGATTATCGGATTCCCCGATTCGATCGAATTCAAGATATAATAAGCAAGAAGGAGCGGTAATAAGAAGGGTTTTGTGGATGTCCGAACTTTTATTTTTTTTGTTTCTTCCATATATTCTCCCGCAATATGAACTGCACTTAAAATTGCAAAGAGAATCAGCAAAATGATTGAAATTGCCATGAAATAATCAAGAATCCATTTCATTTAAAGTTTCATGAGTTCATTCAATTAATAGATCTCAAGATAAACGAAATACTCAAGATTCCGGATCAATTATTCAAGAAGGGTTTAATTCCGGATCAATTCTATATTGCTCACGTGGTTATTGTATTTTTCATAGAAATAGAGGTTGTTTGAATAGAAATACAAATATTTTCGACTCCTTCCATGAATTCCATCGGTTTTTTTGATCCGATCTTCGGGAACAAACGCCGAAACCATTAAATATTCTACAATTATATTGTTATTATCGGGTTATTTTGTTATATTCACATGTCATGCGGATGTCATCTAAAGCCATAAGGGGTTTCATTCTATTGTAAATTATATACTATTAAAAATTTATGTGAAAGATTATGAGCGTCGATTTAAAACAGATGGAATTAAAGGAATTGGCCAAGCATTACTTCAGTAAGAAATATTTGTATCATGAATTGGAGCAAAAATTGCAAGGAAAATCGGGCCAAAAGTGGAATTTAAACGGAGTTATTGAAACGAATGGAAAGAAATTTGCCGTATTAATCAAAGATTGGGATAGACCTTGCGGGATCAATCAAGTTAGGCAGATTGAAAAAATATGCAAAGATCTCTTTTATGATGGCGCTATTCTGATCTCCAATCAATATTCGGCCAGCGCGGTCAACCTTGGAGAAAAAACCGGGGTACAGATTCTCACCCGCTTTGAACTCGAAAAGAAAATCAGAGGCTAAAAACACCAGCATTTTTTTATTCCTTCATCAAAAATCCGGGAACCTACGCAATTAAAAATCATCTTCTGCGGATCTTTCATTGATTAGCCATCTTTTTATTCTGTGCAAACTCTTACATTTTAGTGAACAAAAAAGGTATAGGATACCGAATTATTTAAATCCTTTGAGTGAGTGGGATTCTTTCAAAATATTTAAATGCTGGGTTATTACATGTTTTAATTTATAAGCACGTTCTTATCGAATAAAAGCATCAATAAGCTTAAATAGTTCTCTCACATATTTCTGTATGCAGATCACTTAATTTTTGCTCTTATAAGTTCATTTACTTATTCAAAATTCTCTTTACGAAGAGGATGTGGACCCAATGGAAAAAAAGAGAATGATTAACATTACAATTTCCCTTCCGGAAATCTACTTAGAGAATATCGAAAGTTTACAAAAAGCGGGAGTTGTAGCATCCCGGTCTGATGCGATTCGGTCAGCGATTCGGGAGTTTTTAGAAAGAGAAACCGATAATATTACACTTATGGGTTTTAAAATCGATGAAGAAAAAGTCAAAGAGTCAAGTAATTAATTTTTTAATGTTTAAACCACCCGATTCCGGGTAATTGTATTGATTATATTTTTTTCATATTCGGAAATTAATTTTTCTTTCACATTTTTGGTTTTTTCCTTATATCATTTTATTCTTTCAAGATTACTATTCAAACGCATTAATATTCGATTGAAAAGACCTAGCAATTGATATTTCATCACACGGCAGAATCCCTTAAAATTATAAACTTTAACCTCGATTTATTCATAGATGAGTGCGGATTCTCCTTTCATAAAAAAAGATACTATAGAGCAAGTCCTTAGTGATCTAAAAAGCGATAATTGGGCGCTCCGTTATAATGCAATATTTCGATTGAAGAATGTTAAAGAGTCGAATATTGATATCAAATCAATCGTGGTTCAATTATTAAAAGATCCGCATCCGCCGATTCGGGCGTTGGTTATTCAACTTTATTTAGATGCGTTGGATATTGCTTCAAACATATTGGAATTGTCGTATGACCCAGATCCCACCGTGAGATTTTTTGCCATCAGCGCAATATGGCAAATATTAGAAAAAAATATAGGAAAAAGAGAAGAAAAGGAGGCTGAATTGATAGATGCAATCGGATCAATGAAATTCGAGCATAAAAAAGCCTTCATTTTTAATACATTAGCGGCATTGGCTAGCGACAAACGATCCGAGAAAGAAAAGTTAAAAGCGGTCATGATCGAAATGCAAAATCAATTGCCTGATGACATTTATTATTCCATAATTGAAGAAAAGAAAGATGATATCAAACTTTTGGCGATGAATATCTTGATGTCTCGGAATGATTACTCAAAATTCAATCCAAAGCTCATAGAAATCGCGATAAAAAATCTTTACGATGAGAGATTTGAAATGGTTCAGCTTTGCTTTGAGATTATCAAGCGAAGCAAATATGAGCAATCAATAAACCTAATCATTCCGCTTGTATGCAGTTATAACATTTCGGTGCGTATCGAAGCGCTAAAAATCTTGGAATTTTTAGACCCGGATCGATTCCATTCGGTCGATCATCAAAACTTCTTTTCTATACTTTACAAAAATGAAAGAAAATTGGTATTGGAATATCTTCATAATTATCTTACAAAAGACAAAGGCATAACAGATAAAGAATATCAATCCCGAGTGTTGCATGTCTTGTCGTGTATGGAAAAATTGAATTCAGAACTGGCCATTCCGACGATTCGTTATCTCATTCAAGAAAAGCAATCGATCATTCGGGATAAGGCCGTTGAGTTATTTTGTCAACTTGGCTACCCGGAATATCAAATCGAGATATTAGAGATGCTTAAGTCGCCACATTTTGGAGTATTTAATACCGTTCTTCGATTTCTGAAGCAATTGGATCCAAAAACAATATGTTTCCCACTTATTCACTTTTACAAGCAAAATATGAATCGATTATTGGAAAGAGATGTGGCCAATTTTATCGGTTCCGTTTTTGATAAATTGAAAATAAACGTCGAGATCATAAATTCGGTTCAAAGCTTAGATGTGTCCGAATTAATTAAGGATTGGAAAGATTCGAGAGAATTATACCGAGAAGAATACGAGTCAATCATAATTTTATATGGTGACTCTGCTGTATTATATTTAAATCATATAAGAAAAAATATTGATAAAACAGATTTGATCCATGAACAAATCGATCGATTGATTGAAAAAATTAGCGCATTTAATCCAAAACTTTCCGAAGATGTTGAAATAATTTTATAATAAACAACAAAGTAAGCCCAACCTTTTCCGGTATTGACCAGGGTATACGTACAAGGTCTGTTTGGAAACCATGGAGTTCGGAGCAAAGGTTCAGCCGATTCATTAACCATCTATTAGTTATTTTTTGCATTTACATGCAGACGTCATAAACTATGAGATTTGTAAACCTTCAAAAAGACCAGCCGAAAAAAGTTTCACAAAGATTTTACAATGGCAAAGGACCATCCCATCGAATATGCACAGCCTATACGGAACATGGATAATGCAGTCAACTGAAACGTTTTTTTAAACGTTTTATATATATTGATCACAAGTATAAAAAAGAAAACCGAGTGCAAATTGAATATCGTGGATTTTTACCAAAAAATCTTAGCAATAATATATTTGGTTTATGTTTATCTCAGTTTATTTCTGCCATTACTTCAAAATCCATGCGTTCTGTGGTCGGTTTTTTCGTGTCCCGCTTATCATAGTACCAACCTACAATTCCCCCTTTCACAAGGATAATCATTACTCCGGTGGATAAATAATTCAAAATCTTCAAATCCATTTCGTGTAATTCTTTCTTTCCGTTCGGATGTGAATGAAATTGCCACACAATATCCTTCCCATCTTCTTCCTTAAACTTTCTCATCTGATGAATTTTATCCTTTTTTAGACGCATCCATGATTTCGGTTTGTCATGACTTTTTGCATCTTCATTCACAACTGTGTATCCGCTTACTATCGCAAAATTCTCCCGTCGATCCGCAAATAACCATCCGGATATGAATTTTTTATCCGCCTTTTCCAGTTCTTGTTGTAACTCGTTAAAAATTTTTTCGGAGATTAAATATCTAAAATCCATTTTGATCAACCTTCTTTTGCTCTAAATAATATAAATGAAAGATCGAATTTAAAGCACGGCATTCTCTGCACCCGAAACAAGAATTTAAGGCATTTTTTAATTTTTTGAAATTACATTCGAAAATGTTATTAAAGAATGAAGGCGCACAGAGCATATGGAGGGAAATTCTTCGAGATTAACAGTTATTACCGATGAGATTTCTCAAGATTTGGATTTTGCGCTTGAAAAGTGTAAAGAAATGGGTATTTTTTCAGTGGATCTTCGTGCGGTGTGGGGAAAAAATATCGTGGAATTGGATGAAGATGATATTCGTCGCGTTCAATCTTCTTTAAAATCTAAAGAGATGCATGCATATGTGATAACCGGACCTCTTTTCAAATGTTATCTTCCCGATTCTTGGCGGGCTTCAAAGAGGAGTTCCAGTTTTTCGAAAAATTTTGATAAAAACTTCGAAACCTTAAATCAACAGCTGTATCTTGCCGATAGACTTGGTTGCAAGTATATTCGGGGCTTTGGCTTCTTCAAGGACGGACGGAAATCTGCAAATGTTTGGAATATGATATTAAATCACTATCATGAAGCGGCATCCATTGCTAAAACAAAAGGAAAAACGATATTGGTGGAAAACGAACACATCACTTATCTGGATAGCTTTGAAAGTACGCTGAAGTTTTTCGAAGAATTAGCAGAACCGAATGTAAAATGCCTACTCGACCCGGGAAACTTTTTTAATTATGGACAGGTCTTAACCCCCGAAGATTATGTTCCAATTTTACGCTATGTGGAACATGTGCACGTGAAAGATGCCAAGAGGAGAATTCCCGGCATTGGGGCCCTATTCAAAGTCGTCGGTGAAGGGAAACTGAACTATCATGCAATATTTGAATTCTTCATCAAAAATGGTTATAAGGGAAAATTCAGTTTGGAAACCCATGTTTTGTTCAAAAAAGAACAGGTTTCGATTAAAAGTTTGGAAAATATGAGAGATTGGCTTCAAAACATATAAGATACCTTTGATTAAACTTTTTTTCACCAATTTTTCATCATATAGCTTTTCATATTAAATTACGCACGCTGTTTATAAATGGAATGTGTAAATTCTTATGAAATTCCATATAATATCTTGAATTTTTCTTGCTTATAACGCAAAAAGCTATATATATCATGAAGAAGAAAGATTAAACTAACGATTTTTATTCATTTTAGCAAAGGAGGAAACATATATGAAAAGATTCAGTAGTTTGGACTTTTTACGAGGGACAGCGATTCTGATGATGCTCGTCCTTCACATGATCTCCCATATTTTAGATGTGGAAAGGCTATTGGCGGATTTGAACAATCAAGCATTATTTAATATAGTACTTTTGGTGATTCTTCCGTTTATGGGAGGCTTAGCCGGGTTCTTTTTACTGACAAGCGCAATCAGTAATATGGTGTCGATGTACAAAGTCTTGGAGCGCGGGGAGAGTCCATCCCAATTGATTAAAAAGCAAGTAGTTGGGGGATTCATTCTATTATTCTTTGCAATGCTTTCCGAAGGGTTGATCGGATATTGGGGCGCATTGGGATTAATAATTCGCGATATTGGTGTAACTTGGAACCCCGAAAGATATTTGACGGTGATGCTTTCTC
>CAZUTM010000204.1:0-7966 GCA_964623665.1 uncultured archaeon
GGATCGCGAATTGATCCGGCGTGTTTGTTTAATTATATGGATTTATTTAAGTGTTCCTTTCGTGTCCATAAAAGGTTTGGCGGAACAGCGTAAAGAGAATTGCTCGCATTTAGAACTTGAGTTTCGTGTTCACCAAGAATGTCCCTCGCCAAAAAAATTTTATTTATGTTTAACCTTCAACGTTCATTTATCTTTAAAATCTAAACTTAGGGTGATTCACATGAATTTAAATATTAGATGTTTTATTTTCATTCAATCCACAATAAATATGCAAAAGATCAATGATTTCGTAGTTTAATTTGAATATAAAAAAAAGTTTTGTCAATTATTCATTCTTTATTGATTTCGGAAGCAACCAAAGATAGGCAAACATTACAACATATAGGATTCGTTCCCAAACGGCAAAAGAAAAGAAAGGCGAGATCCCCGCATTTCCCCATTCGATGCCGTACCACCCGAGATCGTATTGTTCTTTAATCACAAGTTCAGCCCATGCATACGCAATGATGGTGAGTATGAGCGGAATCCACCATAATATTGTGATGATAATTAGGCTCTTTTTATCGATTTTCGTTTCCATGCCTTTAAGGGAGGCCCAAAACAGAAAGAAGGCTGCAAACATGACTCCACCGAATCCTAAACCTGCTGTGATTTCGTGTAGTTTATTAATTGGCAGCGTGTCATCCGGAATTAGACCGGTTAAAAGAAATCCGATTGCTCCAATGTACAAAAAGAGGATCCCGAACAATCCATTCCCTTTTTGGAGTTCCAAGAAGATTTTTTGCACATTGAGTGCAACTGGAATTATAACGATTCCCGAGATTACCATTGCGATTTGGAAAAAGATCCATCCGATCGGATTATTTTCCATATCGCCCAAACCGGATATTGTATCCCAAACATCGGAAAAGATTCTGTTGCTGTCCGGAGGATATAAGACTCTGGCAATCAGCAAATTTATTGCAATTAACAGAAAACAGAGCGGCAAAAAGCGTTTCAATAGGGTTTCTTTCTGCATCATATTTCTGATTGTTTTCTTTGAAAATATAAACCTTTCTTTTGATACGCAGTCAACCTTTAATTTGATTTTCCCGCGTTCGGCGAGATATTATTTTTTCGTAAACAATCGAGTTTATAAACCATAATACAATAGTTTAAGTGAGTAGTTCTAATGTTGATGTTTTACCCCCAACATGGAATGAGTGGTTCACACCTTATCGAATAGCTGAACCATCTCGATCATGAACACATGTATCCCTAAGTAGAATTTGGGTACATACTATGAGAATGTGGGTACACCAATGTTAGGATTCTTTGTTTAAAAAAACAAAAAAAAGCGGGATTCGATGACCGAACAACCAGCAAGTGATGATTCCGATTCGGAATCTTCCAAGGCTATTATTTCGGATTTCCAAAAGAGATCCGAAAATTTAGTTGTAACCGACGTTTCTGTTGCTCCTTCTTCAGTAATCAAAGAGAGCAATACCCAACCGAATAATAATGCAAGTGGAGTAAATCCATCTGCAATTGGCCCTACCAATGGCACTAAAAAATCAACTGTCAAAGCAACGGCTGCGAAGAAACAGACTCTTCTTAAGAAACCGAAGATTTTAGGGCCTGTCACCAATTTGGAACAATATGTGCCTAAAGAATGGTGGCGTTTTTTGTTCAACTCGTATTATCTGAAAACCGATGGTGATGTAGTTAACGATCCTCAAATCACCAAGACTGAAATCGATATGTTCTCTACGATTCTGAATCTTTCTAAAGAGGACAAAATTTTGGATCTGTGCTGCGGACAAGGGAGACATGTTTTAGAACTTGCGCGACGCGGATTCAAAGATGTGATGGGAATCGATTACTCCAACTTTCTTTTACAAACTGCGAAAAAGACTGCACAGAAAGAAAATTTGAACGCAAAATTTAAACAAGCAGATGCCCGTACGATTACATTACCTTCGGAAAGTTTTGATGTGGTAACAATTCTGGGCAATAGTTTCGGCTATTTTGAATCTGCCAATGATGATATTCGGGTTCTGAAAAATGTAGTTCGTATTCTTAAGCCGCACGGGAAAATATTGATCGATCTCACTGATGGAGACTATATCCGGAAAAATTACCAACCGCGCTCTTGGGAATGGATCGATAAGAAATATTTTGTTGCTCGTGAGCGTTCCCTTTCTTTGGATCAACAAAGATTGATTTCTAGAGAAGTTATTGTTCAAGTGGATAAAGGAGTCCTTGTCGATCAATTCTATGCAGAAAGGCTTTATTCGCAAGATCATATCATGAAAATTCTGAAGGAAGCAGGGTTTATGAATATTCAATGCCATGGAAAAATTGCGCCTAATTCCCAAAGAAATCAAGATCTTGGAATGATGGAAAGTCGGTTAATTTTTACTGCGATAGCAGATAAACCCAATGTAAAACCGAAGACTTCAGTTGAAAAACCTTCGAAGAATCCAAAGGTATTGGTTCTTTTAGGTGATCCTAAAAAACTTGATACCGTGAAACCGGATGCAAAATTCGATGAAGATGATTTCTTTACGATCAATGAATTGAAGAAGGCTCTTGCAAAAATTACAAAATATGATATCGAATATCTTGATAATCATGATTCATATTTTGAGACTTTGATAAAGAAACGAAAAGAGATAGATTTTGTATTCAATTTGTGTGATGAGGGGTTCAATAATAATCCTCGGTTCGAATTGCATGTCCCTGCGTTATTGGATATGTTGGGTATTCCATATTCCGGTGCGGGGCCTCAAGGCCTTGCTTATTGTTATGATAAATCATTGGTTCGTGGAATAGCGAAAGAATTGGATATTCCGGTTGCCAAAGGATTCTTCTTAAAACCGAATGATAACACAATGGAGTTAAATTTAGCGTTCCCGGTGATTGTGAAGCCGAATTTCGGAGATTCTAGTGTTGGTATAACCCAAAAATCTGTCTGTTATTCCCCCGAAGAGTTATTGAATGCAGTTTTGGATATAAGAAGTCGATTCGGATATTGCAATTCCATCTTAGTGGAGGAATTTTTAATAGGCGCAGATTTAAGTCTTGGAGTAATTGGAAACGTTGGAGAAAATATGATTATCTTGCCCATCACCGAAGAAGATTACAGTGAGGTTCCGGAAGATTTGCCTCGAATTTGTGGATATGAAGCGAAATGGGATCCCAATTCACCGTATTGGAAAATTAAATCTGTGCCAGCCGATTTGCCGGAGGATGTCAAGCAAATAATCATCGATTGTTCTCTGAAATTATTCACTCGATTGGAATGCAGAGATTATGCTCGGTTTGATTGGCGTTTAGATAAGCATGGGCAACCTAAATTATTGGAAGTGAATCCGAACCCCGGCTGGTGTTGGGATGGTCATCTTGCGAAGATGGCAAAATATGCAAATATGGATTATCACCAGATGCTGGAAAAAATTTTGGATGCTGCCGAAAGTCGAATTTCGCATCAGAAAATGGCTTTATCGTGTGATCACAATTAAAATTCTCTATCTTTCTTTTTTGGAACTTTTATCTTCAATCTCTTAATTCTTTATTCCGGTGGCTATAAGAATTTCGAGCATAGAAACCGAAAGGTGTCAATAGAAGATGATAAAATAGGGGTTTGGACTCTAATGCAGAAGATCCGGAATTTTGTTATTCTCTATTTTGCTTGAGCGTTTCTTTAATGAATTTTGGAATCTCATTATCGGGTATTTCTTCCACTTGAACTTGATTTACCGTTTCTGCAATATTTTGCGCGATTAAATGCTTACACAACGAGATTTTTTTATCCGTCATAGCGATATTAAAATTCATGCATTGGCAATATTTCAATGGAAAGATAATATATTCATTTTCATCTCCCAAAACTTTCCATATAATTCTGTTTGAGGGTTTTCCTATTATTTTGACAATCTTAAGGTTTTTGACTAAATAAATCGCTTTTTCGAATTTTTCTCCAAAAAGAGAGATTCCTTTGATCAGGAGATCTCCGGAAATAATCTTCTTTTCTTTGATTTCTGCAAACAAATCGACAATCGCTTTGTCCAAATTCACATAAATAAAAAAAGGTTGCAAATTTAAAATTTTTTTGAATGGTAAACCGAATCTTTCGTGTTCTCATTTATTCATTTTGTTTGCGCTTCAAAGCAAATTTCCTTGAAGCATGTGCATTCTTTTACGAAGTTGTTCAAGAGATCGAGATGTTGTTTATTTTTCCCCATCGCATACTTTAATTGTCCTTGTGGAATCTTCAGAATAATTTCTGTGCCGTTTGTGTTCACAGAGATCACGGAAATTTGAGGGAGAAGAATGTTTATGAAATCTTGAAACCTCCAATCCTGTTTTTCTTTCACGAATTGGATACAATAATCTGCAAATTGATTAGTTTCATTTATGTATTCATTCCAAGTGTTTTTTGCGACCACAGGTTTCTTTGAAACAATAACGAATCCCGTCTTTTTATATAAATAGACAAAATTCGCTTGGATATGGAGCTTTTGCTTCAGAAAGCGTATGAAAAACAAGCTTTCGTTGTTGTATTTTCTCTTAATTTCGATATCTGCTGTTTGCGGCAATTCTTTCATGATTTCTGTGGAAGAGACCGCGTTTTCACAATCTTCGGTTTTGATCATTTGAACCGATTTTCAATCGAGAAATCGGTATTTAAACTCCGCTGTTGATAGAGAAATAGAATGAGTTGTCCGATTCGATTGACGGTATATTTCAAAATATTTTTTTCAAATGAATATTTTATTTGATCAGAATGATTCCTCTTTATTTCCCTACCCGTTATTTTCCCGCGATCTCCGGTGGTGATCTCTTCATCATGAGACTTTCAAAGGTAACGGGTGGGTTTTATAAAGAGAAATATTTGGTGTTAACTTCAAATGCGATAGACTTTGCCGGGCTCAGAGGTGAAGGAATGAATCTTACCTCGGAAAAAAAATATTTTTCCGAAGTTCATGGTGTAAAAATATTACGTTTGATATGTCAAAAATTAGCAGAAAAAGATCCCCAATGTTCGTCTAATTCCGATTTATCTTTCGATAATTTTGTTTCTGCTTTAGATTTTCATGAAATCTCTTTTTCTCCCTCCATTTTTCGATATTTTTACAACAACGGCCCGGTATTTGAGCACGCCGGAGATTCTTTTATTAATTATGTGTCGCAGAAAGCGAGATCCCTTTATGGTGTAGATTTATCTGTGGTAAATTATATTTTCAGCAGTTTTCTTCCTTATTCGAATTTATTATATTCTCTTTCTCTTGGTGAACATTTGAAGATTCCCGGATTTTGCACGCCCTTTCTTCATCCGGAAAATCCTCGATATGATTATAAAGCGATCTATGATGTGTTAAGTGCATTTAGTGGGATTCACGCTTGTACGGAATTTGAGAAAGAATTAATGGTACAGAATGGCATCGATGCGCAAAAAATAACTGTTGTGCCTATGGGTGTGGATTTTGACAAATTTAATGTCGAGGAATCACAATTACATCGATTTATCAAGAATTACAGCCTTGATAAGCCGTATATTGTCTTTTCAGGGTATAAGAATTTCGAAAAAGGCGCGCTATCCTTGATAAAAGCGCTTCGGCTCTTATTTGAACGGAACATCGAGGTCGGAATCGTGTTTATCGGTCCGACGACGAAAGCCTTTAATGCAGAATGGAAAAAATTGATTTCCGATTTTCCGAAGATGCCTTTAGTTAATCTTACCCCTGATAATTTAATGGGCTATTTTGATTATAAAAAAATAGCGTCGTTCAATGGATGTCTTTGTTATTGCATGGTAAGTCGATCTGAAGCGTACGGAATTGCGTACCTTGAAGCGTGGGCTTGTAAAAAGCCCGTGATTGCAGCGAATATCCCCGCAATGAAAGAAGTGGTTCGGGATGGTACAGATGGCTTTTTGGTTCCTTTCGATAATGCATCCGAAATCGCCGATAAGATAGAATACTTTGTGAGAAATCCGGAAAAAGCGAAGGAAATGGGAGAAAATGGATACAAAAAAATTATTAATAAGAATTCGTGGCTTTCTGTTAGTAAGAAAATCAGAGAATTTATACAAACACGTATTGGTGTGTGATCGGAATGGAAAATGGAAAAACAAAATTATCTCTCGGCGGGCACAATCAATTAAAATTAGTAAATGGGGTTCTGTTGATAAAGGATCTTCCGGTTAAAACCATCATCGAGAAATTTGGCGCCCCCACTTTCTTTTTCCATTCGGAATTGATTAAGAAATCGACTCAAAATATCATGAATATATTCGAAAAAGTCTTTTCATCTCGATTTCAACAAAAAAATTTCCAGAACAAGGAATCTGAAGAAAACACGGTAATGGAAGAAAAATTACAAAATGCTTTAACTTCAAATTCATTTGAATCGCGGGAATCCGTTGAATCGCGGGATTCTATTGATTCTCGGGACTCATGTGAAAAAAGGAATAATCAAACAAACTCAGAACTCCGCAACCCTCACACTTTACAAAATAACCAAAAATATGAGAATCACACAAAAGGATTCTACAGCGTTAAATCTAACTATTTAGAACCCGTTTTGGATTGTTTGAATGAGATGAAATTCGGTTTTGAAGTCATAACCGAACCAGAATTGAACCTTCTAATAAGAATGCAAATAGATCCAACAAGAATTTTGTGTGGTGGGCCATATTTCCCTTTATCGTTGATGGAAAAAGCGATTAAGTATGGTATCCAAGAATATGTTATCTACGATCTGGAAGATCTTATCGCATTGAATGAAATTGCCCAAAAAAACTCAAAAATTTTGAGCATTATTCTTCGCTTTGTTCAATACAAATATGAAGCAAGAGTCGGTATTCCTGCAATTGATGAATCCTTCAAAAAGTTGGCAGAAATCACACGAAAATCCTTTAATGTAAAAATTATCGGAATTTTGAACCATTATGCTTCACAAATGAATTCGATTGAAGTATATCAAAAAAATGCGGAATTTCTTGTGGATATTGCAAACAAACTCCTACATCATTGCAGAATCCGCTGCTCCGTTTTTGATATTGGAGGCGGTTTTCCAGAGTCTTTTGTATTTCCCGATGCCCATTTTTGCACGTATTTACAAGAAATGAAAAATATTTTCGAGAAAAATAATTGGGCAAATGTCAACATCTATTATGAACCGGGTAGATACATCGTTGGTGGTGCAGGATTTCTATTATCCACAATTGTTCGCAGAAATAATCATTTTTCAACCTTATTTTTGGATGTAGGAACGAATCTTATTCCGCTTTTTGCACGTTCCTCAATCCGGCTACATAATGTAGAAAAAATAGAGTGCGAACAAAAAAGAAAATTCGACATCATGGGAATTATTCCCAGTGATCAAGATTTATTGGCAAAGAATTATAATTTTGAAGCAGAATCTGAGGTCGGAGACCATGTAATCATAAGCGGGGTCGGTGCTTATACCTTAACTTTCTCAAATCGCTTTCCTTATGCTTTCCCCGCAATCGTTTTTTATGAAAATGGCGAGTTTTATGAATATCGTTCACGAGGAGATAGTCGAGATATTGCCTTGAATTGAAATTACTCTGTTTAATCGTTTTGCTAATTCGTTCTCCGTTTCTTTTAAATTTGAAATTAACAATACCTTTTCTGAAACCGAAGTGAAAATTAAAATTACACGTTCAATCAAATCAAAAGATGAAAAATAGATCTTCTCTTTGGAAATCAAGGGATCGATGTCTATGAAACCGGAAGGAATATCATCCCAAAAAGAATTGCACATCTGTTGTTCTCCATATACAAAATAATAAGGTTTATTGGTTTTGGATAAACGCAAAAATTTCGGTCTCGCTTGTCTCTCTAAATTAGAAAATTGCGTGATATACTTAAAAAATAATTCATCATCGTTTTTAATATCATTCGGTAAAGCAGCATAATTCTTTAAAGCCTGGGTAATCTTAGTTTGCTTCCATTTC
>CAZUTM010000205.1:0-1504 GCA_964623665.1 uncultured archaeon
AAATCCGATTAGGCTTAACCATTCAAAGATTCTGACCAATCCGAGTGCCGGATCCATCGACCCCAAGATGCTTGCAAATTGAGCGAAGGTGAGTTCCAAAGCCGTGAGTTCCGGGTAAAGGAAGTATTTTATCGCAATGAATTGTATCGGAATGTTGCTGATATTTATAATTAAGAGAATAGCGGTGGTGATTTCATGCCATTTCTTTCCGATCCCGGCGTAATGCATAGAAAAGGTTGCGAATACAAAGAAAATGATCGAATTTGTGAAGTACATATACGCACCGACCGCATGAAGGATGATGTTTCCATACATCGGATTAATTGTGAGAATGAATATACCGGTGACCGCGGCTATTCCGTTCGTTCCACCTATTAGAGCCATGGATTTTACGCCTTTTTGAGTATATCCCCAAAGTTTTTTTGTGAGTGCAATTATAAACATCCCCATCAATGTTGCAGAGATCATCAATCCATAATTGAATGCAAATGCTGATCCGTTGGGTCCCACGCCCATATTTGATACCCAATGGCTTGCGAATGTGAACGGTTCGACCATGTAGTGTAACAATGATGAGAAAGCGATTACGAAGACCCCTTGTAATCCTCCGAAGATACCCAAAGCGGCGCTTGGCCTGTTCTTGAGATCGAGAGCATTTTTCAGCGTGAGCGAAACATTTTCGGTTGTTTTTTTCATAAACTCTACGATTGCCAAAGTTTTCCCTTCCATGATTTAGTGTGTAGATATAACAACACCAAAATAATGAATTGCCGAAATTTAAAGCTTTGGTATATCTACATACTCGATAATCTACATAGTGACAGATCCTAAAAGATACGAAGAAAAAAAGCCGAAGGAAGGAAAAAATCTAAATGAACTCTTTATGCTTTACATCCGTTAAAATTGTTCTCAATGATTCGTTTTGGGAATAGAAGAAGCAAAATTTACAGCCGCTCGTATTGAAGGAATCTACACGCGTGGGGATATTGTTAATATCGCCGATCCGAAACTTTTCCGAATATTTACCCTCGAACAACCCGCAAGTCGCGCATCTATAAACATATCCATCCGCATCTATGTGGGGCTTTAAACATCCGATGTAGCACGCTTTGGGAACCAAGGTTTCTTTACTCGTGGCAAACATCTTCTTTTGGCTCTTGCAAAACGCCTCCACTTCGGCTATCCGATCAAATTGCGCATCTAATTCAGTACAATCGGGGGTGATTTTCACATACTCGATAAACGGATTTTCTTCCAAATAGCTCGGAATCTGTTTTATATCGTCCAGCTTGGAATCGCGGGCCCATACAATGTTCAATCCGGTGACTCCTACATGTTTTTTGATGTACTCAGGAATCTTAAGATTTTTAGATAGATTCGGAAGCGCCCAGTTCACCGAGATTCGAACCCACTCCAAATACGGCACTTTGGGGAGAGTTAAAAGTGCATCTAATTTGGAAAGATAATAACCGTTGGTGATCAATCCCATTTTGTAGCCCAATTC
>CAZUTM010000205.1:1514-7874 GCA_964623665.1 uncultured archaeon
ATTCGTCCCCATATCTAATCATCTCAATAATATCGGGGTGCATCAAGGGTTCGCCGCCACCGGTAAATTCAAGACCTACCGCCCCCAAATCTTTATACTTTTTCATATATTG
The DNA here is from genome assembly GCA_964623665.1 of uncultured archaeon. Classification (GTDB taxonomy): domain Archaea; phylum Asgardarchaeota; class Lokiarchaeia; order Sigyniarchaeales; family Promethearchaeaceae; genus CAZUTM01. Next base: position 1,627 of record CAZUTM010000205.1, read on the forward strand.
CTTTGCAAGATCCAGCGAAATCTCTTTAGTTTTGTCCCGAAGCTTCACGGCACAAAATTTACAATCGTTATTGCATTTTGAGGTGGGAGATAAATCGATCGTTATCGGAAGAAACAAGGCCTCGTGTTTCATGACCGCAAGTCGATCCACCCATTGCAGCAGTTTCGACAAATTCGAAGTATAATGAATACTCATATCTTCAAAGCAGAGCAGATTACCTATATACTCTTTGGTGCTCGCTTTTGAAATACTTCACCAAGAGTTTTTATATTTCTCTTGGAAACTTTCCAACAACGGAATTTATATAGTCAAATGAAGAAAATATGATTGGAACAACCTCTCCAAAACCCCGTGGGAGCTTTCCGATTCACGGAAAGCAACCCTTATTTCTTTTAAGATATTCAATTCATTTTTTTACAAGGTACTCGCGTATGGGTCAAAAAATCTTTTTTTTCGGAAGAAGCACGGCTTGAACGCTTTTCGCAAATAGCGCGCAAATTGATTAATTTTATCGTTAGTTGCTTGAATTATTTTAAAACCGAGTAAAAATAATTATGGTTATGGTTGAAATTATTCAAGGATCTTCAAAACCTAAAGAGAGATTTCTTGCATTGGATATTTTCCGCGGATTTACGATAAGTGCCATGGTCTTCGTGAATTCTATCGGTGCTTATGCAAGCACGCCTGAGAGGTTACGACATGCGGAGGATATAGGTTTGACTTTCACCGATTTGGTGGCGCCCTTCTTTATAATAGCGATCGCGGTGACTTATCGCAGTTCATGGTTGAGTTACAAGGCCAAAGAAGGAAAGATAAACGCTTTTGTTCGTTTTTTACGCAGATACTGTGCGTTTATCGGGTTGGGATTTATCGGGTCGATTTCGATGGAAGGTTTACAGCCGATATTTCGGTGGAATGTGTTGCAAGCCATCGGATTGGCCGGTGTATTTACCCTCTTATTTATTGATTTAGATCGGTATCTCCGGTTTGTGGTTTCCATTATTTCGCTGGTTATATATCAGATATTATTGGAAGTCTTATTTGGAGAGATCGTGTTCAACGATGTCCATGGTGGATTCTACGGTGGGTTTTCATGGGGTGCCATGATGCTATTGGGCACGGTTGTGGCAGATTTATTGGATAAAAATAGGATTAAAGATTATTTGATCTACGGGATTATATTTACTGCCTTGGGTTTAATACTTCATTTGATTTTTGTAGGCTCAGGGTTGACGGGAATCAGCAAAGAGCGAGTGTCTTCCTCTTATACGGTTATATCGGTCGGGATTGCCTCTCTTGTTATTTATTTCATTTATTATTTGTATGACATTCGGGGCCTTCAGAAAAGCCGGTCGTTCTTTGAAGTGCAGTCCAAGAATGCGCTCTTTTTGTATCTGATTCATAGTATCGTTTATGGCATTATATCTTTAGCGTTTCCGGAATGGTCGCCATTTTGGCTCGTTCTCATTTATTCGGCACTTTCTATAACTGCTGTGTGGTATATCGGTTTGATCATGGATAAAAAGAAAGTGTATATTCATTTTTAAAGATTTCACAAGCTTATATTTTACGATAATATCTCACTTCTTTTTCTCTTTCTAATTTTCCACGAATATGCTCTTATCTTGATAATATTCAGATTTTAGAATTCAACCATGTTAGATTTTGATTCGTTATAAAATATCACAATTTTGTTTATATTATTTATTTCATGTATTAGAGCATGGCTCAATTGGTGAGATGCAAAGCATGCGGATTTATCCTCGAAAAGGGTAAATTAAAGGATGTGTGTCCGGCATGCGGTGCAAAGAAGGAAGCCTTTGAAGACTATACACCGAATATTTCTGAGGCGCGCTGGAAGAAACTGAATTTTCACATTCACCCCATAGTGGTACATTTTGCGCAAGCGTTCGGGCCTATTTTGATTCTTTTGGGATTTGCCATGTTCGTGTTCGAGTCGCTCTTTGGCGTTCCATTACTGGTTTTGATGCGCTTTTTGGCGTTGCTGTATCCATTTACCGTTTTATTTGCAATTCCTTCGGGTGTGTTTGACGGCAAGACCCGATTTAAAAAGATCACTCCGATTTTGAAAACCAAACTGGTGATTGGCGTCACTTTCCTGATTCTGACGATTATCATGGCAATTATTGCGATTCCGGAACCCGTAGCCCCTTATGGTATTGCGAATAACGGCTTCCAATTTTGGGGCATCTTGATTCTATCGGTATTAACCTTCTTCTGTGAAGGCTTGCTTGGTAAAATCGGCAGTTCGCTTATGTGTGCAAAAATGCCTTAATACAGCGTTTTTTCGGCGAAAAAAACTCTTCTTATGAATTTTTTTCCGCTTTCTATTAAATATCACGGATTTAATCTCAATTCTTGCGGAATTCTTCACCGAGAACCGCTGTGCTCATGAATACGTGAAAGAAGAATAGGAATGCGAGGAAGAATCATTAAACCGAATACTGAGAGACATATTGAGGTCGAATCGTGTAAATCGAATACCAAGAAAAAGACTTAGGATTGAAAGAAGCCCAAGGGAAAGGGTATTCTCATTGAATATCAATGCAGAAATCTGAGCATGGGTAAATAAATCGATGCAAACTTTTTTTTCCGTTTAAGTTATAACAAATAGCAAAACGAATAAAAAATTCGAGATTTGATGAAATAACCACGCCGAATTCTTAATATGGATAAACCAAAGAATCGGCGCCCTTTTTCATTTTTTTATATTTGATTAAAACAGCCGTTCGCGAATCGAGGGCTGATTTTTGTCGACCGGACAATATTTATTGCATTTAGGCGGAACATAGGCCCAAATGGCACCGGTTTTCGGGTCGAAGAGAATGTATTCCAATGAATGAACGAGCGGACACACGTCCATGAGTTCTTTGATATATTGTCCGCAAAGAAACTTTTTGTGGTTCTCTTGCTTGCTTATAAAACATAAACCCTCTGTTGGGACGAATCCTATTAAGATCTGGGTTTCGGGAACAACCGGTGCAATGGATGAATGCACCTTTTTGATGAATCGGATTTGAGATTTGTTCATGTTTAAAAAATGCAGAATTCTGCGGAGCGCCTTATCGGTAAAGTCGGTCTCGGTAAGGGGTTCAACATGTGGAAAATCTTCTGAAATCGTTTGATCGATGAGTTGTTCTAGCGCTTGCGGCGATCTGAATGGTTCTTTTGTTTGCATCTCTAACATTTTTTCCACCAACTTTTCTTGCTTCAACAAAACACAAAAGCCAATTTCGCTATTTAAAATTGTGTATAATAATTGTTCGCAGATGGCTAAAATGCAAAGGTTTTTTAAGCTGTTTTGAATCGGGGAGTATTTTCTGTAAATGTATAAAATATCGACATTTCTTTCCTATATAATAACATTTTTTTCACTATTATTTATATTACTTGTATCAATTGTTAAAAAAATCGATGATCTTTATTTTTTTTTGAGAGTCTTTCCTTTGATCGGTATGCAACAAAAAAAATTTGATCCGAAGGAAATAACCGCGGAGAAAATAAAACAGGTCGTTGAGGGGCAAAACCTTTGGCGTGGGCATCAATGTATCAATATGATCGCCAGCGAAAATGTTATGTCTCCGATGGCACAGAGTCTTGCGGTCTCGGATTTCGGCCATCGATATGCCGAAGGCGTTGTTTGGGATCGGCATTATCAAGGGCAAAAGTACCAAGATGAGATAGAACAAATTGCTATAGTTCTAACCCAAGATTTGTTTGATGTGAAATACGCGGAGCTTCGCGCTCCAACGGCGACTACCGCTAATTTGGCTATTTATTACGGTATTTGCAAGCGTTTCGATAAATACTTTTCTTTGTCCGTTCCGGATGGGGCTCACATCTCCTTTCGAAGTTTCGGAGGCGCCGGCTGTCGTGGTCTTGAAATCATGGATATTCCGTTCAATCCGGAAACCTTCAATATTGATATCGAATTGCTCGAATCTCTATTATTAGGAATCAAACCGAAATTGATAACATTGGGCGGATCTGTGTTTTTATTCCCGCATCCCATTAAACAAGTGGCTAAAATCTGCCAAGATACCGGCACAATCATTCATTATGATGGCTCCCATGTGTTAGGACTCATCGCGGGTGGAGAGTTTTCGGACCCGATTAAAGAAGGTGCCGATATTATGATGGGTTCATCCCATAAAACGTTCCCGGGCCCACAAGGCGCCATTCTGGTCACGAACAATGAGAAACTCTTTAAAAAAGTCCAAAGGGGCATCTTTCCCGGGTTGGTGAGCAACCACCACCTCTGGAGATTCCCGCCATTGGCAATCACCCTTTTGGAAATGAAAAAGCACGGCAAGGCGTATGCCCAACAAACCATTAAAAACGCAAAGAAATTGGCCGAATCCTTGGATCACTTGGGATTTGAGGTTATGGCAAAAAAATTCGGCTTTACACAATCACATCAAGTGGTATTGGATGTGAGCGGTCATGGCGGCGGGTATAAGGCAGCGGTCGATCTGGAATCTGCTAATATCATTTGTAATAAGAACCTCCTCTATAAAGATCATGTCCAAAATATGCCTGAACCCTCGGGTTTACGCTTAGGAACCCAAGAAATCACCCGGATGGGAATGAAGGAGAATGATATGAAAACGATTGCAGAATTTTACCGAAGGATTGTTATTGATAGAGAATCACCCGAAAAGATTAAACAAGAAGTGTTGGAATTTCGAGCCAAGTTCGATCGGGTGCATTACACATTGGAGGATTGAAAAGAATATGTTTAGCGAACAAGAAGATAATCTTTTAATGGTTATCGCCACAGGCTTGGATAAACGGGGCATCATTGCTTCAATCTCGCGGGTAATGTTCAACGCCGGCTACAACATCGTGGATGCGAAACAGCATGTGGTGCATGGGCAATTTCTATTAATTTTTGTGATTGAACCCACCGAAAAATTGGTTCCGAATCCGGTGAATTTTCTGAAGGAGAGATTCGATGAGATTACTGCGGGTACCGAAATGAATATTAGCGTGAAAAAGTTCCGAGGCGGGCTTCATGCAAGTGTGAAAAAATTGGCAAGAGTTGCTTGGTTTGGGCCGGATCGGCCCGGGATGATTGCCGCTATCTCGAATTTGATGGGCAAAAACGAGATTAATATCGTCGGGACAAACATGACCGCCAGAGGAGAACTGATTTCTTGTGAGTTCACGCTCGACATTGGAGGTTCGTTGATCTCCTTGGAAAATCTCAGAAAGGAATTGGATAAGCTCGGAAAAGAATTTAATATCGACTTTTTGCTCCAATCCGAGTCCTATCAAGACCAGCGTAAAAAACTGATAGTGTTCGATATGGTACCGATTCTCCAATTGGATTATCTTGATAAAATTGCCCGGGCCTATCCCAAAGACCTTAAATTATCCGAATTCGACCAAACCGAAAAGCATGATATTCGGGAAAGCGTTAAGAACCTTGCGGGGTTGCATATCGATATATTGAAGGAATTTGTTGAATGTATCGAAATTACGCCAGAAACCATCGAATTGGTTAAATCCGTTCAATCAATGAATTTTAAGATTGCGCTTATCACTCATGGCTTTTCACAATTTTCAGACCGAATCGCCCATCAATTGAAATTGGATTATAATTTCGGCTCCCGACTTGAGGTTGTGAATAATATTTTAACAGGCGAGTTTGATAAGGAAGCGCTTATCGACGACAAGAAGAAAGAAAAAATCTTGAAATGGTTGGCAACACTCGAACAAATATCAATGGATGCAGTTGAAGATTTCGGTGAATTCGTGCAGAAAAAGACCTATGATGTAGAAAAAGCCGAGTTCGGAATCTCTTTCACATTAAATGCGGCAAAAATTCTCAATCTCATGAAATCCGGAAAATTGACCATGAAACAATTCAAAGGAATCGTTGGTTGTCTTTCCGCGTTTATCTAATTCTATGAAGGCCTTTTTTTCCTTGTTTCTATATGCTTTTTCAACTTCATTTACATGCTTTATTTATAATCTGCGTGTGTATTTTTTTTAAATCTCATTAGCGAAGATGTTCCGATTTTCCGATTTTCCGATCTTTCCTATGGAAAATCAAAGAAAAGAATTAATAACAATTGAGAAATATTTCTTATTATGGCCACTGACTCTAATGAGCAAAAGAAGCCCGATATTTTGGCTCAATTGAATCATTCATTCAAAGATTTGGTGAAAAATGTGTTCGGCGAAAACGGGCTTGAGTTCATCAACAAGACCGAGAAACAAGT
>CAZUTM010000206.1:0-7833 GCA_964623665.1 uncultured archaeon
TGAAGCGAAATATACCATATTATCAGAGCATAAGGAAACACAATCAATACGGTCGTATTTCCAAAAGTCGCAAAAATAAACGCCATGAGTAATGCATTTTGAGGATTTCGGGCCGATTCTGCCCATGTGTGGGATAAGTTCGCAATAAAATCATAAAGCCAAGACAATTCCGGCCGATTAATGTAATAGGCAAGAATATATATTACCGCCAGTGAAGTGAACGTAAATATTTCCAAATTCCTTATTCGAATCTTTCCAATTTTCCAATCTACCATAAATCATTTTTGATTCGTAAAATTCAAAAAGTTTTTGTAAATTCTCAAAGAAAATCGAAAATTATGTGATTTTGTTAAAATTTGGGAAATTTAATCGTGGATTGGGCGCAGCGCAATCGAAAGAATTCAGATTTCATGGCCCTGAAAGAAAAAAGATTGAAAGAAAAAAAGATCTCGTAAAATTTTCTGCTCCGGTGTGCAGAATTCAATGAATCAAAGGAATAAGTTAATCTTGCCTTCAAGCTGTTCGTTGCGTTGGCAGATTTTTTTAACCACCAGCAATTTTGGGTAAAATGACAATTTCAGAACCCTTTTCAATAACGGAATCAAGATCCACACGTTTTCCATTAACCAGTATGGCGAAAAATTTTTGCTCCAGTTTCAATTCCCGGAGAAGTTCCCGCACGGTGGTGCTATTCGAGACCACCTTATATGATTGAATGCTAGAAATTTCTTTCTGCTTTTCCACGATTTGCACTTCGCTCACCCAATACTAACGTCAATTGTGAGTATTTAAAGTTTGGCATTCTGCTGAGCTTGGTAAAAAAGCGATGGTGATCTTCGATATATGGGCCCAATCAAGCCGAAAATTGCGAAAAATCGTGTCGAAACGATAAAAAAGATAAAGCCGAGTATGGGATTTGAACCCATGTTAAATCAACTCTGCAGGCTGACGCCCCGCTACTAGGCGAACTCGGCATCCTTTTCTATGGAATAGTGATAAAAAAAATCATTCAAAATATTAAAAATATTTGCTTTTCAGCGAGATCGAAAACCATCTTGGATCAATTAATTTCAGAGATCGCCGGCAATTTTTTCTCCGCGAATTGAGATAATCGCAAATTTCAAAGGTATATGTTTACCCGAATTCATGAGAGCACGTTGAACAATCGCTTTCAAACCACCGCAGCATGGCACTTCCATGATCGCAAGCGAGATGGAATGGATATTATTTTCTTTGAAAATTTCGGTTAATTTCTCAATATAGAACATTGAATCATCCAATTTCGGACATCCGATTAAAAGCACTTTGTTCTTCAAGAAATCGCCATGAAAGTTGGGATAGGCGGCCGATACGCAATCACTGGCAATGAACACGTCCGCGTTGTTAAAATATGGTGCTCTTACGGGCGCGAGGGTAATTTGAACCGGCCAATTTCGTAATTCCGATGGTTGTTTAATTTTTGATGGTGGATTATTTGAATTTAATGCTTTTTCGAGGGTGAGATCGAATGATTTCATTCCTGGACATCCGCATGGCTCACGGCCCTTAAGTTCATCATGTGAACTTCTAAAATCTTTATGGTTAGGAATTATAATTCCCTTTTCCTTTAAATATTCAATTGCTTGATCGTAATATACGCGCTCATCGTGTTCTACCATGTGTTCAAGATGCGCTTTGATGGTGTTAGGCCCTCCTTTTACAATATTTTCCATTGTGGCTTTTTCATCATAGGGAACGGCTTCCCTTTCTTCTATTTCGATGGCACCTTCAGGGCAATGGCCTAAACAAGCACCAAGCCCGTCACAGAATAAATCGCTTATTAACCTGGCCTTTCCATCAATTAATTGAATTGCACCTTCAGCGCAGTTCGGAACGCAGAGTCCGCATCCGGTGCATTTTGAATCATCAATTCTAATGATTTTTCGCTTCAATTAGGTTCCCCCATTGTTTTTTTAATTTCAAATAAATGAATGCATGTAATATTATTAGCTTTGAGGCGAACCGGTTCGATAGAACATGTTCGTGTTAATTTTAAAATTCCCGTTGAGACTTTTTTCATAAGCGAGAAAAATGGAACCCGGGAAAATTGATGCCATTCAATGCTTTCTTAAATCGAATGAGCAATCCAAATGTGATAGATCCTGTAGAGCATTAAACATTCTTTCGGATTCCGTTTCTGTTATCCCTTTTTCTTTGATTTTGGATACATATCAAAAAATGACGCTGAAGCCCCCGATTCCGCTTGAGTTATTGGAGATCCCGATAAACAAAGAATGTAACGTGTACGAAGAATTAATTCTGATGGGGGAGTGTGCCGTTCAGCGAAAATCAATCGAAAAGGTTCAAAGAGAAAACCCGCGATCGGCTTTAATTCTCTGTTTTTGTCCAGATTCCGTTACCGAACCCAAAATCGTAAAAAAACTAGCGGATTTAATTGAACAGCTCTGCATTACACGGGTGAAGCTAATTTTAGCCCATGAATCCTGTTGCCAAATCGGAAATACCTTAATCGAGAAAACCATGGCGATTTTAGGCAGTGATTCTGCTGAATTTTCTACGCAAACCATGGATCCGCTTCAATGATGTATTTATTAATTGCGAATATATTTAAATTTTTTGATATACATCAAATAATATGAATGAAAAGGAGATCTCTCAAGGCTCATCAACCAAGGTAATAATTGAAATCCCGGCCAAGTTGTGGATTTCGGAGATCTCAAAGCAATATCCCGAATCTACATTTGAAGTCATCTCCGCCATGCCTATTTCTTTCAATCAACCGATCGGGAACAATATGGTGAAAATCACCAATCCGAAAGCGGTGGAGATTTTGGAAAAGATAAGAAATCATCCTTCTATCGAATCGGTTTGGGTAATTGAGCAAACTCCAACAAGTATAGTAGTGAATACACATACCAAAGACAAGGAGATGCTCGAATCCCTTCTAAAAAGCCAAGTTATTATTCACTTTCCGATATTAATCAAGGATGGCAAAGGAGAGTTTATATTATCCGGATTGAGAACATCCATTGATAAATTTTTTGAGATATTGGATTCAAAATCTATCAAATACGAAATTCGTTCGCTGGGTAAATACGTACAAGATCGAACGATTATGGAGCTCACCCCTCGACAGTTAGAAATCTATTACAAAGCCCAGCAAGAGGGCTACTACGATGTTCCTCGAAGAATCACATTAACCGAATTGGCAAAAAAACTCAATATTGCGAAATCTACTCTTTCTTCAATCCTTCAGCGAATTCACAATAAATTAATCGGCTGAATTTTCCGTCGATTATTGTATATATTTCCATGTTTCAAATACGCGGTCGAGAAAGGAGTGTTCCAAAGACTAAATAAATATATTCTATAAGAATGCCCGCTTCATCTTCAGATTTTTTAAAAGTCTTTTCATCGTATCTAAAATCCATAGATTGAAGTCTACGAGAAGATCTTTTATGTATAGGTGGCCACAAATATGGAGCGAACGAAGGTAACGGCATTGGCTTTAAATAGCCACACTTCCTACCAAAGATGTAATTGGATGAATGGTGTGTTCATTACGATGAACAATCTATTCGTGGGGTTCAGACAGAGAGAGAAGTAGGTGTGTGGGACACATTTATCGACTTTATCCAAAAAGACTTTTTTTTTCAGAGTGTTAAGGACTGGAGGGTGTCTTTGATGTCATCAACGAAACGATAGATATGGTCTTGGGTGATATGCGGCATGATGACAACCCTCGCAAAATTCCAATTGCGGAAAATGCCCATAGCCCAGCCTTTTTTTCGAAGTTCCAAATCGAGTTTGCAGATGGAGTTTTCGCATTTCTTTTGAAGCTGAATACCCAATACATTCATCACGGGTTCTCTTGCGATTTTAAGTCCAGGAACCTCTTGAATTAAATCTCTTAACAAGAGGGTATTTTCCCAGCAGTGCTTTGTTATTTCAAGGAACCCGTTAAAGCCCAGATGTTCCATTAACGCCCAAAAGCTGATTGCAGATGCACCAGGTCTCGTGCCTAACAACGAAAGATGTTTGAAGCCTCCGCCGGCGAGATACGGAATTTCAAAGCGTGCTTTTTCCGGAAGCCCTTTTTGCCGAATCAAGAATCCTCCCGAAGGAACCACACCCATTCCCATTTTATGAGGATCCGCAGTCATGGAGTCCAGATGTGGTAAACGAAAATCCCATATAGGAAATTTGTTCGGAAATAGTTTTTCCAAAAACGGAAGCACGAAGCCGCCAAATGCGGCATCTGCATGAAAGTAGATTTTGTGTTTTTCTGCCAACTTAGCAATTTCCGGAATCGGTTCCACAAGCCCTAAACCTGTGGTCCCAGGAATGCCCAGCAGCATTATGGTTTTTTCGGTAATTTGCTCTTTATATGAATCCATATCCAGTTCATAGGTTTCGGGATCGACCCGCGCTTTTCGGATCGTAATATCCATAAAATCTGCTGCTTTGAAAAAAGATACATGAGCGGCTTCCGAAACCACAATCTCGGGATTTTTAATTTCGGGCCGGATTTTTTTGGCAACTCTGCAAGCGATCATATTGGCTTCGGATCCTCCCGATACAATTGACCCCGAAGCGGTCGGATCGCCGAATAGGGTTCCGATTTCTTTTATGAGCCGCTTTTCCAACTCATATGAACCGGGAAATAAGCCCGGATCTCCAAGATTCTTATCGAGATAATGGCTATAGATTTCGGCGGCAAATTCATGGGGTTTGGTGCACATTGACCCTATAATTTTACCCGAATCATAGGATAAGTCCGAGCCTAAAATGACGGATAATTCTTTATAGACATCCGCCTTTAATTTACCCGATTCTTCCATGGTAATCAAACCCAAAAAGGATCAAGGCTAAAAAAAGGTTTCTGCGATTTCAAGAAAAAATCAAGGAATTCGTGAATTTTTCAAGCTTTTTCGAAAAATACAAGAAAAAATTATATATTTAATCTGTAGAAATAGATAAGCATGGGCGAACAAGGAGAGAAATATATTCTCGCTTATGATCATGGGACTTCTGGGGTGAAGACGGCTATAGTCTCCACAAAAGGGAAATTGATCGGCTATTCGGTTCAAGAAGTGGCAATGTATTATCCCGAACAAGGGGGCGTAGAGCAAGATCCCGAGGAGTGGTGGCAAGCCCTAAAAATTACCACCAAAAATTTATTGGCAAAGAATTTAGTTAATCCGAAAAACATTATTGCATGTGTTACCGCTAATCAGATGGATGGAACGATTCCGATTGACGAGTCCGGGAAACCTCTGCACCGGTGTATTCTGTGGATGGACACACGCGGTGCTCCGATGGTAAAGAAAGTTATGAAGGGTCTTATTGAAATCTCCGGGTGGGGAATTTCTAATATTCTGACATGGCTGCCGAAAACCGGTGGCGTGCCGGGCTTAAGCGGAAAAGATATTATCGGACATATTCTTTACTTAAAACAAGAAAAGCCCGAAATCTATAAAGCCGCATATAAATTTTTAGATTGTAAAGATTATCTGACTTACAAGCTCACGGGTAAAATTGTGACATCTAACGATTGTGGGTTTTTGAGCTGGCTGGTCAACACTAAGGATCCGAATAACATGCATTACGATAAAGGGCTGGCAAGAAAGGTTAAAATCGATATTAATAAGCTCCCCGACTTGAAACCTTCAACGGAGATTGTGGGAACTTTATTACCCGAAGTTGCAAGAGAGTTGGGATTGTCGGAACAAACCAAGGTGGTTTTGGGCTCCGGGGACATGGCGGCAGCGGCAATCGGATCCGGTGCGGTTTTAGATGGACAAGCACATATTTGTATTGGTTCCTCTTCATGGTTGGTCTGTCACATTCCTGATAGAAAAATTGATATCGTAAATATGATTGCATCTATTCCATCGGGTATTCCGGGCCGTTATATGGTTTTGGGAGAACAAGAAGCGGCAGGAATAAATTTAACATGGTTGCGCGATAATCTTCTTTATCATAAAGACGAACTATTAAAAGATGAACAAGTGCCGGATGTCTATAAAATTTTTGATAGGATGGTGCTTGAAGTTGAGGCTGGAAGCCATAAAATGATTTATACCCCTTGGCTCTTTGGAGAAAGAACTCCTATTGAAGATCATACGGTCCGCGGTGGACTTTTTAATATCTCTTTGGATATTGATAGAAGGCATATAATTCGTGCAATCTATGAAGGTGTGGCATATAATATGAAATGGCTATTAGAGAAGATGGAAGCATTGCTGAAGAAAAGACTAGAGCCGATCAATATGATAGGTGGGGGTGCAAGCAGCGATATCTGGTGTCAAATTTTCGCCGATGTTCTGGATCGAAAGGTCAAACAAGTTTATGCTGCGAAAGAAGCAAACGCTGTCGGTGCCGCACTGATTGCATCGGTCGCTTTAGACTACCTAAAATGGGAAGATATTCCGTGCTGCATGGACTTCAAGAAAGAATACACGCCCAATCCAAATCATCGTAAACTTTATGAGGAGTTATTTGGTGAATTCATGAATATTTATAAGAATAATAAAGAGATGTATAAGCGCTTAAATGAGTTCCGTCATTAACCAATTTCGATAAACATATAAAAAAAAGGGCTGAATAAACGCTTCAAAAAAAATTCCATGGGATATGGGCATTCCCAAAGGATATCCATAGTCTATAGGGAACATTGATATTGCTGTAAAGGGAAACGTTTTTTGAAACGATTTTTTATGTTTAATTAAAATATTTTGGTTTTGGTAAACATAAAAAAATCAACGGGATAACGGGACTAACCCGCAGAATATCCACGTGCTAAACAGAACGTGGAATATTCGGTCCATCAAAACTTTTTTTCGGACTCTTTTTGCGGTTCTTTTGGCCGTTTCTTTATGTCAGCTTTAAAGCAAGAAAAAGACATTCCTCTATGGAATTGACCACAATCGAAAATATATTCTTCGAATTATCGTTTTTTAATTAATTTTTAGAATTTTTCTCTGATCTCAGCCGAATTCTTCTTGTTTAACATGTTTTGAGCAATTTATTCGGAGGTATTTTCACACGCAAAAAGTATAAAATTGCATTTTCCCTATTTATTTCAATCATGGTTGATGAGGTAAGTTCCGAAGAAATTTCTTTAATAATCGATACCAAACAAATCATAATCAAACGGAAAATCGCAACAAAAAGACCGGATGATCGATTCATTGCCAAAGCGAGGTATTCCACGGGGCTTCCGGTGGTAAAAGCAGCGGCGTCTGATCCTAACGGCTTTGTATTTCCCACAACAATGATTAAAGAAAACTATTTAACGCATATCGATATAGATTTTACAAACAATCCGCATCAACCTCTTGTGCTTAAATATGTGCTTCAAATGATAATTCACCCATCGATCATCGAAAAATTCGGGTCTCTCAATATCCTTAATTGGCCGATAGAAAATCTCACGAATATCTATTTTCTTCCCGGCACGGGAAACCTTTTTTTCACAACGGCCTATTCGGTTGTTGAAAAAGATAAAAACGGGATAATCGCGCTGCGACCTCCTGGATTTATACGTAATCTGGTATCGCATACAAGAAAAGCAAGTGCGATACGATTTGAGTGGGGCTTTCCCTCGACGGTTCGACTTTTTTTCAGATATCGAATCAAGAACGTAGGAAAATCGATAGTTTCGAATATCCGCTTTAAAACCTATTTGCCTCCAAAAACGATTTTTCAAGCGGTGAAATATCAATTTAATGCACCTATTTCGACCGACGAAGATTTTAATGCGGTGGCAAATCTGCAAATCAATCCAATTTTACCCGGAGGCGCGGAAACTGTCGATTTGGTTTGCGATAT
>CAZUTM010000207.1:0-7770 GCA_964623665.1 uncultured archaeon
ATTCAATAGCGGTGAGAATGACTTCTCGGAGATTCGTTTTTATCATTTTTCTAATATTTTGACGAACTACAAAATCATAAACTTGCTCGTTCGTTAATTTTGTCAATGAATTCGCCGAGGACTCTACATATTGTCGCTTGAGGTAGTTTAATCCGGTATCCAAATAAAACAATAATGCTTGCCAAAGTAAATTTTTGTTTCTTTTAATTAACGCTTCTTCATTCGGTTCCATTTCTATTACCTCTTCAGTTCTCTCAATTGAAAAAAGATTTCACATTTGTTTGGTGGATTGGCTGAGACTAAAAAAGATCACAAATTTATGTTTGAAACCATATCGATGTACGAGATAAAAAATTCGTAGGCATCTCGTTTCAATCCGGGAAACACGTCGATGAGGCCTCTCTGAGCCAAATTCGCCATATTTGCCGCATACATCTTCGCGAAATCGACTGCACCGGTATCGATATAAATCCCACGAATCCTTTCGATCTCATCGGCACTCGCATCCGCTTTTCCCAAAATCGCTTTCAATACGGATTTTTGCTCATCATTGCCATTTTGATACGCGATAATGCTGAGAATTGTATGTTTTCCCGAGATTATATCTTTACTTATCGACTTTTCCGCTTTGTTTCCAAAACTACCTTGAATATCATTAACAATTTGTGAACAGACGCCCACCTTGCTGAATACTTCTCTAAGTTTAAAGTTCTGCGCTGATCTCGAGTTCGCAAAAACCGAAGCTATTCCCACTGCATTTTCATATAATGCACCGCGGTTATTTTGAGCATGAAGCAAATATTCTTCCAATGTGACTTGCTCTAAGGGTTTAAGCTTGAGATATTCCTCCAAGATTTGACTCCGGTTTACTGCATGATAGGCACGTATATACGAATGGGTTGCATTTGAAATAATAGATTCCGGAAAAGCAGAAGAATTTAACACGGTTAACCCAATTCCCATCAAAATATTACCTCCAAACATAGCTAAACTTGCACCAGATCGCATCAGAGATTCTTTTTTAATATCACTTTTATTTCGCTCGATCTCCGCAGTTAATTCCTTCTCAAAAAATTTATGAAACGTCGGAATCCCGCCCCGAAGTTCCTCATTGTCCACAATATCATCATGAATAATAGAAGCTGCATAAAGAAATTCAATAGAAGTCGCAATTCGATACATCTCCTCAAAATTTTCCACAATTATGGACTCCGGAGTCAACCCATAATATGTATTAATAAATGCAATCGGCAATCTCCTGCGGCCTTTGATGAGAAAATTATCAAGGGCTTGCTGATAAAAGGTCCTCAAGACCATATCCTCCTCCGCAGAAATTTTCTCTGATATTATCTCTTTTATAGTATCAGTTATCTTTTCTCGCTCCTTAGCCATAATCTCTTGAAATACAGACTCTTCCATGATACACTCCACAAAAATGACCAATGAAATAAAAGCTTGATTGAAGCGAAAATAATATTTGTTACCGCCAACACAATTTCTCAATTTTCGTAATTTTTAAATGTTGAAAAAGCAAACTTAACTTATGGGTCGCCAATGCAAGAAATGCGGCAACGCTGAATGGAATAAAATCAAAGAGTTCCATGACAAAAGTAAAATTTTGTATTACGGAATGCAAGGAACGCCCATTTATTTGAAAAAATATAAATGCGGTATGTGCGGGGAAGAATGGGCAGATGATGAAGGATTTGGAGATATGCCCGATTCCTCAGAACCCAAGAAAGACTAAGTCTAATGAATTTTCAGAATTCGATACGTTATATTCTTTTTTTTCAGAAAGTTCTTTAATCAAAGAGGGATTTATACAAACAATGCTCACGGAGTCTATAATTGATAGGAATCTCACTATTGTTCGAAAAAATCTAATCCGGCAAATGAAATTATCGCTGAAAGTGGGAAACGACCTCATCGACGAAGAAATGAATGGCTTGGCAATCATATTCCGGCCTACCGTGAAAATGTTTTACAACGCATTGGTAAAAAAAGACCTTGAGGCCGGAACGATTAACACCATCGACCTCAACCTTCAAACCACAAAAAAAATGCTTTTGAACAATATCAAACTGGAATCGGAAGAGTTCTATCGAGAATTAGATGCCATTTTTCCTCAATACTTAAAGGAAGATCAAACATATAGGCAATGCAAACGAGAGCATCCCAATTTTCCTATCTTAAAAGAAAATCTCAAAAACACATTCAAATATCAAATGATTCCGCTTTACAAATTGTTGTCGGTAGAAAAAGAGAATATTAATAATTATGATGATTTATGCAAGGAAGCGTTTTCAACAAAAGATGAATGCAAAAATATCTTGCTTGCACAATTGGATTCGATGAGAAAAGGATTGAAAGTTATTCAACAAGATCTCAGCATCCTCGATATTATGACAGCAAGAGAAACCATCTTTCGAGTCCTTAAAAAAGGATTTGACCGAAAGGCTAAAGATTTTCTTGATGAAATTGATGAAATCTATAAAAATGAAAATCATAACCCCACGAGTGGACAGAAGCAAGCCGTTGAAGAAGAATATTTTTAGCGAAAATATTTGTTTTCATTTCATATGAACGCTAAATTATTAGCAAAGCGTACTCCCTTTCATCTTGAGCATCTGTTGTTGATCCACTATCAAATTAAAGATAGCGATCTTGCTTTTAAATAATTCCGCCTTTTTCAAAACATGAATGAGAAAACACCCGGAAAAAACAGTCAACCTTTGAGAGCCAGTAAAGATCTGGATGAACGGGAAAGACAAGAACGAGAATATAAAATGAATTATAAAAGATACCATAACCCATTAGCACCGATACAGCGAACCTTGCCCGAAAAACTAAGCCTTTTGGTCTTGCAAATCTTTCTATCAACAGCCGCCTACTATTACTTTTCTTACTACAATGATGCGCCCACGCGCTTTCTCAATTCGTATTACCAATTTTATTCATACAATATTCCGGTAGATGTGTCCGCACTCTCTTTTCTCTTCGGAATTTTCTTTTTAATCTTGCTTTCAAAATTATTCACTAAAGGCACGACGATTTTGGGCTCTTTTCTTGGCGAGATGTTAATTCAACATTATTATTTTCGCAATTCGTTTGAAGCTCCCCAAATGTATCTATTCATTCTTATTTTGTTCGGACCTTTTGTGTTTTTGCCGTACAAAGGAGGAGAGTTCTTAGAAGGAAAGAATATACTTAAAGAATTTTATATCCTAATAGTAACCGGTTTGGTCGGCACAGTTTTCATTTTTACTTTCTTACAATACCAATATAGCGTCCAACTCGGTCTAACCTTCTTTATTTCATATATACTTTCGGTCACGATTCCATTATGTATCTTATTTGCAATTTTGGATAAAAAATTGCTCCCCTATTTCCCGCTCACCGAAGAAGAAATGAATCGATATGCCGAACTCGAAAAGCAAGAGGCGAACACAGAGAACACACATCAGATTGAAAAAGCGCTCTTGAATAGTGATCCTTCTTCGAATATTCGATACCAACCCGAACCGAATAATGCATCCGCAGTCCACCCGACCGATGCATCCGCAGTCCACCCGACCAATGCATCCGCAGTCCACCCGACCGATGCATCCGCAGTCCACCCAACCGATGCATCCGCAGTCCACCCAACCGATGCATCCGCAGTCCACCCGATCAGCGAATCGGAGACTTATAGCACCGTTGATTATTTATTAGGGATCCATCTGATTCAGCCCGGAGAGTATTACAACGAAGTCCTCACGCATCACACGATTTTCAAAGATGATCACACATTGGTGTTCATGCTCGGAAAAGTTCGGGTCTACCTATGCACGCGATGCACCGCCATGATTTTGGGAATCATCATCTCATTATTTCTCTTTCATATTATTGAACGAGTCTTTGGATTTTATTTTCCCAACGAATATTATCTCTA
Source organism: uncultured archaeon (assembly GCA_964623665.1). Lineage (GTDB taxonomy): Archaea > Asgardarchaeota > Lokiarchaeia > Sigyniarchaeales > Promethearchaeaceae > CAZUTM01. The sequence goes on from CAZUTM010000207.1 coordinate 3,932, forward strand.
TTTCAACATAATCGTGCCTGCATTAGCTTTATTAGATTGGGGCACACAAAAATTAGCGCTTAGGAAGGCCACCACCAAAACTCGTGTAATAACCGGGCTTCTTATAGGTTTTGCGATGAATAATATTTCCAAGAGTCCGCAATTGTTGGGCTATCATATGATCATCGTAATCGTCTATTTTGTAATATTCTTTCTGTTCATGATATTTGGCGAACGCAGAATTATTCGGTATTAATCTCGCTCGAGCATTGTTCGATTTTTTAAGCCTTTTATGATTTTTTTAAGACTCGATTTAGTCCAAATGATGGCCGGCTTCATATCTGTTTTTTTTTCATCTCGATATGAGTTCAGTTTCTCCCTTCAGCCCGTCAAATGTCGGTTATACAAATAACCCAAATGCATTTATTTTCGTTCACCCATCTTTTCCAAACTCAATCGACAAGTGAGAGACGCTCACCTCTCTTCGAAAGCATGAGTAAGTAGCGATTTAAGCCATCGCGAAAAGCTCGCTCCAAAATTGGTTTGGAGGCAAGGTCAATAGCCGAAACACCGTAGACATCGTTTATGCCCAAGATCTCCTTTATTTTTTCAACCGGAAGGGCATTCGGTAAATCTTGTTTGTTTGCAATCACGAAGATGATCAATCCCAATTTGAGTTTTTCATAGATCCCGAGAGAATTTTTGACCGCTTGGACATCCTCTTCTGTGGAATCGGTGACAATGAATACAACGTTGGTGGGTTCGAACATCTTTTTTAGAAATTTCAACTGAAGGTCTTTCCAGCGCATTTCGAAGAGCGGATCCGATAAGAAAACCATGTAATGTTCGGAGATTCGGGGAAACAGCCAGCAGCGACGGTAATACACACGATAATCATCACAGAGGTTGCCGCCCTCTTGCATATACTTATCTCCGGCAAATAGGTTGTAGATCGTGGTCTTGCCTACACCCACCCTTCCGAACATATCAAGTTGTATGTAATACATGATTCTCCCTTCAAAACACGCATTTTCTACTACAGATAAAAAATCATTTCATTTTATATAAGTTTGGCTTAAACAAAAAGCTTAATTTGATTGAAGGCAAAATATGGTGTGTGGACTATTGGAAATATTATTATTGGATCAATCCTTCCGACTACGAACCGAGCCTCGAAAAAATTGCATCGAAGTTCCCGGATCTTAAAATAAGATATGCAGAATCAAGGCAATGCGAAGCATTATATCCTTCTTACCCGCTTATGGTGGTTCGCCCCGAAGTGTGGAGCGCCAATTGTTTTCGGCAAGGATCATGGTTCAGGACCTCGGAACTCAAAGATAAATATTTGGTTGTATCGAACCAACCTTTGGATTTTTTGGATCCTTTAGAATCCGGCAACATTACATTAAAGAAATTGGATAAGATCCCCGATTTTCGGTTGGATGATGCGTTTTTGAAAAGAATTGAAGATCTCATCAATCATCCTCAATTAAAAGAGCGTGCACCTCAAGAATGGTTCCGTTTGCTTGAAAAAGAAGTCCCTTTGTTTGAAGGATTCATTCGTTCTCGCAATTTGGGGGTAGATCTATCGACATTTCTGAAGATTCACACTGCAGGCCATGCACTTTTTATCATTGATGAAAAGGAATACGGCAATTACATAGAAGTTAACGAGGTGCAAGAATCACCACAAGGATCACCACAGAGAAAAGACGGAGAAATTCCTTGCAGCATGTGCCCGGAAGAGTTCATCTGCTCGGCTTGTCTGGAAATCTTTGGTGTTTTGGGTAGAAAACACAAAAAATTGCTCGTAAAGCGCTGCCCCGGATTGAAATATCTCAAAATGGGGCGAAATGAATATTTATTAATCTGCAAAGACTCGAAAATATAGTTAATTTAGAGCAACAACAGTTGCTCAAAATAAAGGGTTGAAATTATGGGATTTTCTATTATCGTGGCACATGATGAAGCATTGGGGATCGGTAAAAATAATAAAATACCGTGGCACATCAAAGAAGATTTGCAGCATTTCAAAGAATTAACGCTTCATGGTGTCGTTATTATGGGGAGAAAGACATGGGAAAGTCTACCGAAATCTGTTCGACCCCTTCCTTTTCGTGAAAACGTGATTGTGTCAAAATCCTTATTCGAGGGTAATTCTTCCGCGCCCAATTCAGCCCATATTTCAACTCCAAATTACGCTAACCACGAAACCAATGAAGATCATCCCTTCAAATGCATGGACCTTTCACAAGAATGCATCCATATCGAACCTTCCTTGGATTCTTCGATTCGGAAATGGACTGGCCAAACCGACAAGCGGGTCTTCGTGATCGGAGGGAGTTCAATCTATAAGCAGGCTATTCAATCAGAGCTATGCGAGTCTTTGATTGTGACCAAAGTAAAAGGAGTCTATGATTGTGATGCGTTTTTCCCGGATTATCGCGAATGGAAAATGAAACGGACGATTAAAACGGGAGAGAATTATTCAATTTGCGAATTCCAAAGATAAAAATTTTTAGACGAGACCTCTGTTTCATTGGGATTCGATGATTTTCGAAATCAGAATGGGACTTCTTAAATACAAACAAACGATGGTGAACTCTTCGATATTAAAGGTCGGATTCAGTCTGATTTTGAATTCTTGCAGTTGATTACGCATGGTTTCATTGAAAAAAACATTGAAGCGGTTGTTTTCGTTAAAATCAAAATATACTGAAGCGATATTTTGGAGGAACTGGAGTGTGATCGATTTTTCTAAAGATCTCGAAGAATTATCTTCTTGATATCCACCATATTGATGGAGAAGTGTCAAATCTGAAGGTTTCTGATTTGTCTGGTCTATCGTTTTTGTATTTTCTTTTTTTTTCGCGGTTTCAACAATGATGCGACTAGAGTCTTCAGGAATCTCTTGACCCAAAGATTTAAAACGATACATTTTGGAATTATATTCAAGGATAGCTTCAAATTCAACGGAAAGAAATACATTTTGGTTCGTTATAATGATTAGAATATTGAATTCCGCATAATAATGCGATTGCTTTATTTCAAATTGAGGTAATTCATAGGATCGGATGATTTTCGCCGAAGGGAGATGATAAATGAGAAATGATCCATCCGAATAAACCAATAGAAGGCTGTTTGGATAATAAGGATACCAAGAAACTGAATTAAGTGAACGATTTAAAAGATTTAACGGTCTTTGATCTGAAAATACAACATCATGAGTCAATTTATTAAACAGATGAATAGAATTCTCTGAATAAATTCCAAAATATAAATCATTGGAGTTTTTAATGGGTTGATACTTTATCTTCGAATCGGATGTACCAATCTCAATGTTGGTAATTTTGTTTAAATTTAAATCAATTAGAAAATTCTGATTTTCCGGGCGTTCGGCGTTCGTGCAGACAAATAATGTATCCGGATCCAAAAAAATTGCTTGTGATATCTCGGCTTTGAAAGCAGTTGAAAATTCTATGCTGTTTTTAAAACAATTGACAATCCAAAGAGTATTATCTTTTTTCGACAATGCTATACGGGATCTCGGGGAATTTACAGATAATATATTGCAATTGGAAATATTCAACGGCACCAGAGAACTCTTTTCAGAAAAAACACAAATAAATTTACGCAATTCGATGTCGTAAAGCGAAATATTATCCGTTTTGGGATCCCTCACCGCAAATACGAGAGGGTCATCCAACGGCTTTGAAAATTCGTTAACTAGAATGGAATCCGATTCTATAATTTGATGGGAACGCGTATCATATTTCATATATTTTGAGGTATCAAACATATACAACTCTTCCGGAGAAGTTGAAAAAATAAAAGAAGAAGTTGAAAAAAATAATGAAGGT
>CAZUTM010000208.1:0-7762 GCA_964623665.1 uncultured archaeon
TATAAGCGATGTTGAATAAACTGAGCAATTGTATCGCTTGATTGATTGCCGTGAAGATAAAAATTTGAATCAAAAACAAATTGGTTGGGGTTTTATTTGTTGCATAATTCAACCGAACAATCCGGATGGAATAAATCATGAAAACCAAAATAACGGATTGCATAATCATCATAATAAAATTCATTGAATCCAGCGTCGTTTCAGTATTTTGAGATACGAATAGAAACGGCGTTGCAAGAGATAATGTTTTCAAAATCCTTTCGGGTTGAATCTGGGTAATCATTGTCCTTTTTATTCGGAAAGCGCCGGAAACCAACATCGCGATGGACAAAATATAAAAAGGGACTCCGAGCATATTGATCATTCGGGTCGAGACTTCCGGGGTTCTGATACTGATTCCGACCGATATTACATTTGTTAGTGTTCCAATACCGAAAAATAATGCGCTCAAAAACCAGACGCGGTATTCTTTTTTAAGAATCATTATTTTTAGCATAAGAAACACCGCGATTAATATCAGGATGAATTGTGCGAGTTTAAGAGAAAATAATAATTCGCTCATTATATAAAATTCAAAGAAAAATGAAAATATAATTTTTTGCGCTGATTTGGGTTTATCCGTACACAAGGAGTTTCATAACCTTGTTGAAAATTTTTAAATATTTATGAAGGTCGAAATGATTGACTTTGTAGGTGTAAATCTTCTTTTCATCCATTTCTTCGAGAATCGCCGACTTCAATTCAACCGCGCCATCATTTGGCTCTTCAAGGATTTTTGGAAGCCCTTTTGTACCGGCAATGAGATAGAAGTTTGATCTTGCTTTATACCCCAATTCTTTTAAGAAAGGGGATCCGGGTTTCATGAGCTTTGCTGCGATTCCGAATACATCAATTTTTTTCTCTTCCTTTTTTCCCATCAAGAATTTGATTTCGTTGAGTTTCAGTTCCACGCCTTTTTCGATTTTCAAGAACAGATCCATTACTTCGGGAAGGGGTGCCGATCCGCGATTTGGTGTCCCTAACATGATGAGTTTGTTAACTTTCTCGGCACCTCCAAGTTTTTCGATATAATATCTCGAAATAAGGCCACCCATCGAATGTGCGACAATATTTACCTTTGGGCTTTTTGTTTGTATCAGGATCTCCTCAATCCTTTTTGCAAATAATTTCGCATATTCATAGATGTCACCGGTTGCGGGATTTTTTTCATCCGAATACGCAAAATTGAACACGTGCTCGTTTTCATAGTATTCCAATTGTTTAAACCACGGCATAAAATCATCCCAACAATCCGCGCCGGACATATAACCGTGAATTAACACTATAGGGTGTTCGACTCTGCGCTCGTACCACATCAATGCGACATCTTCTTCCTCGATGGTAGATACGAATTGTTTTAGGCTTTGATAGACTTCTTTTGCTTCTTCCGTTAATTCTTTTAGGGTTTCGGTGGCGTTTTTCACTTTTTCTTTCAATTTCTCTTTGATCGCGCTCATTTATATTCGATCAACTTCATTTTCAAAAGCATTTAAAGTTTTATTTTTGAAAAGCCAACCGGTTATGTTCCTTGAATTATATTCGCAGAAGATTAAAAAATGGGAATTTTTATTAAGAGGTTGTTTGAATTCGATTTAGATTTCAAAAAGAGGTGAATAAGATGCAAATTGCCAAAATTCGGGGGATTGCAATAAAACTTCATTATTCGACACTTGTGATAGTGGGGTTGGTGGGGCTTAGCGCGGCGCAGTTCTATTTGGAAGTTTCCGGCGGAGCGGTGCCGCTTTCAGATTTGATATTTGTAGGCTTGTCTTCCGGTATGATATTGCTTTTTTCGATCTTGCTTCATGAATTGATGCATTCATTTACGGCTCAGCATTACGGGCTCACGATCACGGAGATTGAAATGTATCTGTTTGGGGGGGTCTCCAAGCTTCACGAGGAGCCAAAATCGCCCAAAGAGGAGTTTCTCATCGCCTTTGTCGGACCTCTAACAAGTATAATGTTGGGTATTGGGTTCTTTTTGCTTCGATCTTTGGATCTCCGGCTCGATGCTGCCATTGATGCAATTTTCTGGTATGCGGGGCTTTCAAACATCGTTTTAGGGGTGTTTAATTTGCTTCCCGCGTACCCGATGGATGGCGGTCGGCTTGTCCGAGCCATTTTATGGCGAAAACGGGGGGATCTTCTTTCGGCAACGAGATCGGCTGCAAAAGCGGGAGAATTCTTTGGGGGAATGTTGATTTTCTTCGGGATCACCGATGTTTTTCTAACCGGTACCATTGGTGGAATTTGGCTTGTGGTGATGGGGTTATTCCTCAGATCTGCAGCATGCAATTCTGTTGGAGCAACGGTGCTTATGAGCAAACTTAAAGGGATTACGGCCCAAGACATCATGAGCACACCTTTTATGGTCGTGCCGAACAATGTTTCGCTTGCAGAGGTAAAAGAAACCTATTTCAAACGTTCAAAAATGCCCTATCTATTTGTTGAAAACGAAGAGGGGCTGATCGGGGTAATCTTTGCAGAGGATTTTCGAAGCCTTAATCCCTTATCTTTGAAAGAGTTGGGCGTTCTCACGCTTGTGCAACCATTTGGATTACTCAGTGAAGTAAATGCAGAAACTGAAGCTGATAAAATAATAAGTGTATTCGGTGAACAAAATAAGCCGCGAAAGTCGGTTTTAATAGTAAAAAGTCCGCTTACCGGGAAGCCGATCGGAATTATCGGGCCCAGAGAATTGGATTTCTTCTTGAATTATAGTTAATACCAAGCCGATCCCTTTCATTTTTTCATTATTTTCTTTTTTCAGTGATATTATCCAATGTCCTAAACATTTTTCTCTAAGATTCGCCTATTGCATGTATGTTATACAATAAAAAACCATCAATCTCAAGGATTCTTTTCGTTTTATTATTCATTTCGATTGGTTGCACCCTTTGTTGTGCGGATCAACCAAGGAATAATGAAACTATCCAAGGAATAATATATGCTGCTGACTCGGGATTGAAGTTCAATTCGATTACGGAGATTAATGATGATACGGTTGGCTATTCCCGAGGAAATTCTAACGGGCTCATCGACGCGGGTGAGAAAATCGAAATGCGAGTCTCGATCAAAAATATCGAAAGCATGAATGCGAATAACGTTGTACTCACGATTAATTGCACAAATCCATTTGTGGTAATCGAAACCAAGCAAGGCACGATTCCGATAATTTATGCGGGAAATGTGGGGATTATGAGCACCTCTTTCCAGTTTTATGTGAAAACCGGGATTGCGGAGAATACTTCAATCACCTTCAATCTAAATGTGACGGCCACCGAGGGCCAATGGCTTCACCAGTCGTTTTCCGCGACGGTGTTTGGCAAACCTTTAATTCAATATGTGAGATATGAAGTGAATTCGGAGCAAACTTTTGAAAGGACAGCAAATAATGATGATGTGATCAACGCCGGGGAGCGCATAGTTGCCAATATTTATCTTAAAAATGCCGGAAACGGCTATCTGATGAGTGCAGTGGCTTCTTTGAAATCTATCGATCCGTACGTCAATGTTATTACAACGGCCAATCTTTCTTATGCTTCTTTGACAACAAGCAAAGATGGCGAGCGATATGCGAGCTATACATTCACGGTTTCGGGCTCCGCGCCGGATAAACACGCAATTAATTTTTCTTTATCGATGGCCGACACGTATGGAGTAAATTATGAAATTCCTTTCAATGCGGTGGTCAACGGCACGCCTGCTTATGAGGTTATTAACATCTCTATTTCAAACGACGATAATTATTATCAATCGGGTTATAATCTTATAAGCCAAGCGGTAGCCGGCGAAGAATACACAATGATTCTTTTCTTACGAAACGTGGGTACTTCAAAAGGTAAAATTTCTCGTATTGAAATTGAATGCGAGGATCCGTATTTAGAATTAACCGGATCCAATTCCTATACAACATATTATACCAAGGTTGAGATGGGGGTGATTTACTCGCTTGAAACCTCTTCTTTTAAATTTATCATTAAACCCAACACCTTAACCGGGCATCATTTTACCATTCGCGTGAAAATTTTGGATGAGAGGACCGATGAATGGTCGACAGTTAAATTTGAATTCGAGTATCAGAATGGGATTTCATTAACCGATTTGCTTCTTCGAAGATCTCCAACGCTACTGCTTATGGGAATTTCTATCATCGGGGGCGTTGTGTTGTCTATTCCGAAAGTCAACCAGAAAATCGGAAATCGAAAGAAAACGGCAATGCTTCGTATTTTACTTATATATCTCTTCTTGATTTCTTTAATCGTCTATTTGGCCATGGAATTTAGTCCCTATTATTTCTTCGGCTTTCTTATTCTGTTTTATTGTTCGTTGTGTTCCATCGGCCTTGCCAAAGGTGGTGCATTTAGGAATCTTGGAAATGCGTGGGATAATCTAACGGATAGAATCTCCAGCCGCAGAAGAGCAAGAAAACAAGCAAGGAGAGAAAGGAAAGAGCAAGAACGACGCGAGAGAGAGGAGAGAAAAGAGACCTTACCCCGCTTGATTGCGATGGCGTCCAAGCACACCGAAAGTGCGTATTCTTTGGAAGCAAAGAAGGATTTCAAAGGTGCCCGATCTTCATGGGCTGAGGCCTTAATCGCGTATCAAAAAATCTCGAAAAAGGGCAAGAAACAAGATTCACAAGAGATTCCGGTAGATTTCGCATCTATTCTGAAGAATATCGATTCGGTTCGGTGCAATTTGGGATTGTCTTTTGTCCATGAAGGCATTTCTCTGAAGGAACAAGCAAAAGAGAAATTAAAAGGCGGAAATTTTGCTGTGGCAGCTAGTTTGTATCAAGAAGCGGCCAATTGTTTCAAGCAAGGATCGGATTATTTCAATAAAGAAGCAGATTTAGCGCAAAAGTTTCCGGAGAATGTAAATCTTCAGCAGATGAAGGATTCCCAAATCAAATACACAAAGAAATCGATTGTATATAAGATTCAAGATGAATTGGAAGTGTTTAAGCGCCAAGTCAGCGAAATAAGCGGTAAAATGGGTAATAGGGAGAAACTTATTGATTTGAAAAACGAGTCGAACACGATTTTAAAGCGTGTCCAAAATATGAAATTTGAGTTGGAAAAACAGAATATTACAATTCTGGATGCGGAGATTCAGAGCTTTGTGGAAAATTTGCGCTCGATTCAGTTTAAACTCGATAAAAGGATCGATGAAATGCTCGGTGTGGTTGCGGTTTCGAAGTATTCAAAAATCGTTGATGAAGATGATGAGGATGATGAGGATGAACATGAGGTAGTGAAAGCGCAATCCAAAGGCGCTCCCGAAAAAGAGGCGGATGCTGCAAAGCCTAAGGATGTGAAAGAACCGGAAATCCTAAGAGAATACGAATTTCTTGGCGGGAAAGTGCGCTTCAAGGTCAAACTCGTAAATAATACGAAGGAGATATTCACGGATCTTAAATTGACGGTTACGATGCCGGAATCTCTCAAATGGGTGGCCCATGAACCCGAATATCCGCGAAAAGGAGATACGATTCAGATTGCGAAGTTAGGGCTTCAAGAACAAAAAACGATCTCCCTATATCTCACGCCGATTAATTGTACCGGAAGTCCGATAAACGCAACTCTTACCTATTTTGATAGCAAGGACCAGCCCCATGCGATCCCGATGAAGCCAAAGAAAGTCGAAATCTCTTGCCCGATTTTCTTTACCCAAGAGGAAGCGAATCCTGCCAGAGTGAAATATATGCACCAGAATCTACCGATTCGGGATAAAAAGATGCTTCCGATCGTGGAAGATGTAGATATCAATGAACAAATCGAGATTGCGATTAAATCGATCACCCGGCACGATGTGAAGTTCGTGGAAAAAGTGGAAACGGCGCCGATTTACGAATTTTGGTATTTCGGAACCACGAAAGTGAAGCAAAAATCCATGGTGATCTATCTCAAGATTGATACCGAAAATTCTACCATGCTTATCGAAGTTTCGGGCGAGAATCACGAAAATATCACGGCTTTGCTCGCAGAAATTGAAGATCAGATCCGGCAGGAAATCAATTCGATCAATCCGAATTACAATGAAGATAGCTATTTGGATGTGAAAACAACGGTGATTTTGGGTCATTGCCCCTATTGTTTTAATCCGATTGCTCCGCAAGCGGTGAAAGAATATAAATCCGGAAAGCAGATTCATTGCTCGTATTGTAAGTCGGATATTGAGTATTACGAATAACACGAATTTTTCAAACATAAAAAAAATCACGAAAAAAAGATCCCGTGAACTGAGTTTTCCACGTTCTGATTAGCACGTGGATATTCTGCGGGTTAGCCCGTATCCCGCTGTTTTTTTTATGTTTATTCTCATCTTTTTTTCCGATTCCTTGCTAATTCTAGATAAACCCGGAAAAAAAAGGGGGTGAGTTACTACCCGTTTGGGATGCGTTCGCCAATTTCCTTGATCATTTCTTGAACCACTCGTTTCATGACCGACATGGTTTTTGGATTGAGATTTTCATAGGTATCGTTGAAAGTGTGATATATATTTTTTGGAGTTCCGTCTTGGGCCGCTAATGTGATGGTTTTAATTTTCGCTCTCGAAAACGAGGCGGAATCCGTTCCGCCGGCGGGATTTTTCATAATATCGAATTTTACACCCACCGTTTTCATGGCTTTTTCTGCTATCGACTTGAGTTCACTATCGTATATTGTACCCAACCATTCATCTCCGACCACGATGTGAATATCGTCGTAATCGGACACCGAGTCAACATTGATAACCAAAGCGTTTTGAAGGAGATCTTCTTTATGTTTTTTCACAAAATCTTGAGATCCCTTTAAGGCAGCTTCTTCAGCACCGAATGCGACCAATATTAATTGAAGGTCTTGATGAACCGATGTTTTTCCTTCAACAATATCTTTTACGATTCCGCAATTAAGAGCGATGCCCGAAAGATTGTCCATTGCCCCCGGTGATGCCTTTTTTTTGTCGTAGGAGATATACCGTGCCAAAAAATAAAAACCAGGGACCAGAAATATAGGAATCACATCAAATATCAATAATAATAAAGAATGTGTGATGGATACTTTCAAAACGCTCAATAAAAACAACGCAAACACGGATACCACGCCATAGATGAGTTTATAACGCGCCAGATGCGGTTTTTTCTCGTATACAGGACAATCCCAAGAACTATCGATATGTGCAGTTAATACTATCGTTTTCTTGGGATGGCCGGACCGCGCGGGAAGGATGGTGAAAACATTTCTCGAATTTCCTTTGGGGAAAAAACGATCAAACCATGCTAAATATAAGAAAATTTGCACCAGAGCAACTGTAATTAAGATCGCATTCAATGCAACGGCAATAGGGGTGAAAAGGTAGTAGAGCGGCAATATAATCAAAAGAACTATATACCCCAGGATCGGGATCATACCTATCGATGCGTAAGGTGCTGTTGTGAATTCTTCAACGATGGCGGGTTTTCCGGTAATTTTTCCGAATTCTGCAGCGATCAATTCGGCACCCCGCTTTTCTTCTTCCGAGCACGGGATGCGCGGGCCTGTTGCATCGATAATAGCCTTGATGAGAGAAAACTCGTATTCAACTTTTTCGTTTTGAATGGAACGCTCAAAATCATTCATTATACATGCTGAAAATGAGAAAAATATTTATTCCTTTTGCCAAAATTTTTGAAAAAAATTTCCATATATGCTCTCACATAAATTTACGCACTTTATTTATAAACAGCGTGCGTAATTTA
>CAZUTM010000209.1:0-7746 GCA_964623665.1 uncultured archaeon
AAAAGCGAAAGTGAATTAAAGAGAAAAAAGCGAAAGTGAATTAAAGAGAAAAAAGTGAAAGTATCTTAGTAATTAGTGCTTTCTCTTCGATTTAATTGTAGAACGAACAATTACGGTGATAATCATAATTCCACCAATCGGGATAGCATAATCAACATATGGTATCAGCGGAAAAGGGTCAAGACCATCAATGATAAAATCCCCATCTGTATCTCGATTATTTGGATCGGTATTTCTTGCATATTCTTGTAAATTATTGGAAAAATCGGAATCATAATCCATCGTAGCATCTTCACTATTAAGTGGATTTAGCTTAAATTGAACTTCCCACCCATCGGGCAAGCCATCCGCATCTGTATCTTTGACAATGGGATTTGTACATAAAGATACCTCTTGAAAATCGGTCAAAGCATCTTGGTCTGTGTCCGGAATGTTTGGATCGGTTGAAATTGATTTTTCGAGTTGATTAGGAATGAGATCATTATCTTTATCTTGATAATCTCCGGTATGAAATTGAGATCCGCCGTAACAAGGAACGGGAGAAGGGAGAAGCCATGGTTTTCCGTTCCCAATTAAACAATTTAGCACGGGAGAACACAAATTTAACGCAATAATTTCTAATTTGCCATCTAAATCGACATCGACACATTCAACAAACCCTATCCCTGAACCTATCAATGCATAAGCCCATTCAAAGTCTCCAGTGTCTGCATTGAGGCAGTAAAGGGTTGATTCCGCAATGAATAGCACCTCATATTGAAAATCTCCATCGATATCGCACAAACATCCGCTCCCTTTCATGCTTTGATTTAAATTAAAAGTCCATTTAATTTCTCCATCCGATTTCAAGCAAATATATTTCATATTTTGAGTGCCATAGAATATCTCGTAATTATTGTCTTTATTCACATCGCCGATAAGTAAATTGTTTGAAACCACGTCCGTTGCAAAACCGTTTGTTAGATTTTTTTGCCATTTAATTGATCCATTCACTCCATTTAAAACATATAACATTGAACCGTTCGTTCCAAAAACAATGTCAATGTTCTTATCGTGGTCGAGATCTAACACGTATGGCGGAGTGAGAATTTTTTCAAAGGTATTTGATTGCCATTTGATGATTCCCGTTGTACCGCGTAAAGAGAGAATTTTATTGTTATCGTTTGCCACAATGATTTCTGTTTGATTGTCTTTATCTGCATCGACTAAAGCCATTTGATGATTTGTTAATATTCCTATGGCTTGTAACGGGTTATATTTTACTGTTCCATCTGAATTCAAGCAATATATGGTTGACTCAATTCCCGATGTTGTGATAATGTCCGGTTTACCATCGGTATCAATGTCACCAACAGAAATTGGAGAATTTGAAAATATTCCGGTCTGCCATTTGATGCTTCCATTTATTCCCGAACGCACAATTACACGCCCGCCACTGTTACAAATTAATTCCAACGAGGGCTCGTCGTCAATATTTGCCGCTATTATCGAGGTGTAAATTGGATCATTATGATCAATAGTCCATTTAACCGTTCCGTTTACGCCATAGAGGCATTTGAGATTGCCAGAAAAATCTAGAATTACAATTTCAACTTGGGTATCTAAATCTATATCTGCAATAACCGGAGTAGATGAAAAAGGGGTTGCGGGATGTAAAGAAAGAGCCCAATATTGAGTGCCAAGATTTCCTTCGAATGCGAAGTGAGGGCCTTCAAAGCTTGAAGGTAATTTTTCTGTTATCGAAACAGAATGAAGAAATAGAAAAAGGATAACCGCACATACTATCTTTTTATTCATAATTTTCTTGAGGTGTCAATGGAAAAAAAAGTTTTCTAAATTATGTTTTTTAATTGAAACGGATGGCTAAAATGTATTCTTAGTTATTTCCCAATTATTGAATCTATTTTTTACATTGAACCTCTTCTTGCTATCTTCAATGAATGTTAATATTAAAAAAAAAGTCGATATCTTTCATTGCCCCTAATATTCCTTTTTTCTCTGCATTTTTTAATTGTTTCTGATAAATTTTTTTCTCAAGTACTGAAAGTTGCTAAATAATTATAAGAGAAAGCATATTTCACTCACATTTTTTTAAAAAACATTTCCCAAATGATAAAAAAACACTCGCATCTTCCAAAAATTGAGTTATTATGAAAAACCCCGAATTATCTGAGAGATCTCTTCTCCGATTTTTGAAATGAGCGCATTAATTGTTTGTTTTTGCTGTTCGTTCGGTTTCTTCACGCCTAGTAAATAATAATAATCGGAATTTGGGATCTTAATCGGAACCGCTCGCACATAATAATCTTCTATCATGATCCCTTTATCCGATGCCGGTTTGAGTGAAATCCATGCATTTTTAACAAAATTCGACTTGATTTTCGCGAATTCTTCTTTAAGTTCTTCGGATATTTTAGTGGATCCTGTTGAATCATATTCCACATGCGCCAGTTCTAAAAAATTTTCAATCATTACCGTTTCGTAATATGTAGTCTCTTTAATTTTAAGTTCTTCGAGTTTCGCGTTGACCGCATGCCGCAGATTGGCTTCAAGTAAAATCTCGCTGAAACCGACGATGATGCTCATAGGCTCAAATATTGAAGTGTAGAAGACCGTGAGATAATGTTGCGATTGATCCACGATGTCCGCAAATTTATTGAATATTGCTGCGCACTTGGAAATCAACACGTTTTTAAAATCCAATTCGGGATCTACCTTGTTAAAAATGATGGAAATTTTCATTTTATGATTATATTTGCCCGCAAAGGTATAGATTTTCTGAAAATAATCCAGATCAGACTGAATCATGTCAAGATTCTGTGCATCCACCACAAAATAAAGGTATTTGATGTTGTCAAAGTACTTTTCCGGGTCTTGCAAATATTTTTCTTGGTATTTTTCTTGACCGCCAAAGTCCCATATAATCAGTTCTTGACCCAAAATATTCAGAAAGCTGCGTTCAACCCCTTTAGTTGGCGTGATCCCAATAGTGCTTTCGTAGTCTTGTTTTAATACATTCAAAATGGAGGTTTTTCCAACATTCGGTTTCCCGATCATTGCGATTTTTGTGGGACTCATGTTATATAATCAATAAAACCCAAAAATAATAAATTTTTCGGGCTTATAGGTAGAAACCTTCGATTCTTTTGAAGAAGAGCATTTAAACATGAATTAATTTTTATTTAAGGCTCTTTTTCGAAGGATACTGACCGAAAGGCCAAATCATTGTCGGGAATAGGTGTTTCGAATAGATATAATGGAAAAATTTGCCGAATCTCTCTTGTCCGGCTTTTTTTCTTTGGGTGGTGGTGATGTTGTTATAAATATTGTGGTTAATCTACCTCAATCTTCACAAAAAATGAAGTTGTTGCATGGATCGCAAAATGACTATATAAGGATTCTTTTCAATGCTGCGGTATGGTGTTCTTTCTTCGCTTTTGCAACATCTGAAGCGGATCCATGACCTTTAACGCGAATTCTTGAGCAAGTTCGAGCATCTCCCGAGAATGCATCAGTTTTTCTTCGATGTTTTTGCCGAACCCATGGAAATCGCTTGCTGGTGCGAATTCTGCATCATATTTATTTCCGAATTCAAGAATGGCTTTCAATTCATGCTTTGGAAAATGATTGAGTTCAATTGCGACTTGATATTTTTTGCAATATAACACAAATCGTTCTAACTTTCTGAGATTCATATATTTAGGCATTCCTATTTGCGGATGAGCAAAAATATCAGGATGATATCGCATGAAACAAGTGTATAGGCCTTTCTCCCAAAGATATTCGTTGAGGCGAAGTCCGGGATCATGCTTCCATAGCCACTTCTCGACCGCGGGTGTCTTTTTGAAAATATTAAGCGGCTTCGGCGCAGTATGGTGTTTGCTTACTAATAAATAATCGAATAAATTCGGATGAATGCCTTTCGGAAGCGATAACGTGCCATCGGGATAAATGTCGATTTCTGCGCTATGAAGAATCTTGATTTGCGGATATTTTTTCTGATAGAGTTCGAATACTTTCTTTCTGTAGCGCAACCGGTCAGCATCGAAATAAGGACTGAAAAGCTTGTGTTTCTTGTGGATAGAAAAGCCTAAAGGGAAGATATGATCGGCAAAACCAACAATTTTAACTTTGTTTTTAATGAGCAATTGGAGAAGCGTGTCCATATCGATTTGGCCATCCGAATAAATCGTATGCACGTGGAGATCGTATAAATCCATTGAGAAGGAAAAGATTCAATCCGATAAAAAGCATCTTCTTGATAATTTGTGAATTAAAAAAAGAAAAATCAAAGATCGCGGACAATTTGACTCAAAAAGCGCAAGATATAATCAACCGGAAAATCGGATTGAAACGAACTTTGAGAGAAACCTACCGTAGAAATGAAGCAGTTTTCAAGAGTCAAATCACAGATTTCACTATTCTTTAGAAGAGAAAGCTCGCAAGCTTTTAATTCATTCAATACAAACTAAGAGTATGCAGCCGATGGAAAGAATAGAAGGGAAACTTAAGCGAATCGATGGCCAATTGGTCATTGAGACAAGAATCGGAACAAACCCTGAGCCTATTCCAATTTCGATTGAGGAGTTCTTGGAAGAATTTGAAGAAAAAGATGTGCTCCTTAAGGCGGATTTGAGGCCGGATCCGCGAAGAGCAATTTATAATGATCGCAATTGGGAGATGGGACCTGAGGAGAGAGATGCCGAATATACAAAGGCACCGCCCGAATCCTATGAACGGTTTTTGGATATGAAATTTGGAATGATGGTACATTTCGGAATGTATAATCATTTAGGCGTTACGGAATCTTGGAGTGCAAACCGGATGCATTGCGATCCCGAATTTATAGATGTGTATTACACTCTCTGGGAAGTCTTCAATCCGGTGGAATTTTATGCTGATGAATGGGCCGATCTGGCGGTGCGGGCAGGGATGCAGTTCTTCCAAATAACGACAAAGCACCATGACGGATTTTCTATGTATGATACCAAAACAAAGACCAAATTCCTAAAACGAACGCTAAACGTGCATAAAGGGGTTGGGACGATTGAGGAAGTAGAAGGCGCGTTTTCAATCATGGACACAAAGTTCAAGCGTGATATTGTCGGTGAATTAATAACCGCATTCCGAAAACGGGGATTGGGCATCGGTTTATATTTTTCGCATATCGATTGGAATGACCCCAATTTTCGATGGGACAAGGCAAATCGCAGTTATACCCCAGACTATGGCCCAACCACGCATCCGGAACAGTGGAAAGCGTTCATTCAGCGCGAACGCGAGCAACTTCGCGAATTAATGACCAATTATGGCGAGATTGACCAAATATTCTTTGATGGATCTTGGTTTGGGTTAGAACCCAAAGAGATGCTCGAAAATATCAAAATGATGAGAAAATTACAACCGAAAATCATGCTTTCAAATAGGGGAATCGGTCAATACGGCGATTTCACAAGTCCTGAGCGATGGATTCCCACAGAAAATTCGGATCCCCGAACATACGGTATGGTATGGCAAGTCTGCGACCCCATTCACACCTCATGGGCATTCCTCCCGAGCGATGTCTATAAACCGTTATCGACTCTGCTGAAGAACCTTGTGGATGCAATCGCCAAAGGTGGAACATATGTTTTTGCAATTTCACCAATGCCAAATGGAAAATTTCCACCAAAAACCGTTGAAACCTTACAAAAAATGGGTGATTGGCTACATCGAAACGGCCAAGCAATTTATTTTACAAGACCGTGGAAACAACCGAAAATGGAAACCGGATCAAAAGAAATGGAGATCTACTTCACACGATCGAAAGCCAATGACATGCTTTATGTGATTGTTCTTGGAAAAATACCATCGGAGCTCATTATTCCTAATGTTACGCCCCGAAAAGATGCTCGTGTGCTATGTTTACCCTTGAATTCGAAAATCGAATATTCATCCAGTTCTGCGGGTTTGAAATTAAAATTAAAAGAAGAAGAAAAAAAACAATTGGAAAGCGAGCCCGGAATCAGTTTTGCCATTCCAATTTAAAATTCCGAACAACCATTTGAACAAGCATAGAAATTTTTATTTTTGAATTATCTTTACTTTTACATGAACGCGGATGCACCGCTTCCAAACATTCCAAGAGAATATTTGATAAAATTATTGTTGGAAGAACTTCCTCATTTGATTAAAGAAAGCGATGCATTGAAGGGTGCAATTATTTCAGCGCTTTCCGGTGTTATTGCTACAAAAGAAGATATAAATACTCTTATCAGAGATATGGACAGGCGGTTCGAAGCGCTGCACAAGGAAATTGCGGAAAATCGAGCGGAATCCGACAGGCGGTTTGAAGCCATGGACGTAAGTTCAGAACTCAATCACCAAGAAAAAGGTTGATATCATATTACGCTTGAAAAATGTTAACTCAGAATTTATAAATCTATAATACTATAAGACATTTCATTGAAAAATTTGAGATAAAAAAGCAGAAACTTTATCTTCTTCATTTATTTTTTATCGGTTTTTACAATTTTATCTTTTTCTTCTTGGACTTCATACACGCCTTTCATTCCTTGCACGAAGCTGGGAATCAATTCCATGAATGGCATGATCGAACTTGCAAGGCTCGTGAATGCGCCTTTTCCTTCGCCCATCACAATCATCTTATCCGGATTGATACTCTTGAAAATTTCCGGTAATATTTCAACCAATTTAACCGCCAAGAATCGTTCATCTCCGCTGGTCATTGCTTCAACTTGCTTTTGTAACCCTTCTGCTTGGGCGGCCATCTTTAATCGAACGGCCTCTGCCTCCGCCTCCAATTCAACTTGTTTCTTTAATTTTGTTGCCTCCGCTTCACCTTGGGCTTTCAAGATCTGGGCCATCTTGTATGCTTCCGCTTCAATTTCCATCTTTTTCTTCTCTTCCGATTGCAAAGCGATTTCTTTCTTCTTTAATTCCATCTCTACTTCAAAATTTGTTTGTTCTTGAGCGATCCCAACCTTTTTCTCCACCTCCAATTCCCTCAATCGATAAACTTCCTTGGAATTAGCAGCCGCAAGCCTTGCCTTTTGTTCTTCTCCGATCTTTTTGACTGCCTCCATGTTCTTTTTCAAATTTTGATCAAGGACTTCAACTTCAATAATTTCAAGCGATTCGATAACGATCCCCCAGTCTTTTGTGAGATTATACAATTGATCGGTGACCATTTTAATGATATCGGCCCGATCTCGAATGATTTTTTCGATTTCAAGAGATGCCGCGGTGGTTCGGATAATCGCTTCAGAGGCGGTGCTTAGCACCCGTTCAATATAATCGGGCGATTTTGGATCCCAGACTACTGCGTTGTATGCAACGGTTGGGTTTGAAACTTTCCAATATAAAATTGCCACTACACGCAAATCTTGATATTCCCGAGATAGCACCTTTTCGGATGCATTCAAGAGGGTTTTCCGGGTAGTGGTTGGAATCACAATAATATCATCAATCAAGGGCAATTTGATGAT
Organism: uncultured archaeon; assembly: GCA_964623665.1. Taxonomy (GTDB): domain Archaea; phylum Asgardarchaeota; class Lokiarchaeia; order Sigyniarchaeales; family Promethearchaeaceae; genus CAZUTM01. Next base: position 7,488 of record CAZUTM010000209.1, read on the forward strand.
TTTTCCGCCCAATCCAGCAGATTTGATTTTTCCATTTCGAAGATGGATTACATATTCATTGGTTTTGAATTTGTAATACCGGCTGGCCAAAAATACCAGGATTGCCACGATGCTGAGCAAAATCAGCAATCCAATCCAAGTCAGACTCATGTTGAATGTTTGATACATCTTTTTCTCTCCTTTCCTTTCATTTTTTTCTTATTTTTCTTCGTTCGTTTTGCTAAAAAAATAAAAAATATTAAAATAGCGTTTAATTTGT
>CAZUTM010000210.1:0-7721 GCA_964623665.1 uncultured archaeon
ATTTATATTTGTTAATAACGTTTTAACCTCTAATTAAAAAAACCTTCATAATTTCTCTAAGATCACTTTGATAAATCGATATTATACATAAAAAATAAAGTCCGAAAAAAAGAATCGATAGACAGCATTATCCACGTTCTGATTTCTGTGTGGATATTCTTTGGGAATGTCCCTTTCCCTTGTGCTTTTTTTTGTTTTTTTTTTAATTTTTAACGCAATAGGTCGTTTTCAATGTTAGCTCCTTTTTTCATAAAATTTGCTGTTAAAGGTGACTTCTCTACTTATATTTTTCCGAATATTTTGCTCATTGATGAAATTGTTTATTACTGGAGCAACCGGGCAAGTTGGCTTTCATTTGGTTGAATATTTGATAAATGAAAAACCTGTGCCGATTAATTCACCTTCTGATATCATCTGTCTTATTCGCTCTAAGAAAAAAGCAGCTGATCTCGGTCAATTTGGAGTTACTCTCGTAGAAGGGACATTAAGCGACAAAGAAATCATTAAAAAGGGGATGCAAACTCAAGGCGTTCAATTGGTGATTCATAATGCGGGGAATATTGATACATCTGCTTCATTTGATGATTTCTATCGTGATAATTTCATAGGTACAAGAAATATGATAGAGGCATTCGTAGAATCAAATGCAACCACTTTCGTTTTTGCGTCCTCGGTCTCCGTGTATAATACTTTTCTATCTGAAAAGAGAGAAAAAAAATCGGTTTACGTGATCACGGAGGATACGCCCATCGGCACAAGTATCAAGGAGGGCTATTCCTATACCAAGAGACTATGCGAAAATTTGATTCAAGAGTATGCAAACAAGTATCCAGATAAGAAATTCGTGATTTCAAGGATTGGGCCGATTTCCGGTAAAAGAGATAAACAGATTCTTCCCAATTTCATTACACTATTATCTCTTAAAGGGTTTCCAAAGCTTATTGGCGGGGGTCGGGATTTATTCGTTGTAACAAACCCGTATGATGTCGGCCGAGCACAGATTTTTCTTGCGACCAATCCGAACGTTAAATCGGGAGATGTATTTAATGTTTCAGGAGGAGTTATTTCGTATCGGGAGATCTATAACATTATTTGTGATTATTTTCGATTCCCTCGGCCGGCTTTTTCTATTTCGATGGAGTTATTCTTGCTTTTCAAACCGATTTTGGCTAAAATTAAAAAATTATTGCCGAATAATCAATTTATAAATCAAGCGTTGTCCGAAAGTGCCCTCGGATACATCGGTAAAACGTATTTTTATTCCACCCGAAAAATTGAGGCGCTTGGATTTCGGTTTGAAAAATCACCTCAAGAAAGCCTTAAAGAAGGGCTTTTGGATATTTCAAAAATAGAGAAATATCGTTTCAAGCAAGTTGGGCCTTTTATTGTGACTTTCGGTCAAGAATTCATCGAAGATCGCGCAAAAGAACTCGATGAGGCCTTGCAATTATTAGATATTCGAGTTGCGAAGAAAGTAAAGAATAAAAGAAGAAAAATAAAAATTTTGCTCAGAACCGCATTTTGTTTGTTCCTATGGCTCCTATTAACGGCCTCGCAAACGCTCTTTGTTCTGTTCCTTTAAAAAACTTTTTTTTATCAACAAAACTTAAAACCGAACGAAAATTAGCTCTATAGGTGAAGATGGCTCAAGAACAAAGAAAAAAGCTCAAAAGGACTGCAACCGATTCATGGGGACGCAAACTACAAATTATGTATTTTTTCCCGCACATGGTGCAAAAGTATTTCATGTTCCGTGCGTTTAAAAAGGTTCCATTCAGCCTTGTCAACGCGATAACTACCCCAATCGGCACTCTTATTGCGAAACTCACTAATAGAAAAATGGATAAAATTTTCAAAGATTTGATACCACGAAAAATATTAACTGAGAAGCGTCTTAAAAAATGGAAAATCATGGTGGGCCAGTACGCCGTGAATCTATTTATTGAAATCACACTTTTCCTGTCGAATCACCGATACCAATATTTTAAGTACAATAGAATTGAAGGATTCAACCATATAGAACAAGCATTACAGCAGAAAAAGGGGGTTTTGGTGCCATCCATTCACATGGGTGAGTTTCTGCATATCCTAAGCACTTTAATGATGAAGCGGGTGGTGATCGATGGAAAGAAACAAGCGATTCACACCGTGGGCTTAGCTTCGGTCCATAATCAAATCTTGTACACCGAATTCACCAATACCTACGAACATATGCACATGGTCATTGCCGAGGATTTTAAAACGGTTGAGCAAAAAGTGAGCGAATTCTTGAGACAGAATTGCGTGGTCTTTATTTTGGTCGATTATTCCAAGCCAAGCCATTTTCGGGTGCCCTTCATTTACGATTATCCGGCAACCCGCTATTTATACCCGATGCCCCAGCTTATCACACATCTGCATTATACTTACGGCTCTCCGATTGTTCCTGCAATTGTAATCCCAAAAAAGGATATCGCTCATTCACTCGTGAAATTTATAGGTCCGCTGGATGTCAAAGAACCATTGCAAAGATTAGAAGGAAGGACCCAAGAACCGTATCTCTCTTTATTAAATCGGGACATTGAACTCATCAGAAACGACCGAGCAGATAAAAAAATCAAAAACGGAGTTCTTTCTCTCAAACTTCATCGGCTTCTATACCCCTATGTGCTGAAAGCACCCTATTATTGGGAAGAAATCTTAAATTATCAAAAACGCTTGCAACTCGAACTAAAGATTGAATATTCAACCACATATCCGGAATTGTTATTTTCGGTGTGTGGCGAACTCGAAAAAATCATCGATAATTCATATGAACCGGGTCGAAAAGATAAAGAACTCAAGAGAAAACTTCTGGAGATTCGATCCCTTTGCGAGCAGACACCGGATGATGAAGGCACCTTAAAAACACCTTTGAAAAACAAAAAGATCGATCTGAGCAAACTTTCTACTACCCAAGCAATTTCAAAAGTCGTGAATATTGTAGCCAGTTATAAGCCTCTTGTAAATAGTCTAAATCTTGATCGAATTCACACTTTATTCATCTCCTTATCTCAACCATAGATTTTTTGTGTTTTTCTCCTCCATAAACCTTATAACTGCAAAAAGCCAAGACTCCTATGTGACTACTCGGGATTTCAAGGACGAATTTGGAAAAAATTACAAAGATCTGTATGAACTTTCTGTTGCGCTGTTCGATGCTATTCCGGATATCATCGGAGTCCAAAAATTGGATCACACCATCGTGCGCTACAATAAGGCCGGTTATGACTATTTCCATAAGAGACCCGAAGAAATCGCTGGCCTTAAATGCTACGAGATAATCGGTCACACGCATCCATGCGAGGTGTGTGCTACAGCAAAAACTATTCAGTCCAAGAAACCCGAAAGAATTGAAAAATTCGTTCCGGAGATGAACATTTGGCTTGACGTTCGAACTTATCCCGTTTTTAATGATAAAAATGAGTTATACCTTGTCATCGAGCATCTTCGAGATATAACCGACATCAAAAGATCTGAAGCCGCGATTAGAAAAGCGGAAGAAGAAAAACGTAAGTTAACCGAGCAGCTTCTTCAATCCCAAAAAATGGAAGCTTTAGGCCGATTAAGCGGAGGGATTGCCCACGACATAAATAATATTCTTGTTCCAATCATTGGTTATACAGAAATTATATTGGACGAATTGAACCCGGAAAATAAAATATACTCCGATCTCAAATGTGTATTGGAATCAGCCCAAAAAGCCTCGACCCTCGCGAAGCAAATTCTTGCGTTCAGTCGCAAACAAGTGTTGAATATTTCACAATTAAATCTCAATGAAGTAATCGCCAAGTTTCTAAATTTAATAAAAAATATCATTGGAGAGACCATAATCATCGAAACGGTCTTGGATCCGGAATTATATCTGATCGAAGGCGATAAGAACCAAATCGAGCAGGTATTAATGAATTTGATTGTGAATGCCAAAGATGCTATGCCGAACGGCGGGAAATTAACAATAGATACATGTAATACCTTTCTTGATGATTCGTATGTGAAAAAATTATCCGAACCGGTTGAACCCGGCCAATATCTTCGATTATCCGTTTCCGATACCGGTTGCGGAATGTCGAAAGAAATTTTGGATAAAATATTCGAACCTTTTTTTACCACTAAGCAACATGGTCAAGGGACGGGCTTGGGAATGCCCATGGTTCTTGGAATTGTGAAACAGCATAACGGGCATATAAATGTATACTCGGAAGTGGGCAAAGGAACCACTGTCAAATTTTATTTTCCGAAAAGTAAAGGAACGGTCATCGAAATTCATGAAAATTCAAAAATTATCGAAAATATCAAAGGAACGGAGAATCTCGTGGTAGTTGAGGACGACGAAATGGTGAGAAAACTTGTACAAGATGCATTGAGCCGCTATGGCTATCATGTAAAGGTATATCCGGAGCCCGAATTACTGCTCGCCGATTTTGAAAAAAACCCATTTCAAATCGACCTTTTAATTTCTGATGTCATTATGCCCAAAATGGATGGTCCGACGGTCTATTCCGAACTAAAAACGCGTATTCCCACCTTGAAAGTGTTGTTTATTTCTGGCTATACTCAAAATGTAGATATGATAGCTCAAATCATTAACAAAGGTGCATTATTTTTAGCTAAACCTTTTTCGATTCCCGATTTGGCTCAAAAGGTAAGGCTCGCATTAAACAGCAATGGAAATGGGATTTTTTAGCGCTATAGATTGGCGCTCATCGTGTTCGATGAAATGATTGAGGAGAAATGCCTTTTCCTATCATTTTAATCCGATTCAAAGAACTCGAATAGTCTTCTTCTCTTTTATCGTACTTGAATGATATTGTTTATTTCGATAAAATTCCTATTCAATGTATGGCGGAAGAATTCAAAGGAAGAAAGATCAATGAGCTTTTCAAAATCAACGCAGATTTAACAGAGCTTGCGATAATTTTGATGCATGAAGCGATTATTTCATTCTGCGAAGGCAATCTTGAAGATATGAAAAAGAAATGCGAAGAAACAATTAGAATAGAGAAGAAGCAAGACCGGCTTTGCGAATACATGATTTCCCGGGTTTATACAAGCGAGACGATGGTGTTTTCAAGGTCGGATCGTGTAAATTTGATTGAATATCTCGATTCGATTGTAGATGAGGTGGAAATGGTCGCTCAAAAATTATTATTGTATACGCCGGCCAAATCACCTTCTATTTTACAGAGATTAAGAGATGCGGCCATTTTAAATCGAAAAACAGGATTAACAATCAAACAATTATATTATGCGATTTTGGACGATTTCAATGCCACTGCTGTAAAGATTAAAGAGATTACCGATTTGAGACGAGATGTACGAAAAGAAAGGTGGAATCTTACCAGCGAGATCTATGCTTCGGATTTGAATTTCAAAGATTTTCATTTCTATCTCGATATTATGAGGAATCTTGCCCATGTCGCCGACCTTTGTGAACATTATGCGGATAAAATTCACGGGATCGTTGTAAAATATAGCTTCTAATATTAATTTCAATAGAATCGTATTTTTTTCTTCTCATGAACATGTTCGTAAGTTTCTTTTTTTAATTGCTTGTATTTCTGAAAATTATGGTGGAAAAAACTTATAATCCCGCTAAGGTGCTTCAGATTGAGCCTTTGGTTGAATACCAAACGGGATCGATAGTAAGCCGAGAAATATATCGAACTGAAGCAGGAACACTTACGGTGTTTGCGTTTGATGAAGGTCAAGGGTTGAGTGCACATACGGCGCCATTTGATGCTTTTGTTCAGATACTCGATGGAGAGTCAAAAATCACGATTGATAATGATGATTTTGTCTGCAAAAAAGGTGATATGATTTTAATGCCCGCCGGACATCCCCATGCGGTATATGCAACCAAGAAGTTTAAAATGTTGCTCACGATGCTGAAAAAATGAATGATCAATAGGTATATTAGGTGATATTTCGTGTTACGAGATCTTCTCATATTAGAAAGAAGTGGCGTGCTTCTTTTCAAGAAAAACTTTGGGGAATGTCATAGTTTTGGCTCGGATCCCGATCTCATTTCCGGATTTTTGGCGGCCATTGTTCATTATGCCAGCATCGCTTCGGACCAACCCCTTGGCGGAATTGATTTCGGTACCCTAAAAATGGCAATAAAATCGAATAAAGATCGAATTTACGCTATCCTTTATGAGAATACGGATGATTACAAAGTTATGCAAACCCGATTACAGAAGATCATTGAATTATTCGAGACTAAGCATGAGAAAGAATTAATAATGTTCAATGGAGATGTGTCTGTGTTCGATTCATTCGGTGAAACGCTGATTGCGTTAAAAATGGCCCAAAAAAATTGCGGAGGTAGACTCGAATGCAAAGGATGCCCGAATTCTTCGAAATTTCTCCCGCTTAAACTTTTTATTCATAAATTGCGTGGCAATTGACCCTTCTTCAATCATCTTTTATATGATTTTGCGAGTCGACACAATTAAATCCAAATTTAAAAAAGTAAATCAATAAAAAGAAAAGCTGAATTCAAGATTTTATAAAAAAATAAGATAAGTCAGCCACATTAAACCGCCACACACCAACGGATTGCAGAAGTTATCGTGCACATGTTTCACGAAATAATCCACCAACAAATATCCAAATGCTGCAGCAAGGGCCATCATTCGAATCAATTCAGTATTTGCACCGGGAAGAGGGAGGATATAACTCATTCCGATTGCAATAAGATATGCAGAAAAGGTTCCTGCAACGTATCCTTCGATTGTTTTTGGCGAATTGGGATTTCTTTTCTTTCCAATCGATTTGCCCACAATGGATGCAAGCGCATCCGAGATAGCGGCAATTGCGATCGCCGTGAAGGTAATGTAAAGCGGTGCAAAATACAACGGAATCGCGGCAAGCATCATGGAGTTTGCACTTGTGAATGTGTCCATCTCGTTGGGTTTGATGGTATCTTCTAAAATTCCCCGTGCAAAAATTCCCAAGCGGTTGAAATTCATAAGTCGATATAAGTCCGCAATCAACCCAACAAACATGAAATGAATGGAAACGGTGAATGCCATAAAAACGGTAAACACTCTCCAATTCCAATTCACCGGTTGTAAATACGGATCAAGAGCAAGGCCGATCGCATACATCCCCAAAACAATAGATGGCGGAATCAAATGCAAGGATTTGCGTTTAATATTTGACAATGTGTCTTTTCTTTTTTCATTTACTTCCGCAATGTGCTTTTTGAATTCTTCGTAAGGCATATATCGGTTGTATTTTTTGTTGTTTCGACCCGCAAAGTATAAGTGAATTTGCCAAACAATAAAATGAACGGTTAAAGAGTTCCAAATATGGAAATACACTTGATTTTTAACATATTCTTCCATATAATTATTAAAAATAAAAGGATATGCGACCACAAGAAACCAGAACATGCAAGAAATCAGAATCTCGTTTTTAAAATATTCTGGATGGTTTTTCTTTTCGGGTCTATTCCGAGAACTCAGTGCATAATACAGCGTGAGCACTCCAAAGAAAAGAAAATAACCTTGTGTAATTATCATGAACACCGGCGTGTTAACCCATGTAAAATCAAATTCCACATCATTCACCTATTGTACTACTTTGAAATAATAAAATAAACGCATCTATTTAAGGTTAAGTTACCTTTTGATCAAAATAGACGGAATTATATGGCAGAAATTGGATTATCTTCTATTATTTGATTAAAATGGAGC
>CAZUTM010000211.1:0-7720 GCA_964623665.1 uncultured archaeon
TTTTTAGATACTCTGTGATATCGAAATTCCCTAACGGCAATTTAATTAATGAAGGTTCATAGATCTGTCCTTTGATGATCGGCGCAATAAAAGTCATTCCCTCTCCGATTTCGACAGTCAATCCCGTTGTAATTCCGCTCGCAAAGCAACTTAATGCAACCGAATTTGCGAACAACACCGATTTCACCCTATGCGTTGTAAATAACACATCGGCGTAATAGCGAACTGTCTCATATGGAGTCAGCGGATGGATCACATAAATCACATTGCAATTCATAGACGGGACTCGCAGAACATTAGAAAAGATATGATTTAGAATGGCAAAATAATCTTCCCAATTGTAAACCGCTCCTCTTGAAATCGGATATTCGATTTTCATAACCCCTCGCATATTATCGGCATCCGAACCGCAATAAATTTCCTTCACCACACCGGCAACATCTTGCATAAGGTTCTTATATTTTGGTTTTCCCACAATTGTCGGAAACACGATCGGTTCTTGCCCAACAAAACCCACCTTGGTTGTTGACTCACCTATATCGATTATCACCGTGTATTCGTTGGTATCTACAGCCGGTTCAGATGGGACCGCTTGGTCGGGTTGAAAATTTCCGTTCTGATACTCGCTCATTTGTACTTCACTTTTCCTTCAATAATATTAATTTGACCTCAGAATTTTTCAACTTTTTGTATACCTTCAAAAACCAACATCAGTTGCTTAAAACCACAAAATTGAGGAATTCGGCATGAAACATGTATGCATTAAAAAATTACAAATCAAGGTTGCTTACACTTTTAGATCTCTTGATTCAAGCGATTTTATCTTTTCTTCATATAATTTCAAGATATCAAGAGCGAATTCGGTTAGCTTCATGGAGCCTCCGCCACCTAACCCTCCTTTAGCTGAATTAACGAGTGGTTTACCGCAGCGATCTTCTACTTTCTTGATTTTGGACCACGCATATTTATAAGAATATCCGCATTCTTTCGCCGCTTTGCTCAATGATTCTGTCTCCTCTATTTTTTTGAACAATCGGTATAATCCCGGCCCCATTATTTGTTCTCCTTCAAATTCTAACCATATTTTCAGTTTGATTTCTAAATCTTTAATTTCCATGGGTTTAACCTTCTTAATCGTGCTGTTTTTTCTATACGTTTTCCTTGGAATTCTCTTTTTTAAATTGATTCCGCGAGATCAACAACAATTATTCAAAATCAACGAGATCTTTTTTCCCAATAATTGCAAGTCTCAATCGGAAGTTTTCGGGGAAGTTCTGATAACGTGTGTATTAAAGTCTCGCAATCTGCAATTTTCTCTTTTAATTTTTTGTCCGAATCAATGATCTTATTGATCTGCTCTATTGAATCCGCAATATGGGTAACCTCATCAATATTTCCTCTTTCTTGCGATTGTTTCAACAAATCCGGGATTATTTCCGCAAGAATTTCATCAAGTAAAGGCGCATTTTGTCTATAAAATTCATGGATATTCGATTTGGACTTATAACAAACGGAAGAACAATACGAGGGATGGATTTTTGTTCCGGGAAATCGTCCATAATGCTTACAATAAAGACAAATTCTTATTTCTTCTGTATCTTTCAAGCCATAGTATAATTGCTCGAATAATTGTTCTATTTCTGGGCCTTCAAGCGTGATGGTTCGATCTTCAAAAACGGCCTCGCCATGTATTTCAAGATCATGATCCTCTTCAAAATAACGACTTGTGCGGGAAGAACAGATAATGGAAATAAGTAGATGGTGATTACTGATTAATTGTCGCGCTTTAGATTTGCTTTTAAATCGAGATTCAAAATAAATGTCAAAAGCGAATTTTAATTTGATAGTTGGATCATTATAAACGGTGATTACGTGAGAGAGAAAATCATGAAAACAATCGAAGAGATTTGATGCCTTGAACTCCAATTTTTGGTCATTGAATTCAATCAATATCAAATAATTTTGAAAATAGGTAGGATTTATCGGGCTAATGGACATTAAAATAGGTTCTTCTTGTTGAGAACGCAATAAAAGGGCTTCAAAATTCACATTAAATTAAATTGCCTCAATAAAATAAAGTTTCTCTTCAAATTGTTTTTCCATCTCTTGAATTCTCAAAATATATCGAACCTTTCACCACTATCAAGGAAAAAATGAAAAACAAAAAGATAAAGAAAATGAAATGAATGCTCTATATTGTGAAGCCTTTTGGTATCTCAATGCGTTGCCCGGTTTCAGCAGACAAATACGCAGCATACATCACTTTGGTACACCAAATGGCTAAATCTAAATTTGAAATCGGTTGTCTCTTCTCGAAAATTGCGTTGATGAAATCTGCCATTTCAAAAGGATAGCCCGTCATCCAATCCTCATCGGGTTGCGCGGTGGACCATCCGGCTTTGGTCTCTGTTTTTTCGATGGTATATTCATTCTCAAACTGCTTCGGTGTAGGTGCATAAGCCATAACCGTGTTGTTGTTGGAAATTTTAGTCTCGATACGAGCATTACTTGCATAGATATTCACCCAATTTTCAATCCCGCCTAAAGTGACATCGCTTGCAAAAATCACCGCATTCGTTCCATCTTCGAATGTGATGATACCGGAAGACCAATCTTCAACATCCACAGGTCTCGAGTTGATATAATCTTGATCGCGAGGCAACGAATTTAGAAAATCTCGATGCTTGGCCGTTGTCGCTTGAACATATTTTGGATAAATGGGTTTGCCATCCCGAACCATCCCCTCCCATAATTTCAAGTGAATCGCCGCACCATAGGGATGTGCGCCCATTCTGATGAGAGAGCCTCCGCCAGTATATTTCCATTCCGCCGCAAACTTCGAATGTGAACCGGAGTGCGACTCCCCTCCTCGAATTTCCAAGATTTTGCCTTTAGACGCTTGAAGAAGCCGTTTCGCCTTTGTAATTGGAGGTGCATAGACCCAATTCTCCGCATATCCGAAAATTTTACCCGTTTCTTTAAATACCTTCTCAATTTGTTCACATTCCTTCAAACATTCTTTTAACATCGTTTTTTTATCTGTCAATCCAACATTTTTTCGTTGTTCGATAGGAACGTTCGGATCCCCAAAATACCCAGTCAACGGCTTTTCGCAAATCACATGTTTTCCTGCTTTTGCCCCACGAATCGCATAAGGAACGTGCAAAAACGTGGGAACGACCAAATCGATAATGTCCGCATCGATCGTATCGATCATCTTTTCCGTATCTTCATAAATCTGATCCATCGGAATATGATACTTTTTACAAAATTCTTCCGCTTGAGCGCGGTCTTTACTCGCCACCGCAACGACTTTTACATCAATCCCGGGAATTTTTTCATAGGCTTCCGCGTGGAGATTAGCCGCAAAGCCGGTTCCGACCATTGCGATTTTAACAGAACGCATTTGCTTCATACCTCCGAGCAATTTTGCATAAAATAAAAAGATTCAGCGAATTTTTTCCGAAAAAACATGGGAACGTGGTAAAAGAAACATTGAAAATAAAAAAGAAATGGCCGCAATCTCAATCCAATTCAAATCGTAAATTGAAACGGCCTTCGTAAAAGCTCATTTCGATTCTTGTCCACAACCACCATGTGGGCAGCACATGAAAGGCAGCAATCATAGCCCCGAATCACCATTTCCACCATATTCAAATCCGCATCCGTGAAACTTCCTAATTTTGTTGAAGCAGCCTTCTGAGGGGTGGGGATAACAGGCTCGGGCAATTTGATTTTCGATAATACATTTTGCTCCACAATTTGCTTTGTTGCATCTTTAATGACCCGGTTTATGCCGCCTAAATTATTGTTGGTTGAAACAATAAGATTCAGTTTTTTCGTTATTCCGTTAGCGTCGGTCCTAATATCGTAGATTAAAGGTCCCCGCGGGGCTTCAGTGATTGCGATTCCGCGGCCCTCCTTTGGTTCAATATCATTCTTTTTGATATTTTCAGAACATATTTCGGGGTCTTTGAGCAATTTGAGAATATTCTCGAGAGCATTTACGGTTTCGATGATACGAGCCCAATGGATTGCCAATTGATTGTGAATCATTTTTGTTCCTACCCGCGAGCGCATTTCTTTTAATGCACTATCCGCCAGTGGAGTGCCATAGGAATCAATGCAATTCGACATCGCAAGCGGCCCAACAAGATACACGCCATTTGGATACCCGATGGATTTCAGATATGTGTGAGAAATATAGGATTTTTTCGTATAATGCTCGGTAATCAGCTCATGATACTGGTCCTCTTTGTACACTTTGCGATTTCCATCCGGATCCGAAAACACAATATCACCGTCGTAGATTTCATGAATTCCGTTTTTAGCGATAGCCATGTTATGCAAAGGCACCACAGCATAATTCGCGATCACATCCCAATAGCGCTCCACAACACTCAAAGCAAGATTCACGGTATCCGTCATCCATTGCAGCTGATCATCCGCTTGTTGTAGATATGAATCTCTTTCCTCTTCCGTGAGTCGACGCTTCATTCCTCCGGGAATTCCGGTAACCGGGTGGACCGCTTTTGCACCGATGGTTTGTATAATGTTTTGGCCGAAATCCATCATTTTCAACGCTTTTACCCCATAATCAGGGAGATCGTTCATGATTGAAACCACATTTCTCTTTTCCGCGGGTGAATACGGCCCGTACACAAAATCGGGTGCCGCCAATGCATAGAAATGCAGAAGATGGGAGGAATAGATTTTCGAATACAGCATCAATTTCCGCAATTTCTTGGCCGGGCTTGGCGGATCGATATTCCATGCCTTTTCAATTGCCCGAACCGGTGTAATATGATGGGGGATGGGGCAAATACCACAAATACGTGGCGTTATGCGGGGGATATGTTCCGCTAAGCGGCCTTCACAAAACTTCTCAAACATCTGTGTTTCCGGAATATAAAACTCAATATCCTCCAACTTTTTGCAATCATCAGAAAGTTGAAGAATCAGATTCCCGTGGCCCTCTAAGCGGGTAACGGGATCGACAGTAAAGGTCTTGACCATTAAAAATTAACACCTTCTACCCTACTATCTCATGCATTATTTTATTAATTTAATTGAAAATAATTATTAAAAAAATTAATGTATCATCAATCTCGATCTCATAATCAACTTATTCATAGTTGTCCTTATTTTTTAGAATCGGTTGAATTAAATTCATAATTAATATAAATAAACAAAAACAACCAAAATCATGAAAATATATATAAATAAACAAAAACAACCAAAATCATGAATAAAACATGTGCATCCCGGATTATGCTAATATTTCTCGCTTTTTCAATATCAAACGTTCTATTCTGTGTTCCTTGGGGGCATGCCACTTCGGGCGAGCCTAAAAGCGTATACATCGAAAAAAACCTCAATCAAACCGGACTTGTTCGTGTTAAAAGCGATTCTCCAAGCAATTTTTACAAGATCTTAAACACAATCAATATCTCCAGTTATTCCATCGTCACGGGGTATCAATTCGGGTATGAATCATCGGGCACGACCCTCAATATTACTATTGCAAGCAATGAAAAAAATCGGTCCATTTCGGAAATTCGGGCAATACCAGCAAACGACCCCGCCAAATCATATAAAAGAATTTTCGAATCAAACTCCTCGATGGTGTTTGTTTCAAAAAGAAATATTAATTTATCAATGGAGGTCGTGCTTGGAAACAATTATATCGACATACAGAGAGGGAGTCCTACCGCCATTTCCAAAAATGCCTTTTATTGGTCCGACGCCACGACTCGATGGATGCCTCTTGAATTATACGATTATAATTTCGCGGCCATCGTAGAACCCGTTCCAAAAATAGAACTGAATAAAACCACCGGTCACGCTTTTAGCAATAGTTCGAATGATGGCTATATTGACGCTTTTATTTTCAATCGCTCCGACTTCACCCATGATTCGGCCCTCAGATTTAAGATCGATAAAACCAATAATCCATTAGCTGGAAACATATCCTTTGAACTGTATTTGGCGGATTCAGGTATGTCGATAAATAATTTAACGACGATCATTAAAGATAATATCACCGATACTCTCTTTACAAAAACTTTCGATTTCGACCACCGTCCCTATCAAGAGCAAGAATTCATTCTCATTTTACGATCTCTTGAAAATAAAAATATGGGATACAATATCACGATGTATTATATCAATCCTCCTTCAAGCGGCGATTCCGAGCCTTGGTTAAACACCGCCGGTATCATTGTTATTGTGGTGGTTGGCGTGCTCGTTTTAGTCGGAGTGGGCTATTATATTTGGAAATCCCAAAGATAATGTGTGCGTTAAATCAAATCTATTCATAATTTCTTTTATTTTCATTTTTAAATTTTTTGTTTTGACCTTTAACTTTCTTGCATTGAATGGGGAAACCGAATCGTACGAGGCATTCGAGATGCCGTTTTGTAAGCCGCCTATTTCTGCAAAACAGAAGCGTGTCATTTTTATGGAGTTTACCCTTATTGCAAAATACAATGGGTAAAATTAAATTTATTATGGTTGGGTGCGGTGGAATCGCCAACAGCTGGTTGCCCGTTCTGAATGCCAATCCGGATGTAGAACTGGTTGCGGCGTGCGATCCAATCCCAAGCCAATTCGAAAAGATTAAGAAATTCGAAAAATTTGCCGATATTCCGACCTTTAACGATCTGTCCCTTGCGTTCCAAGAAGTAGAAGCCGATGCGACTCTGGTTCTGACTCCTTCTCAATACCATCCGAGATATGTGATGGAATCGATAGATAATGCGTGCCACGTGATTACAGAGAAATGCTTCTTTACCGAAATGAATGATTATCGACACCTCCGTGCGTGGTTAAAGAAGGCAGAAGAGTATGAACTTACATGCGTTGTCAATCAACAATATCGGTTTATGCCCAGGATGCAAGCGGTCAAAAAAGAACTCGATGCGGGAACGATCGGTCAACTCGGGTTTATCGTTTCGACGTTTTGCCAAAATCGATATCATTTCAACTCGTGGTGGAGATCTCAACACCAAGACTTGAGTCAATTCAATTGGTATATTCACCATTATGATACGATGAGATTTTTGACCGGAAAGAACCCGGTAAAAGTCAGAGCAAGACTCATTAGACCGCCGTGGTCTAAAATCGTTGGAGAATCTTCTATCTTCTTAAATGTCACATTTGAAGGCGGGATCGAATGGAGTTATAATGGCACCCAAGAAGGAGTAGCCGCCTTCCAAGACACGGGCCACACCACTTTTACAATGTACGGATCCAAAGGGACCTTGGTGAATAACCGACCCGAAGGAACCGTTGTGTCTATTGAAGGAAAGAATGCCTCGGATATTCAAAAACGCGTAATTATGCCTCCAAACGAAGAAGAATACAACGCAAAATACCCACCGGGCTGGGAAACCACTTTGAAATTATTTGTCGACTCGGTGAAAAACGGCACTCCGCATCCCACAAGATTCGAAGACAACTTCTATACAATGGCCATCGCAATGTGTGCCCGAAAATCTCATGAAATGGGCGGCGCGGATGTCTATGTCAAGGATTACATGGGGTTAGATGTGAATCCTTAATTTGAATCATTATTTTTCTTCAATTATTTTTTAATTTTGTTTAAAATTGAGAAATCTTTGCCCGATTCCATTAAATTAAAACGCCCTTTACTAAAATGGGCTATATATAATAAACTTCAAAAGAAAAATCTAAGGATAGATTTATCCACGTTCTGTAT
>CAZUTM010000212.1:0-7646 GCA_964623665.1 uncultured archaeon
AAACGGTATTGAGCATCATTAACGGCATAGCGGCAACGACGATAGCCAAGATAGTCAATGCCTTCTGTTTTGAAGACATCGCTTGCCTATCCATCACCTTATTTCGAATATTACGTTGGATTGCTGCCAATCTCTTTGTCGAAAGGCCGTCATTTGATTTTAATTCTTTTGGAACTTCTCTTATGGATTCTTTCTCGGTAGCATTATAGAGTTTTTTCGCGGCTAGTTGGGCATCCTCTTTTTCTTCCATTTGGCTAACCCGGTCGATTTTTTCTATGTCCTTCTGACCTTCAACCAGCTCGATTTTCTCCGCTTTCTTAATTCCCATATCTTCATTCTGGAGAGAATCTTGAAGCTCGTGTTTCGCTTTTCTAAGCCGGTTTAAAATTTCATCTCGTTTATCTGACATTTCATTTCCTCCTAATGATCGTTTTATGGTTCAACTTCACTTCGTGTACCGATTATTTTTGAACCTAATAAACGATTTTGAATTAACCAAGTGATAGATTCAGTTTAATCTATTTAAATTGATAGAGAAGATCGATGCTTCATTCTTGATTATTGCACAATGGCCTTATGTCGATTGCTTTTAACAAGATCGTCGAGTCATGGTTACCGCACACCTTTTTGAAATTGAGTTCCTCGATTTGAAATCTGTTTTCGAGAATTTCGAACGCTTTCATTTGTCTGAAGAACATGAAACGGAAATATCTTGGTTCAAAATGCCGAAAAAGCCGATAAATTAAGTCAGTTTGCGTTCCGGTGATCAATGAAAAGCTTTTTCTGTATTCCAATCAAAAATATGGTGAAATGAATCGAAAAAATAACATGCTCAATATTCTGCTCGGGAGGCCCATAAACGATGAATTTATCCGCACTATTCTTAAAGGTTCAGCCAGTTTAAAAGAAATAATTGAAATATTCAATAAAATACTGGACGAGAACACCAATGATGAAATAAAAGGCAATTATCAGAAAATACTGGGTGAACTTCACGAGGACTTTGAGAATAAGATGAGTAATTTGGTCCAATTATTCGATACTCCAAAAATTTTTACCGAGGACGCCGAAACGCAATTGAAAGCAATACAACTCAAGTTGGCCAATTTGATCACCATTTCGGCGCTTTTATCTAAAAATCTTAAGAGTAATAAGTCAGAACAAGCATTGGAGCTCTATGTATTAGAGTTTATTTCGAAATTGAAAACCTTTCTTTCGGATCTCTCGCTGGCCGTTTTCCGGATAGAACATCCCAGCAATCCCTACCGAGCGATGATCCTTGCAGGCTTATTTTGTGGGTTTCTCCCGTTTATTAATATCGTTTCGCTTATTTTCGGGATACATCTTGTACGGTTGAAGGATTTTCGTGCAAGGGGATTTGGGGCGTTAATCTTGTTGATCTTTTTCATAAGTGTATTGGATGTGGCCTTTAAAATTCTTTAAAAAATCGAGGAAACGAATATGAATTCGGAAAATATTGAGATTTTCAAACCGCAATCCGCAAAATCAAAGCCGCTTCAAACACTTATCTTAACAGCGATTCTGTTAACAGGCTTGGGCTGTTGGTCCGCGGATCCGTATAATATCAACATCAAAGCGATGTTGGATAATTCACCCGCTTCGATTTGGATTTTTGCTCCTTCTATGGTTCCGCTTGGCCAAGAGATAGAAATCTCTGTTCAAATATGGGATTATTGCGAGAGATTAGTTTGCGGATACAATAAAGAGATATCGTTTTATTCCACCGATCCGGATGCCCAGCTCCCATCTAATTACAGATTTAAGCCTAGCGGCCTCAATCAAGGCATGTTTTTGGCACAAGATTTGCCGTTCGGTGATGGCGGAATTAAATCATTTTCGGTGCGATTTTTTACTCCCGGAATCCATTATATAAACGTATCGGAAGTGGAAGGAACGCTCAAAGGCACATCAAATCCCATTCTTGTGTATGATCCGATTGATGCGCCCGAATTGTTTCTTTATTGGGGTGATATTCATAGTCATACGACCCGCTGCGATGGGTCGGGGTATCTTTCCGAAGCATTTTATTATGCAAAAGAAATTGCACGATGCGATTTCGCGGCGGTTACCACGCACGACCACTTCATTGAACCGATGCTCGGACCACTTAATTGGGAGATGTATTGGAAGAATCATAAAGAAATCGTCAATATGTGGAACAAACCCGGAGAATTCGTGACTTTACAAGCCTATGAATATCGAGGCGAGTATTTCAAGCCGAATTCAGTTGGAGATATGTGCATCTATTCCGATTCCGCAGAAATACCTTATTATCCCGGCCATATCGAAGAATATACAACGCCAAATTTGCTTTTCAATGCACTTAAGCAATGGAAAAGTGCTACGGGAAACAATATTCTGGCGATTCCACACCATCCGCCTCATAATTTGGGTGGGCTTACATTCGATTGGTCATATTATAACTCAGAATTTATTAAATTGGTTGAAATGTATTCTGTTCATGGAAGCAGTGAAGTATCAAACAAGAGATCTCCCGGAGAGAACAGATTTCCGTTGATCGGTGTTGAAAACAATCGACTGATTATCCAAGAAACCGAACGACCCGGACATCATATTCAAGATGCCCTTGCAATGGGCTTTAAAATCGGTTTTATGGCCTCGGGAGATTCGCATGACGGCAGACCGGGCCACTCGATTTCGCACACCGATGCAAACCATTTATTACAAGCACCTCTTTCATGGGGTGCACTCCCGCATCTTTTCCGTATCCACCATCATTACCCGAACGGAATGGTCGCTGCTTTTGCCGCCAATTTAACAAGATCTGCCATTTTTGATAGTCTGTACAATCGGAGAGTATATGCCGTAAAGGGGGTATCGAGACCGCTCTTGATGTTTTCGATAAATGACACGGAAGTGGGAAGAAATGACTCGTATATTAAACTCCCGAACATCAACGCCTCGAGATCCGTGAAAATTACGGCCGCTGTCGGTGGAGGATACGGAAACCTGATCGAAAGAGTAATAATATATCGAAATAACCAAATTTGGCAAAATATCACATGTTTAAATCGAACCGCTTCTTTCGCTTTTGAAGATACCACGCCGATCCAACAAATGGAATATAATATTCACGAATTCGGGGTTATAAAAAACGGAAAATGGTATATCAACGAAGAAGCGGATATGTATGTAGAACCGGCTACATTAAAAACGAACGGAACCGCCGTGTATTACGCAAAAATGTATGATACGCAAGGCGGGGCTGCTTGGGTCGGTCCCTTATGGGTGGGCACGTGAAAACTGAGAGATAATTAAATTGAACTGGTGAAGGATAAAAAATAGAAAAATTAAAACATAGAGAACTTGTTCATCAACACTTGCTTTGATTTCAATATTCTATCCAAGTATTTTTTGCGATTTTCTGCGGACCAACCACGAATATCCATTACAATTAGATTCAATTGTTTTGGAAAAAGATAGCCGATGTAATCTATCCTTTCCATTTTTAGAACGGGATACTTTTCAACCGATTCATTCTCTTTCAACCAATCGAATAGTGCTACGTATCCGAGCAATTGAAAATAACTTTTTCGCGACGCTTCTTTCGCATCCTTTACCGTTTTTATATCAATCAGAACATTATCGAAAATCAAATCCGCATCCGCCTTTACGGTTTCGGGATGGCCTAAAGTCGGATTCATATAAATCCTTTTAATCTTACCGCACCTTGCTTTTAGAAACTCTTCCAATTCCAAAAAGAAAGAAGTACATGATTTAATTTCATCATCACTCACTTTAGGCCGTATTAGTGTTCCGGATCGAAAAAATTCGTCGAGGTTACTTAAGTTCCATGCTTCGACAAGACAATCTTTCCATTTCACCTTTTAATCTTTATAATATTCAACGATCGATTGATTATCAAGATAGAATAATGCGGCTTCCATTATATCTGGAGGTATTTGATCCCTTTGTTGCAACTTTTCAAGATGTTTCAATGAAATCTCCGCAATTAATTGAGATTCATCGAATATCTCAGCAGATAATTGCTCTTTAATCATTTTTCGAAGGACATAATCAGTAAAAGTCCCGAATGTTGATTGAAGTCGATATTTATCCACCCAATCCGGAGCTGCATTTACAATATCATTCGATAT
This sequence comes from uncultured archaeon, assembly GCA_964623665.1. Classification (GTDB taxonomy): domain Archaea; phylum Asgardarchaeota; class Lokiarchaeia; order Sigyniarchaeales; family Promethearchaeaceae; genus CAZUTM01. The sequence goes on from CAZUTM010000212.1 coordinate 4,140, forward strand.
GGGTGGAAATGTTTTTTTCGGAACCACATCTTCAAAATATTCCGTGATTTTTCTGATGCTTTTTAAAATTTGAGTTAAGCTCACATTAGAAGTATCAAGCAACGATTTAAAAAGACTTAGATGGAAATTTTGGATTCTTTTATAATGGAGCGCTTTACTTTTATTTTTTCGGTTATTATTCAAGCCGGAGCAAGAGTATGAATAAAACCCCGCCAGAACAAATATATAAATCTCTTTTTCGAACAAAAAGAAAAATAATCGCGCTCTTCTTGATTCTTATCTTTAGTTTTGGACTCATTCCGCTTAGTTATTTTTCATTAAAAGCCCCCATCAGAGCGGATCTTTGGATTACTTCCACAATCGATTCGAGTCTCCGTTTGATTAAAATGGATTCGATTGAACTGAGTCCTCGAACTTATTTTGATGGGTCTTCCAATGTTCTGCGGATAAAAATTGATGAAAATCGGGAATATCAAGAAATTCAAGGGTTTGGTGCCGCAATGACCGATTCTTCTGCTTGGCTGCTCCGCTCTATTTTAAATCAATCAGAATATTACAAAACGATGCGGGCTTTATTCGATCCTCTTGAAGGGATCGGCATTTCCTTATTACGCATCCCATTAGGTGCATCCGATTGCGCCCTTGATTATTATTCGTTTGACGATACACCGTGGAGTCTTGATGATTTTTCTATCTCGCGGGATGAAATGTATTTAATTCCGGTTCTGCAAGATGCATTGAAACTGAATCCAGCATTGAAATTTATCGGAACACCATGGAGTCCGCCCGGGTGGATGAAGGAAGGAAATAATCTGAGCCGACCCGAAACCAAGGGCATGATCGGTGGTACCTTGAATCGTTCTTTGTATACATTATATGCACAATACCTCGCGAAAGCAATTCTTGCATACGAACACCACGGCATCAAATTTTCAGCCATTACCATTCAAAACGAACAATTTTATGTACCGCAATCATACCCCGGTGCATATCTAGGCGTTGAGGAAACAACACAGTTCGTTAAAATCTTCGGCTCGGTGTTTTCGGAATTTTATATTTCAACAAAAATATATATTTTGGACCACAATTGGGTATATGCTGAAAAAGCAATAGAAATCTTGTCCGACCCAGATGCCAATGAATATATTGATGGAATTGCTTGGCATGGATATGAAAATCCCGAGTCGTGGCGACAATCTCTTGTTAAAGAACGATTTCCAACGAAACATCATTTATTTACAGAAATCTCCGGTTTGCAAGCATATCCTCACTTTGAACATAATATGGTTTGGACTTTTCACAACATATTTACTGGCAGTCTACGAAATTGGGCAGAAGGAGTTTTATTTTGGAATTTGGCCCTTGATCAATTCGGAGGCCCGACGCTCCACAATTATGCAGGACTTCGCGGGGTTCTAACCATTCCCAGAAACAATTCTCAGCAAATAAAAGACATAATTTTTGAAGGGGAATATTTCATGATTGGCCATTTCTCAAAATTTGTTCAACCGGGAGCCAAAAGAATCGATTCCATGTACAGACCCAATTCTATCGAAACCTTTGCTTTTAAAAACCCGGATGGCTCTTTTGCGATAATTATTGGCAATCTTGGTAACGAACAAGAAAAAATAAAATTGGAATTCGATGCTCGCGCAGCATATATTAACATGCCCGCTAGATGTATGATTACTGTGCGTTTTAAACGATAGAATCATATTATTAAAGAGAAATACCAAAGAATCAAACACAAAAATGTTTATCCATAATATCGATTCCAATTTTCATCAGTTTTTCGAAAACTACTCCGAAATATGAAATAAAAAGAAAATGAAAAATGACCTTGTTTTAATATTATTATTCTTTCCTCTTTTTCGGTTGAATGTATTTCACCATAAATCCGGCACCGATCATCGCTGCAATATATACAATTTCAATTGGAAATGCTTGCATCAACAACAAATCTCGGGACAAATCAATTTGCACCCTAAGAACTTCGGGCATGTATCGAATCGTGAAAGGAATTCGACCCTCTGGTCCGTTCAAAGTGGCATTCAATCGATCCAATACATCGTTCCCGTAGGCATCGAAAAATCCTTTGAATCCGCAGCAATTATATAACACGAAAAAGGACACACGCTTGACGTTGAAACATTTTGTAATTTTCGCTTGCATCGCGAGAACATCGTAGCCGTTGGCGTTTACTTGCGCGGTACCATTCCATTGGGACCATGTTCGGTTGACATCAAAAAGCCTTTCGTTGCAAACACCCAAGAGGGCACCGATGCGGTCTTCCCAACCTTTTCTTTTCAGCGTTTCTTTCAGCATCGACATATAGGTATATAATCGATAATGCGCCAAATCGGCGGTCTTTGCGCCTTGGAAATAGAGCATCGGCAAGAATTCATCATAGGGAATCCCCATCACGTTGTTCATGGAAAATACATCGGTGTCCAAATCGTCATCGACACCCTCAACGACCATGCCGCCATTATATGTTGTTGTAATCAGAAATTTGGAATGATCCGGCCCATATAACGCTTTTTGATGATTAAAGAAGGTTTGCCAAGTACTATTTTGAGAATATCGTTCGATTCGGGTAATGAAATCGTTATACGCTTGGGTTGCTTGACTATTCCTTGTTCGATTTCTTGTTTCGTGTTCGCGCATCGAAAACCAGTCTTCCGAACAATCCTCTTGATCTGTATGCACACCCACAACATTCGTGAGATTATTTTCGATAGCGGTAATCATTATTTTTTCCATTTGCCAAATTGTCCCGCCAACGCTCGCTGTCGTATTGGTTACGGAATAATCCGTGGTAAAGCCGCATGGAATGCCGTGCACCAAAATGATTAAGCGAATATTGGGGTAATTTGTTTTCCAATATAAACAACCGTTGATGAATTGCTCCCGTGCAGATTGGTATTCGGGAGTCGTTTCGATGTTCTCGAACCATGTGAATGGCGTCGCATTAAAACGTGTGAAAGTCAACCAATATCCGTGATGAACGATTAGGAGAAATCCGTGTCGATTCATCGCATCCCGAATTTCCGGTGTATAAAGCGTTGGACTCATCTCGCCGTATCCGGAAAATTCGACGGTATAATTCCCGGGAGTCAGCGTGATAAAGCGATTGGAATCGAACCATCTCTCATGAAGTGAAGCCGCGCTTAAAGTGGAACCCAAAATAATTCCTATCATTATCAAGGCGCGTTTATCGATATTCGCAAGGCTTAATGAAGGGCCAATCCATTTGAATCCAGATTTTTTCAATTTCACTCCGAATTCAAATGCGGAGAACAGCATATTGATCAGATTTGCAGCAATTCCAATCACCCAAATCCCCGTGTAAGCCCAATAGACGTAATGCAACACCGTCCACTCGGTGAGAAGTCGATTATTTCGAAGATATGGTTCCCAAAATAATGTAAGAAAACCGACAACATAGAATGCAATTGCTGCCAATGAAGAAAGAAAGAATTTTGGTTTCAGATAACAGAGAATCGA
>CAZUTM010000213.1:0-7513 GCA_964623665.1 uncultured archaeon
TGTTCAAATCATCGTACATGATTCTTTTAGGGATTGAATTGCCCGTTTCCGGATGATCTTCATGTCGATTCACGCCGGTCAGAATTATGTGTTTATTATTCAAGTAAAATTTGCCCTTGTGAACCGAGAAATCCTTAATTCCCCAACGAGCATTCTCATTATCCAAGCGATTCCGATATTCATCGAGTAAAATGAACTCGAAATTGTAGAGATAGGGCTGATTTAATTCCCAAAATATGGGGTTTTCGATTTCTATCTCTTTCTCCAAAAAGATATCATCCTGATCATGGATTTGAATGGGAATTTCCACCGATTTGTAAAGATTCTGCGTAGTTACCACAATCACAACGATGCCTTCAAATGGAAGAGGATAGTTTCTATAATCTTTAATATGCAAATTCACTTTAACGAACGCTTTAGCATTTGCGCCCCCTTTACCCAAAGGCTCCGAAAACACCACTCGATTCGCAAGTTTGAAATCTTCAATACTTACGCTTGGCGTTGCTTTTATGTATACTGCTCGATGAATGCCGCCATAATTCATATATTCCGGTACCGTGAACCACGGAAGTCTGTCTTCACCATATTGATTATTGACTTGAATAAGCATCAAATTATGGCCGCCATAGTTCAAGACTTCATGAATATCAAACCAAAATTGAGTAAATCCTCCTTCATGCTCGCCAACCAATTTTCCATTTATCCAAACTTTTGTAATGTAATTACTTCCGTTAAACACAAGCGTGATCCTCTTTCCGTCTCCCGTTCCCCAATCATGAGGCGCAAAGAACGAGGTTTGATACCACCCCGTGCCGAAGTGTTCAAACATTTTTCGATTCAAATAAAGATTCCATGGACAAGGGACAAAAACCTTAATCCGCTGGCTGGTTCTCGGAATTCCGGTTTCGTACCATTTATTTTCGATACCGGGATCGGGCTTTCCTTGCAAAATTTCTTCTTTGCTTAGCCCGAATTGAAAGAGCCAAAATTTCCCGGATAATTTCGTTCTCGATCTGGTGTACTGAAAAGCCATGTGTATAAAAGATCGTCATGCTTCAAAAAATTTAAGCCGCATTTAAGAACCGAGCACCATTTTTCGATTCCTTCTTGTTTTTATTTAACAGTGTATTGAAGGAAATATATGCGTGCAAATTCAAAGAAATCTCCATTTTCTCTGCTCGAACGTGTGTTCATTGCCGCGTACCGAAGAAAATCAAAATTAGCGAAAAGGATCACCACCAATAAATTTCTGATCAAAATAAAGGATAAATCCATCAAACCGAAATCCTTGACCGAGGAAGGAAATCCATCTGTTTTAATATTATCGGTTGGGAATTCACATTTGGATTCAGCGTGGTTGTGGAGAAAGCAAGATACAAGAGAAAAGAAAATTCAGCAGACTTTCGGGAAGGCTATCGAGCATTTGAAAGTATTTTCCAATTTTACATTTACCGCTAACGCTACGGCTCATTATGAATGGGTATTTGAGGATAACCCCGCATTATTCATTAAAATCAAAGAAATGGTGGAACAAGGTCGATGGGAATTTGTCGGAGGAGATTATGTTGAAATGGATTGTAATCTTCCATGTGGAGAGTCTATCATTCGGCAACGATTGTTCGGACAGCGGTTTTACTTAAAGCATTTCGGCAAAATAGCAGATATTGCATGGTATGATGATGTCTTTGGATGGCCTTGTACCCTTCCTCAATTTCTTGTTAAAACCGGAGCAAAATACTTTTATACGAATAAATTCTGCTATTCAAACGAATCCATCAAAGAGGTTGGCGATAATTTTCCGTTTCTTCATTTTCTTTGGCGTTCACCCGATGGAAAAAGCGAGGTAATGCTTACTTGGGCAAAGCATAAAAATGGGTTCTGGAATCAATTGAAACGCTTTCATGAGCATTCCGTCAAAGTAAGACAAGGAGGAAACAATGTGTTCGATTATACCCAATCATGGGAAGATATGAAATCGCGAATTGTACAAGACAAAAAAGAGGCAATTCCGCTTTTAATGAATGCGTACGGCCATGGCGACGGAGGATTGGGCCCCAGGACCGGTGAAATCATGGAACAAATGTTTTGGGAATTCTCCGACTTTGTAAGAAATGGAACCACTAAGCAAATGTTCGGACTTTTAGAACCTTATCGTGCCAATCTTCCCATTTGGCAAGACGAACTTTATTTGGAGAACCATCAAGGCACACTCACTTCCGTCGGCATGATCAAAGAGAATAACGCCACCTTTGAAGTGATGATGCGCATATCGGAATCGCTTGCCATCTTAGAATCCATATTCCACAAAGACGAGTTGGAACGGGCAAATATCATGAAAATGTTGAGCAACGATTGGAAAAAGGGTCTCTTCCTTCAATTTCATGATGTCCTTCCCGGAAGTTCGATCATTGAAGTATATCGGGATGCAGCGGAAGATTTCAGCGAAATCTTTTATGGCGCGGGTACAATCCAAGAAAAGATATTAATTGATTTATCGAATAACGAGCGATTAATCGAAAAGAAAGATGTAAATAATCAAATTTTATTGTATAATCCATTAGCACATTCCCGATGGGGGTTAGTGGTAATTCCATCCAATGGATTCACTGCAGCGGTGAATTATGAAGGAACGCCGTTAGCAACCCAATTGATTAAGCACGATTTTCATGTTCCTAATCGAAATCTGTCTTTAGGAATTGAGCTTCCGACCGGATATGATTATTTGAAACATACCGATGGTTTGAATCAAATCTTCAAGCACGAAGCCGAAGATAATAATATTTTGTTGATTTATATTCCAAAAAATCAACCTCTTCAACCATTCTCCCTCACCACAATTACCTTACTCCAATCTGCTCCGTCGTTCAAATCAATGATAGAATTTGGTGAATCGGATATACATATGCAAAATTCCAAGATAAGGATAAAAATCAATAGAAAAACGGGAGCGCTTTACGAACTTTCTTCTATCAGCGATCTTGGCCGCGGGAAAACATGGAATTACCTTTCAAACCCGGGGATCGATATAAGGATGTTCGTTGATGCAAAAACACAATTTGATGCATGGAATCTCGATAGAAATTATAAAGAGAAAGAAGTTGCGATTCCTCCGGTTAAAGAAGTTGTGATTCTTGAAGATGGGCCCGTAAGAGCCACTATTCAAATTATATACGAAAAAACACAAGCAGGATCCACAATAAAACACAATATTTCTTTTATTCGCGAGGAATCCGTGATATATGGAGAATATTTGATTGATTGGCAAGAAGAATACAAATTGTTGAAAATAGCTGTCCGTTCTTCGTTTGATTCTGAAGAATTGATTTCCGGTGTGCCCTATGGGATTCAAAAACGAAGAATTGAACCGAAAACGGTCTTCGAAAAAGCAAGATTCGAATTCCCCTCGCAACAATTCAATTTATTGGCTGGATCAACCCGAAACACAGACACCGAATTTTCTTCGCTCGGCCTATTTTCCCAATCAAAATACGGAACATCATGCGATAACAATCGAAATTTAGGTGCCTCGGTTTATCTTTCTTTGCTAAAGGCCCCGCACTTCGAACCATACAAAGAGGGCGTTGCGACTCTTGATGACGATGAGCCAAGAAATGATATTGTTGATCAAGGATTTCACAGAATCCCATGGTGCGTAAAATTATTTACATCATCGGAATCCATCTCTGATGTTATACGATTTGCTCGAGAGTATAATATCCCCGTGATTTCTATTAAGTCGAATAATAAAATCAAACCAATTTCATTTGTCTCTCTTGAACCGAAAAATATTGAATTGGAATGGATTAAATTGCAAGAAGAAGAACTTAAGGAGGCATCCGAATTCTTTTACCGACCGGGTCCAACAGAAACTGCGATAATTGCACGTATTGTTGAATACGAGGGCAAGGAAGCGATAGGAAAATTAAACTTCAATGAAAAATTGTCAATAAAAAAAGTTTTTGAAGTGGATATGCTGGAAAGAGTAAATAACAATGGGATTTCCAATCCAACTGCCAAAATTGAAGATAAAACTATCGTGTTCTCGATGAATCCTTATGAGATTAAGAGTTTATTGATAATATTTTCAAATTTCCTGGATTAAGTGCTCGGGTTGATTTCAATCAGTTTAACCCTTTTTTTTAAATCTCGTTGTTTGATTGCATGCAGTTCAAATAGCGGTCGATTCAATGAAATTGGCACATGGAATGGCTTAAAAAATTGAAGTTTTTGAATGCGAACCCAAAAAGAAAATTTAAAAAATCTCAAACCACTTTTTCTCACACCTAAGCTGATGGGGATCATTTCTTGACGGTAAAGAAAACCGATCGATTGGTGCGTTAACGCGTAATTTGGCATCGGTTTGTCGGTATTTCTATCTAATAGGAATGGTTTCAGTGTATTAGGACAAAAACAAGGAGAAATTCAAATGGCAAGATTTCACAGCCGGAAAAAAGGAAAAAGCGGCTCAACGAGACCTGTGGTTTTGAAAAAACCCGATTGGTGTACGGTGACCGCGGAAGAAGTGGAAAAGGAGGTTGTCCGATTAGCCAACAATGGTGAATCCATGGCTAAAATTGGATTAATCCTCCGAGACACGTTCCAGACCCCATTGGTAAAAGTGGTTACGGGAAAGAAAATATCTCAAATTCTGAAAGAAAATAATATTACTTTCCAATTACCCGAAGATCTTCGATTTCTCGCTAAAAAAGCAGCAAGTATTCGCTCACACTTAGAAAGAAATCCAAAGGATCTCGATTCAAAGAAAGGTCTGCAACGGATGGAATCGAAAATTCATCGACTTATAAAATATTATAAAGAGAAAGGGGTCTTGGACAAATCGTTCAAATATAAACCCGATGAAATCAAGATTATGTTGAGGTAATGAACATGAGCAGTGTAAAAACAGGCAGAAAAGCAAAAAGAGATAAGAAAAACATTGATGCATGGAAGACAAAACAATGGTACGAAGTCTATGCCCCAAAATCCTTTAAAGAAGTATTTATCGGCAATATCCCTTCAAGCAGTCCAGATTCAATTCCAGGTCGGGTATTGGAATATCTTCTCAGTGATTTAACGGGCAAAATTCAACACCACCACATCAAAGTCAAATTTAAAGTCGTGGGCATGACCGGTAACAGATGCCAAAGCAGATATTTTGGACACGAATTCACCAGAGATGCCGTTCGGTCAATGATCATGAGAGGATCCTCTTGTATCACCGGAATCTTCAACTTCACAACCACGGATAACTTTAAATACCGGGTCACAACAATGATCATAACCCGAAAACGAGCAAAAAACTCCCAACAAAAAACCATCCGAAAGATTATCTACGAAGTGTTAAATGAATACGCAAAAAACACTAAACATGAGATGTTCATCAAAGGATTATTGTTCGGAAAATATGCGGAAAATATCCGGAAAATCGCAAAATCGATATATCCTTTAAGAAAATGCGAAATCGTAAAGGCTAAAGTGATTCAATTCCCAGAGGGCGTAGAGGACACGGAAATGGGCGAAGAAGAAGGTGAGGATATTCAAATCCAATTGAAAGAACACGGAAAAAGCATTAAAGCCCAAAAAAGCCGAAAACAAAAAGAAGGGAAAGATGAACCTACAGAAGAAGATTCCGATGAAGATATTGATGAAGAACTTGTAAAAGAAATTGAAGAAGAAGAGAAAGCGGAATCAATTAAATAAATTCATTACACCAGTTGATGGTAATTTTTTCAGATGCCTTTTTTTCATATTCTGAAAAATATCCAGAAACACGATTATCCATGTCAAGATTTCGGCTCGTATATGCAGCGGGAAAGGCACTATCCCCTACATCTTTTTGCTACATGTTTATAGATGAATTTGCTTTCAATAAACAAGCCGTGGGTATGCATCCCTCCGAATTTTAAAAAGCAGAAAAAACGAAAAAGCAAATACAGGAAAATAGAATGAAAGGAATTCCTGCAAATGCTACAACATCAGGTTTAACAACAAAAAAAGTAATCTTCAAGTTATTTTTGAAAGTAAATAAGGTACAAGATCTGGTCGAATCGAACTCTTTAATTTATTAAATTCCTTTTTATCCGTAATTTTTAAAAAATTGTTGATAATTTTCTCCAAAATACCATCAATCCCCTCGAGATTCATCCCATCGATTGCATATTTTCGAGCCAGGTCATAATTTTTAATTTTAATACACGCCAAAACCAAGATGTGATAATCATATCGACTCGGTTTGTTTGTTATCACTTTATTTTTTAAGAGATCTATCATTTCATTGATTTTCTCGATTGTCCCTTGCTTCTTTAATGTTTTGATGAATTCTTCTCTTTGATTTCTTTCTAATTCAAATTGGTTTAATAGCTTACAGGTTTTTGTGAAAATATTCTTTTTTCTTTTTGCGTTCTGTTCAGTAATCACATTATTCAAGGAATTGATGAGCGGTTTAAAGATTTCCAAATCAAGCGGAGATCTTAGAAGCTCTTCAAGAGAATCATTTATCGAATTTATAACTGGGAGGGATGTTCGATTATTTTCATGGAGATTCTCAAGAAAAATATTGAGAAATTGATAAATGACCTCGGTGTTGGTCAAATTAAAGGTGGGTTGAAGTTTGGAACTTAATAATACAATCGTCAACCGGAAGATCTCAAAACCGACCGAAATAAATAACGGCTTTGCACTTTTAACATCGGAGAATTTGCTCATTCTTTCGTAGAGATCTTTATACAATAAACAGTGTTCATAAGATTTTGATTCTTTAATAACGGAGTTACTTACGCTTTCAAGACATGTTGTGTATATTGTGACATTTTTGAGCATCGATGGAACGAAATTTTCTATGCGATCCAGATATTCTCGAACCGTTTTTATGGAAGAATGGTTGATTTCGTTTTGAAAGAACTCTAAAAGGTTCTTTTCAAATAATTTGAAAATTTCATTGATTTCATCGTTCTTTTGCCCTTTATATACTCGTTGTACTGCTTTCAAATGAAATAATGAACAACTAAAATTGAAAAATATGGATAAATTTTGATTTAATAAGGCTTTCAAATATGTAAAATAATCTTGTTCAAACAATTCGGAAGTTTTTGTATGGTTTAAAACGAACTCTTCAAGTTTACTTTCTATTTCATTTTGATTTTGATAGTGATTAATGAGCAATAGCGCTTCGTTTAATTTCACGTTTCTTTTCATTTTTTCCAACTTATTTTTATCCTCGTATAGAACTCCAAGATTTTCAATTATCATGTAGTGCTCATAAAAGAACGAACTGGGAGAGTTCGGATCAAGATACCATTTTTCCAAAAATGTCTTAACCAAAGAAATCAGTGTAGAGTTTGGATTTTTCAACGTTGCTGACCTTTGTTTAAAAATCTCCTCAGTAATTGAGATGAAATATTTCAAGTTTTTTGCACTTATCGTATTTGGAGATATTCGGTTGAATTCTAAAATCAATTTCAAGAGATAGTCAAGGTCCCGTTCCGGATAACTTTTCTTGTAGAACTGCAATATG
>CAZUTM010000214.1:0-3801 GCA_964623665.1 uncultured archaeon
CCAACTACGCTCCGCAACCCAACTACGCTCCGCAACCCAACTACGCTCCGCAACCGAAACAAACAGCGAAAGGGCCCGTTCAAACAATAAAATTATCAGAAAATCAAAAAGAGAATCAATCGATTCAACAGCCGAAATATTGCGCATATTGCGGTGCAGAAGTGCGTAAAGGTTCAGCATTTTGTCAAGAATGTTCCGCTCCGATTCAATAAATCCCTTAATTTTTTCTCTCTCTTATATTTTTACAGAATTCACCTTATCTTCCGATGGATCTTGATGATTTATTGTTAATTTATATTTTCCAAGGGTATGTAATATACTGCGAAAAATTAAGAAAGGATCAAGACCGTTCCGAATCAAAATGCCATCTTGCAGTATATAAAAGCGAAATGAAGGATCTAAAAAATGAAGTTAAAGGCCATCATCACAAGAACGCAATACACGATAAACTCGAACTTTTCCGAACTCCATCGTTTCGAGATTCCATGTCCGATTTTTGCGCTCAGAAAGACCACAGGATATCCGGCAATTAATAACCAAATGTTATCGATCGGGAAAAGTCCGAGCGCGGTATAAGCGGTAATCTTTATTATTGTTAGAAAAAGGCCACAACCCGCAAAGTTGGCAATGAATCGCTCTTTTTTGAACCCGGAACTCTGCAACATCATTACATTAATCGGGCCCGATGCTCCTAGTAGTGCCCCTAAAAACGCATATAGAAATCCGCCGGGTACGAGTATGTGCGCGGGCAAAATTTTGAATGATTCGTTGGCTATTGATCGGCATTTCTTTGGAACCGGCTCAATGCAATAGTTTAATTCTCCACAACCATCTTTTGATTTATTGTTTTGAACTTCATAATGCGGAATAGTGTCGAACGCGGAGGTGTCGAACGCGGAGGTGTCGAACGCGGAGGTGTCGAACGCGGAGGTATCGGACGCGGAGGTATCGGACGCGGAGGTGTCGAACGCGGAGGTGTCGAACGCGGAGGTATCGGACGCGGAGGTATCGGACGCGGAGGTGTCGGACGCGGAAGTAGAATTCATTTGATTATTCACTTGAAAGTTCACAGAACGATTCTTGAAGAATTTCAGCCCGACGAATGAAAGTATAACAATGCCCAACCCGATTTCCAAATAGCGAAGCATGATAACGATAATCAGCATAGCACCCAAGATAGATCCAAAAATGCCTCCGGAAATCACGGGCATGATGTATTTTTTTTCAGTAAAATTGCGATATTTTAATAAATTCACGATGTTCATGAGCAATCCCCAATAGCCGATAAATATAATCGCCGATCGGGGATCCATGATTAAGGAAAGTAATGGAATAATGATCAACGCATCACCGAATCCGATGGTGGCGGCCACGATAGATCCAATGGCAAGACAAATGAGAATCCATGCGATTTCAATGTGCGTGAAAATCATGAATGAAATCCGACTCCTATATTTGTAAAAACATTCTCATTATTAAAATCGTTGAATGAATTGGATTTATCGAGTCCTCTCGTATTATATGAGTTTTTTCGCTTTTAGACCTAATAATTGAAATAGGATAATCAAGGCCTCTCGTATTATATGAGTTTTTTCGCTTTTAGATCTAATAATTGAAATAGGATAATCAAAATTCTCGTTTATATTTATCCGGCATAGGTTTTGGATGGTTATTTTTCATATATTGGAGTATATTTTGAATATTATCGGCCAATTCTTTTACGTTTTTGAAAATAAAGTCAACATCAAAGACCTCAAAATCTTCTTTTTTAAGATGTCCGCAAGTAACGCCGATTGTGTAAATTCCCGTGTTTTTACCGGTCATGATATCGATTTCCATGTCTCCAATCATAACCATGTTTGAAAGTGGGATTCCCGTTAGTTTTTGAATTAATAAAATGGAATCGGGATTTGGTTTAAGGTTTTTTACTTTATCCCTGCTATTCATAGGCCCCGAAAACATATCCAAGAGATGTTCTCGACCTTCGAATCGTTGCATCACTTCGTTCCATGAACTTGAAGTATTCATACAAGTAATGATGTTAGGCATTTGAGAAAGAGATTTAACCGATTGGTATGAATCTTCGATAAATGGAACCTTATTTATATTTGCGCGATAATAATTTCCCAGATCTTTGATAAACTTGATTTTTGTGGATAAAGAAAAATGAAAATAGTCTGCAATCCAATTCATGGCCTTTAAAATTAATATTTTTGACGATTTTCCTTGAATCATACCTAATACGAACGTTTCGATTTCTTTGGCTATTGAATCATCCCATTTTACATCGAACCGGTGCGGAAATAGTTCATGAAAATAAGTCGAGACCAAGTTCAAACTGTCGATGAGTGTTCCATCCAAATCAAATATAAGCGCAATGTTATCATTTTCAACTCTTTTTTGCTCGGATACTCGCGGCGTGGTAAATTTCATTGAAATCTATCAATTGGAAATTCAAAGGCAATAAAAAGATTCCGAAATCAAACATAAAAAAAATAATAAGGGAAAGGGCAATTCCCATTGAATATTCACAGCCTATTCTGAACATGGATAATACGGTCCACCGGTTCTTTTTTTCAGACTTAATTTTTAATGTTTACACACGAACAACCAAAGAATCACAAATCACAAAAAGAGTTTCGATTTGTTTTATTGTCTATGTTCCGAATTCGGCTTTGAATTTAATCTTACAGAGGTAAAATAGAAACGGGAACGATTTCTTTGATGTTTTGTTTCTCGTCGATAGTAATTTGTAGATATTTAGCATTTATGGGTTTTCCGTAGTTAAGAATTGAAAATATCGACCATATTTTACCTTGAAACAAGCTTTGGGCACCGGATTGAAAGGGTTCATGTCCTCTGATGAGCAGTTTTAAGCCGAAAGCATTAAAGAAATCATCAAGAGTGCGCTTCGAAAACCGATACGAACCGAACCCCCGGATGCTTAAGCGATTCCCCTTTTCATCATATACCGGCTCTCCAAAGTCGAATTCTTTGCTCAAAGGGTCATTCCAATAAATTTGAAAATGGGATGCATTGATTGGATTTCTCAAAAGGTAGTCATCGACAAATTCATCATTGTTGAAAGAATCTTCATCGATCAAAAATTTTTCAATGTCCTGAAGGGTGAATTGGGAAAACATCTCTTCTAAAGTGGAAAATTTTTGTACTGCATCGATAGGAATCCCCGCATGCACACATAATATCGATGAATTAATTACACAAGCTGTATAAAAATATGGATAAATGGATATGATACGATTAAAGAGCGTTACATCTTTATAAGCCTTAAATATTTCATGATAGAATCCGTATTGCATATTTAACGCTTCAAAATCATGATTGCCCCGTAATAATACCACTTGTTCATACTCGAGTGCGGTTTTCATTACAAGGAATAAATTTTGGATTTGATTTGGGCCCCGATCCGTATAATCGCCCAAAAATATAAGAAAGGGTTTCTTATCGGTCGCATTCTTTTTGATAAAGGCTTCGATGATTTGCACGGTTCCATCAAGCCATCCATGAGTATCACCACAGATGAGAACGGAAGAGTCGATTACAGCAATCTTTTTCAGCAATAATTTTTCGTTATTATACACAGTTTTGAATTTGGTGATAATCTCTAACCATTGGTTCGGTGTTGGGATGGATTTTCGAATATCTTTTCTAAATTTTAAAATTTCGGCTACAGGCATATTCCAGAACTCTACATTTATTGGGGGTATTTCGCTCATGCTAAATGAAATAGCACAGATCAGAAATTTAAATCTTTTCAAGAGAAAAGCAATGAAAGAAGAA
>CAZUTM010000214.1:3901-7350 GCA_964623665.1 uncultured archaeon
ACAAAAAGCAATGAAAGAAGAAACAAAAAGCAATGAAAGAAGAAACAAAAAGCAATGAAAGAAGAAACAAAAAGCAAAGTAAAAAAATAGCATTGAAATTGATATTTTGATTATCCTATAGCATCGTTTCCCCGCTCTCCGGTTCGGATTCTGATACATTCAACAAGATCGATGATGAAAATTTTTCCATCTCCGATTTCTCCGGTTCGGGCACCCGCGATAATTGCCTCAATGGTTTTTTCAACAAATCCTTCATTCACAGCGATCTCGATGCGTGTTTTTTTGAGCAAGTTCACTTCCTCGATTACTCCTCTGAATTGTTTTCCAAACCCTTTCTGTTGTCCGCAACCCATTGCGGTGGAGACCGAAATTTTGTATATTTCTCTTGCAAAGAGTTCTTTCTTAACGGCATTTAATTTATCCGGCTGAATATATGCGATTATTAGTTTCATTGTTTTTTCCCTCCATGTTTTACCGGTTTAAGAAGATAGCAAACTCGGGATACGATTCGAGACCGTGTTCTTCAATATCAAGACCTTTCAGCTCTTCCGCAGGTGATACACGCAGCATGTTCTTTGCTTTCAATGTTTTGAAGAGGATGATTGCTAGTCCAATTACAAACACGGCTACGACCAACACTCCAAGTAATTGAACGCCTAGTTGAACAAACCCTCCGCCATAGAGAAGCCCATCTCTTGCTAAGCCCAATTCGCTCCGACCGAAGATTCCAACGGCAATGGTTCCGAATGCACCGTTGAGACAGTGAACCGAAACTGCACCGACCGGATCATCAATCCCGATTTTATCAAAGAAGGGCACTCCGAGTACGATGATAATACCCGCAATTGCGCCGATAATTATCGAATCTACCGGAGATACGAATGCACAAGGCGCGGTAATTGCTACGAGCCCGCCAAGCATTCCGTTCATTAGCATTCCAATATCCGGTTTTTTGAATTTTTTCCATGCTAGAAACAATGCGGAGCTGCCGCCTGCGCTTGCTGCCAACATTGTATTTGTGGCGATTAATGCAATAGCAGATCCGTCTCCAACACCCAAGGTGCTTCCCGGATTGAATCCAAACCATCCAAGCCATAAGATTAATGTTCCTAATGCTGCTAATGGAATGTTGTGTGCGGGCATAAGGTTTGTAGATTTATCTTTGTTGAATTTTCCGATTCTTGGCCCGAGGATTGTTGCGCCCACAAGCGCTGTGGCGCCACCAACAAAGTGAACCACCGTTGAACCCGCGAAATCTCCGAATCCGAGTTTATAAAGCCACCCCCCTCCCCAAATCCAGTGCCCAACAATCGGATAAACGATTAATGAGATAAATGTGCTGTACACTAAATAGGCTTTGAATTGTGTCCTTTCTGCCATGGCACCCGAAACAATCGTAGCCGCCGCTCCCGCGAATGCAGTCTGGAAAATAAAGAACGCCAATAAAGGTACTTTACTTGGATTTTCTGCATCAATCAAAAAGAAGCCGCTAAATCCAATGAAGTCATTCCCAACACCGAACATTAGTGCGTAGCCTATACAGAAATAGACCAAACTGGCTATTAGAAAATCGATAAAATTTTTCATCAAAACGTTCACCGTATTTTTGGCCCTGATAAACCCCGCTTCCAAAAACGCAAAGCCGGCTTGCATGAAGAGAACCAAGAATGCCGTGAACAATACCCAAACGGTATCCAATCCAATCGTTAGAACTTCAACGTCAGTTTGAAACAATAGTTACCACCATTTCAAGTATATCAACCTATAATTGTGATATATTAAAAACAAATAATTATACAATTGATAAATTGATATACTATCACTAGAAAATATATCGGTTGCTCTTTTTAAAGTTTTTTCATTTTTTTTAATCAAAAACTTTTTTTTCCAATCTTTTTTGTTTTTTCCCTTTTCTCAAATACATAAAACCAAAATAGAAATAGGGGATAGAAAACAAACCGGTCGAAGCGCCCGCCCAAAATAAAAAACGTAAATATTATTGAAATTGGAACCTTAAATCGAAGTAAATTTATATCAAACATAAAAATACTCTGAAAAAACGTTTGGGTAAACGGAGTTATTCACGTTCTGTCTAACACATGGATATTCTATGGGATGACCTTTTCCCAATGAATTTTTTTTGAAGAGTGTTTTCAGCGCTTTTTTTTATATGTAAGCATTAAATATTTCAGCCGAAAAAAACTCTCAAAAAAATACAAGGGTAATGGGCATTCCTATCGGAAATTCATGCTTTCCGTAAGATATGGATTCATTTTTCCATGGAAACGTTTTTTCGGATTTTTTATGTTTACAAAGTTATTCGTTTTGGTTTTGAATCAAACGGACATCGGATTAAACGAATATCGAATCTGTTTCAAGCGAAACGATCCAACAAGATGCACAATAAAAAAACCGGTTCAAATATTATATCAAAAACAAGAAATGAAAAAATTCAGGAAATTAAGAATTAAATATATCAAGTATTTTAATAAATCGTTTTATGTGCAAACACTTTTACTTTCGCTTCGGTCAATTTATCGGAAGATTCAATTACATAATAATCTGTCGGCATCGGACATTTAATAATAAACTCCTTTTCTGCAATAACGCTATCAATTCCCGGATCCGATTCTTTTAATTGCACTTTCACCTTGACCACTCGATCTTCTTCCTCTTTGAAAGTCACAAATTCCGACCACAATGTCAAATCATCCGATTTGAATTCGATGGATTGGTTTATCATGAGCTGAATTTCACCCGCATTCGGCATTCGGGATGGTATTTTCGCTTTGTCACCTTTGCTCATAAAATAAAATTCCGAATGCCCAACCAAATCACGCTTTTTAGCGGTTTTCAAACTCATCAACGTGATTCCTACCATATAGCGGCCCTTTCTTTCTAATTCTTTTGATAATCCTTCCCCAGAAGCGTGAGTACGCTTTGGCATCACCTTAACAACTCTACCCATAAAATCATTAAGCGGCCCGTGTTTATAAACTGGATAGTATCTTAACATTGGATATGGGCATTCCTTGTCCCCGTTTCCACCGTGCATATCCTAATTCAAAAATTCCATTGGATATGGGCATTCCCAAAGAATATCCATGGTCTATATGGAACATGGATAATGCTATAAAGGGAAACGTTTTTTTGGACTATTTTTTATGTTTAGTAAAAAAGTTTAAAGAAAATTTACTCCGCTTTATTCTTTCTTTTCTGCTTCAACGGGTTTTTCTTCTTGTTTCGGGAGATTTTTGCTGAAGTTTTTGTATATTTCGGAAAATTTAACGTCGTTTACGCCCGCAGACCTTTGCAATTCCATAGATAACATAAATTTAATTTGCCATCCTTGTTGAATCCATTGTTGATTAAATTTAAGAGCATCGGGTACAATCACTTCAATATCCTTGGTCTCCGAGTTCATTATATATTCAATATCGGCCAATCCA
>CAZUTM010000215.1:0-7341 GCA_964623665.1 uncultured archaeon
AATCAAAAAACACGTTGACTATCGAATCAGAGTTTGGTGTCTTTCAGTATTCGTGATTCCGATACCGTTCTTCGCATATTTTTTTATTTTCCATAATTAATTGATAAATTAGACAAAAATTGAATGAAAGATATTAAAATAATTTTTAATTAATTAAAGATCAATGAAAAACATTGAGATGGATAATTTTAAATAAATAATAAATTATTTCGCATTGGGATCTTTCATATATAATTTAATATATTTTATCGGATTAAAAATTATAAAAATGAAATAAAAAACATTTCAAGAAATTGAAGATCAATATGCCCATAGAATTCTTCAAAAATGTAGAAACCACCCAAAAGTTTTAAGGTTCGAAGCATAATGTTATTGTAGTAGAAAAGCACCATAAGGTGATGGATTATTTCAACCGCAAAATTAAAAGAGATTCTGAAGAATCTTAACGCAAATGGTTTTATGGCATCCTTATTCGCTGATGCGGATGGTTTAGTTTTAGCACAAGACGTAACCACAAATGTATCTCCGAAAGTCATCGCTGCGATGGCAACTTTGTTGATTGATGCTGCAGAAAAAGCAAAAACCGAAATGGATTTGGAAGAGATGCAATCAATGAAAATTATATATGGAAATGCGGCAATTTTGTGTCGACAAATTTCAATAAAAAATAAAGCATTCTTATTGGCAGCAATGACCCCCCCTCCCACAACAGATGAAATCGACCAATATAATGAAAAATTAATGCAATGGGCCTATGATAACTCGATTCGTTTCCTTGAAATCCTTGTCTCATTATAACCGAAAAAATTACGGCTCATTGTGTTCAAAGGAGTTTTTTATATGTATTTCTAAGTCCTGCGCATATAGAAAGAGCATCCCTGCAGCATTTGCCGCGTCTTCATCAGATTTTAAATCTCCGATATAGATACAATTGCTGGGATTAAGATCATATTTATCGATAACCCTTATTAACCCTTCAGGATTGGGCTTCATTTGCTCCACATCTTCTCGTGAAATAACCATGTCAAAGAGGATTGTATTATTATGCTTTTTGAGAACGTCCTCCAGCGTTTTCCGAAAATTACTGGACACGATTGCCAAAATTTTCTTTTCCGGAGATTTTTTCTCAATCCATTCGATTCCTACGCGATAAAGATCTTTGGGTTTTGCTTTTTCAATTGCTTCATGATGCTCCAATCGTTCCAAAATGCCTTCTAATTCTTTTACGGCAACTCGGCCGAATCGCTTTTCAACTTCTTTAAATCCGGTAAAAAGGGTCTGAAAAATTGGCCCGTTTCCGAGCCGATACTTGTTTTTTGTATGTTCGTCAAGTTTACTTTTCACCTTTTGCCAATTCACATTCAAATCGAAAAGCGTTCCATCCATGTCAAAGATAATCGCTTGAATATTGGGTAGAAAATTCTCAAAAAATTCCGAATCGACCGAGACCATTACTTCACCCCTTTGTGTAAATATCGGACAATTCTCTTATATATATCTTTGGGCCGAAGGTTTCCAAAAAACAGATTAAAAAAAAGGGTTGGCGAATGAAAAAAAATTATATAAAAAAGAAAATTCCTTTACCAAACAAATAAAATTTATTAGAAGAACGGATTGAAGCTATTCTTTTTGTTTTTATCTTGTGCGCTATCCTTTGGTCTTCTAGCCGGTGATTGTCTTGAGCTTGATGCTTTATGATCATATGGCTTTCCGCGTTCTCTTTCCCGCGGCTTTCTCTGTGGTTCATGTCGAATTTCAGGTCGATAATTTGGATCTCTTTGGGGCAGATCTTTTTGTTCTATGGTTTTATCGATGAATGCTTCAATTCTGCACAGAAATCGGTATTCTTCTTTATTGACTAGGCTAATCGCCATTCCTTTTTTGTTCATTCTTGATGTTCGACCGATGCGATGAACGTAATCTTCTTCGTATTTCGGTAAATCGTAATTGATTACGTGGGTAATATCCGGAATATCCAATCCTCGAGATGCAACATCTGTGGCAATCAAAGTGTTGATGGCTTTATTCTTGAATTTTCTCAGTACTTCTTCCCGTTTATTTTGGGATAGTGCCCCCGAAATAGATTCGATACGCAGATTGAGCCCTCGTTCATTAAGCAATCGGTTATGAAGCCATTCTGCCGTTTTCTGAGTATTCACAAAGATAAGCAAATGAGTTGGCCGCAAGTCTCTCAAAATTCTCACAAAATCGTAATATTTATCGCGTTGTTCTTCAATCAAATAATAATATTGACTGCATGTTTTAACCGTCATTTCATCTTCCGAGACATTCACTTTATTGAATTCATCATCTCCGATGAATTGCTTCGCAAGGTCTTGAATTTCTGCGAATAAAGTTGCCGAAAATAGGATGAGTTGAGGTCGGATTCCGAGCGATTGCATCGAACTTATAAGAATAAATTCCAAATCGGGCATAAATCCCATATCGAGCATCCTATCCGCTTCATCCAACACAACGAATTTTACCGTGTGAAAATTAACTTTCTTTCTCATATAGATATCGATAAGTCTTCCGGGAGTTGCTACGATTATATTTACGCCTCTCTCGATTTCATGAATTTGCCGGTCGATAGAAACACCGCCATACACTTCAACAACCCGAAGATTAGTGAATTTTAATAAATCACTGAAAACATCGTGAACTTGTTTGCATAACTCTCTCGTTGGCACCAGAATCACGCATTCCAATTTTTGTGGATCGATCATCTGAGCCAAAGGAATGCAATACGCTAGTGTTTTTCCGGAGCCCGTGCGCGCTTGCCCAAGAAAATGATTGCCCTTGAGGATCTTGGGTATGCTCTCTTTTTGGATATCGGTTGGTGCAGTTATCTTCATTCTGCTTAGAGCCTCGACAATCTCCGGTTTAAGGTCCATTTCACTAAATAACATTTTTTTCCCTTTTTTGCTCGCTATGTACTAATAGCAAAAAGCGCTAAAGAAACTTTCGCTTATATTATTGAGAGAATTCCACATGCGATAAATCATTCGAGAAGTTTTTTTCTCATTTTCGCTTAAATAACATATGGACACTTTGCAGCAAATTCATTTACAGATCAATAATTCTGAAGAATATTATACACTCAATCCGCCAAAAATAATCTGTCTTGGGATGAATTACGCAGAGCATATCAAAGAATTCAACCGAAGCTCGATACCAACCGAGCCGGTGCTCTTCCCAAAATTCGCGAATGCCCTAATTCCAAATGGCGCACCTATCTTAATTCCTAAATTCGTTCAAGAAACGATTCCGGATTACCGAATTGATTATGAAGTGGAATTGGCGCTTATTATTAAAAAGAAAGGAAAATTTATTCCAGAATCCCAAGCATTGGAGTACGTTTTGGGATACACCATTTTAAACGACATTTCTCAACGCGAGATCCAAAAGAAAGATGTTTCTGGATGGTACCGGGCGAAATCCTTCGATACCTTTGCACCTATTGGCCCCAGATTAGTGACACCCGATATAATTTCCGATCCGAATAACCTTGATCTCAAATTGTGGCTAAATGATGAACTCCGGCAAAGTTCAAATACAAAACATATGATCTTTTCGGTCCCTCAAATCATTTCATATATTTCCCGAAATTTTACGCTTCAACCGGGTGACATTATCTCAACAGGAACCCCGCAAGGCGTTGGAAAAATAAAACCGGGAGATGTTGTACGATGCGAAATTGAACAAATCGGAATTCTCGAAAATCCCGTTCAGAATGAATAAAACAATCAAAAATCCCAAATTTGCACCAATTTTTTTATATTTGCAACCGACCTTTATCATTATATGAGATCTTTCACGGATTTGGGTTTCCAATGGTATGATTTTCTTATCATTGTAGTTGTAGGAATCTTCACTTTCCTTTTTACGAAATTTATCTATCCGTATATCATTAATTTTAATCTCTCGAAAGGATGGGTTGGCTTTGATATTCACAAAAAAGCGCGTCCAAGAACGGCGGAATCGGGCGGCGTTGGGCTCATTATCGGAGCGGTTGTGGGCCTCATTCCGCTTCTTCTTATCTATAAAGATCAAGAATTTGTTCGTGGCGGCGTTGTTTTAATCATGACAATTATCGCTTCTGGAATTATTGGGTTTATCGATGATAGAATTCGATTATCGAGTATCAAAAAAATCATCTTAATGATAGGCTGCGGTGTGCCCCTCTTTTTGATGAATTGGTTCGGATATATTCATGTTCAAGGTCCAACCATTCCGATATTGGGCACGCTCCGGTTGACGATCATATATCCTTTGGTTTTGCCCATTATTATTGCCGTGATGACTAACACCGTAAATATGCTTGAAGGCTACAATGGTGAGGGTTCAGGAACATGCTCAATTGCGCTATTTTTCATGATGTTAGTTTCTCTTATTGCGCGTTCTGCGGAAGGCTTTGCATTTACGATCCCTTGCTTGGCAGCAATATTCGCATTTTATATATTTAATAAATATCCCGCGAAAGTGTTTCCCGGAGATGTGGGAACGCTTGGCATGGGCGCAATTATAGGCTGTATTGCGATCTTGGCGAGTATCGAGGTGGCGATGTTTTGTGCCATGTTAACTCATATTTTCAATTCATTTTATGTTCTGACTTCGATTCGAGGGTTTAAGGAATCGCACGACATTAAGGTTAAAGATATTTTTGTGGATGAAAATGACCTTATTCATGCCAATGCGGCTAAAAATGCACCGGTTACCCTTCCGAGATTAATCGTTGTATTCGGTCCCTTGAAAGAAGATGAATTGGTTAGAAACTTTTTGGCCTTAACATCTATATGCGGCCTTTTTGCTCTGATCGCGGAACTTGCGAAACAATGGGTTCTTCCGATGGGTTTCCACGATGGTGTATTCACATGGCTTCTTATTTCTTGTTGTGTGGTTGTGTATGTCATCATCGTAAGACTCTATCCTCGCGTGTTCGGAATTTCTGTTATCATGATATTGTTACTGTTGGGCGGAGTTGGATTTCTATATTTCATAGACCGGGTGCTTATCCAAAATACACTTAATTGGTTAATTTCAGGGATTTTAGGGTTGTTGGGGCTTGCGATTTGGTATAAAGTGCAAATGATTTATTTTTGGTCCCGAATTAAAAAGCACGAAGATAAGACCGTTTTAAAGGAAGGAAATACTTCAAAAACGACAGAACAACAAAACGAAAGCAAAAATCAAGAGGATAACAAGAAAACACAAGAAAAAACTCAAAAAAAACTCGCTATCTCAAAAATCGGGAAAAAACAATAAATCTGGGCAATAATCAACTTTATTTTTATTCTTTCTTTTCTCATAGTATGTCTTTACCCATCGATATGAATTTGCAAGAACGTATCAAGACACAGTTAGGCACCATTCGATTTTTGGACAAAATCATCACCAATCCATTTACCTTTTGTTTTGAGAAATCGTTTTTGGCAAATTATAAAAATGAATTCATAACGAAGCTATTTACTCAGATTCAAACCCAAGATCCCAACAATTTTCTTCAAAAGGATTATGAGGAGCAAAAACTGGATTCCCAAATTGATACCGTAATTGACAAAGCAGAGACATTAGCGGTTTCTAAAGGCATTAAAGAATCTCCTCGAAAAAAGATCGCTAAATTTACATTTCCTCTGACATGCGGGTTATTGATCCTCTATATGACCCTTCAATCTTATGCTCCCGAGATATCCGGTTATCTAATGATTCCGATCTTTATTGGACTTTGCTTTCTTCCCCAAATTTTGCGGCAGAGAATAGAAAGCAAATGGCAGAATTTTGTAAAAGAGAATAAAGATCCTTTAGAAAACGAGAACTTCGAACTTTTTCAATCCATTAGAAAGTATAATCAATTAGTGCTCAATGATCTCAGAGAATTGTTGTTAATCAATAAGATTCCGCTTCAAGTATTTACCTTTTATATGGACTCGGCGCAATATGAAAATTTAATTGTAAAAGATTCTATGAATTTTAGGGGAAATGTTCAATATGTGGTGCAATTTGAATATCCGCCCGGGGTTGAACCGCTTCCGCTTCCTCCGCAACTAAACAGCCTCCAAAATCAACAAGCTAATGTATCGCAATCAAATCGAACTACAGCCGAATCGGTGCAAGAATCGATTGATATCTTTCATGTCCTCCACCAGCCATCCTATAATCCGGATGGTCAACTCTTGGAATACACTCAAAAATTAATCCCTTTCGAGAAGGAGGATCTGGTGCATGAGTTGTTGAACAACTCCGCTATAAAAAAAATTAAAGATGCGGAAAAGGTCATTCCGTTCTTTAAGCGAAATGATAAATTGGAATGTCAATGCAAGGAAAAATTGATTCTAAATGCACTTGCCTATAATCAGGTGAATGGTACCAATTTCGATTACTATTTTATAGAGTCCAAGAAATGTCCGATTTGTGGTGCGAATAACTATGTTTTATTCGAAACGGCAAATAAAGATCCAAAACCCGAGCAATATAAGGAGATTTTTGAATAAGTTCTTCGAATTTTTCAAGGTTTTTTTCTCAGTTTCATTTTATAGTTGGTTTTGCCTTATTTCGCATCTTTCTGCCTTATTTCGCATCATTCTGCCTTATTTCAGATTATTATATCGTTCACCAGTTTGAAATCAAATTTAGGTTGTAATATTTCTTCTATTGAACTGTTTGAAAGATATAAATGATCTTGGTTCGATATGCGCATATGTTCTGCGATAGCGGTCGGTTTTAGACCAAAAAATAAATGTTCTCAAAAAATCCCGGATTTCAGAATGATCACCAATATCGGGATCTTATAATGAGAACTCTCGAACAGAGACACCAAATGCTTTTCGAACACCTTTTAGAATGAAAATGGAAATAATATCAATAATTGATTCCATTTTCAATCTTTGGGAGGATTTTTTCAATTTGGACGGATTTATGCCCTTAAAAAAACAAGATCAACAAAAATCCCGGAAAGCAAAATTATTACTAATATCGGGATCTTTAAATACTCCCGAACGGATATTAGATCAAAAGCACCCCGTATGCGAATAATCAAGGAGGAAGTGAAAACAATGAAAAAATCCGGTCAAAAATCCGACCATCGCTGTCAAAAATCCGAACTTGCCACCGCAATATTCCCGTTGAAAAAGATCTCGGAAGAAGAACTCGAATCCAAGAAGATTGTTGCGTTCTACCACGCGGTGGACCTCATGAAACAAGAAGGTTATGTGCTCAACAAAGACCTGACCGCCGTTCATGAGGATGCCGACAAACCCTATTTTAAAGCCAAATTCTGCAAAAACGGCTGGGAAATTCGTCGGATCACGAATATCGAAGGGTGGATGGTCATCATTCGCTACC
>CAZUTM010000216.1:0-7313 GCA_964623665.1 uncultured archaeon
TCTTCACCATTTCGGCTATTGGCACCATGAGCACAAGCCGACAGATAAAAATCATCCGATTTCTAATCTTTTATCGAGTCTAATTTTTAGTTCATTTCTTTTTGCGACTTTGTTTATGAGATTATGGGCTCCCGTTGCAGTACTTCTGTTTTTCCCAGCTTTTGCGCCCCAATCACCTCGATATAACTATTTTAAACTGATGTCCGGAGTTGCCCGCTTCTTTTCTATCTTTGGGGCTTTGATCTTTGTGGGTTCCTTTCTTTGGAACGCTCTTCCAGTTCCGATGCCGAGTTTGGATCGAAGCATCGAACTTTGGCTAAATGCGGTGCTGATACCCTTAATTCTCATTTATATGATAATTAAATTGAAGGGTGCTAAAAAAAATCCGAAGTTCGAATTCGAGGGCTTTGAAAAAGTGAAACGCATCGCTCGAACCTTTAAATTAAGAACATCTTTGTTTATTCCTTTATTATTAGGGATTGGAATTCTGCCGTTTATTACATTGATTGGAACGAGGAATCCATCGTATATCGTATTTGTGATCGCGATTCTTATTAATTTAACGATTTTTTACATCGGGTGGAAAAATTGGGGGCTTATCGTAAAAAAAAGTCTCGGGTTGGTCGAGCCGATTTTACCCCTTTTGGATGACGACAAAGCGAATGAAAGCGATAATCATTATTGGGAGGGCTTTTCTTCGGGATATTTCATCATTACCGTGCTTGTAATGGCTTCTCTTGTATTTCGAAGGTTTTCGGTGTATGTCACCGGATTCTTGTATTTAAGCGAAAGGCCGGTTATTTTGATGAATTTCGCAATCGCATTTTCTTTGTTCATGGCTTATTTAGGGGTGTGGATATATTATTGGTGCGGCACGAAAGGGATCCATTCGATTTGGCACGTCTTAACCGTTCTTCTTCAGAAAATCGAAATCAGCGGGCCTATCCCGAATTTATCATTGCCGGAAAAATCCAAATACTTGGAAATTGCAAGTATATACAAACAAACGATTCGAATAATGATTGGGTTATTCGGATTATATTATCTTTTAGCCGGGATGATTTTAAGGGCCATTGTCGTAATCGTTTTATTTGGTATTTTCGGAAGCTTGTTCGTAAAGTTATATACGAAAGACGTTGAAACGGATTACGAACTTATAAAAAAAATATCATCGACATCAAAATAATCTCATCATCTTTTTTCTTAAGGCATCAATGAAATTATTTACTTTGAGATGTTTAAATCGTTTCAAATTGAATTTTTACCCCCTCGAAGGATGTTGTTTTGAAATCTGGTATTGAAATCAAAGGATTGATTTATTGAAATAAGAAAAATATATAAGACAGTCGAACAAACTTTATATTGTCATGGTTGATTTCAGTCTAAGCAAGTCAGAACAAGCATTATTCGATCGTGCAATGGAATTCTCAAAAACCCATATTGTTCCGAATGGGTTCGAGTACGATCGCGCTGACAAAATCCCGATCGATGTCTGCCAAAAAGCATTCGAAGCGGGATTCATGAATTGCCATATACCGAAAGCAGCTGGCGGTCCAGAACTATCTTTACTCGAAGAAACTCTCATCTTTGAGGCGATGGGCTATGGAGACCCCGGTGTAGCGACTTCGATAAATGTCAATAATTTAGCCTTTGCGCCTCTTGTCATAGGTGCCACCATTGAGCAATTACAAAAATATGTTCAACCCCTTGTTACCGGCGATAAGGTAAAGTTCGGTGCATTCTGCTTAACCGAAAGGGAGGCTGGCTCTGATGCATCTGCAACAAAAACGATCGCAGTAAAAGATGGTGATGGATGGTCGATTACCGGTAAAAAATGTTGGATTACAAACGCGCCCGTTGCGGATTTATTTACCGTGTTCGCGCAAACGCATCCGGGTTCAGCGTATAAGGGCATCGCAGTGTTCATGGTCCCAAAAGAGCGGGGTGTCAAGATTGGACATATCGAAAATAAAATTGGGCAGAGAGCCTCAAGCCAGAGCGAGGTATTCTTTGATAATGTATGGGTCCCGAACGATTGCCTTGTGGGTGAAGTAGGTAAAGGTTTTCATATCGCAATGATGACTTTGGATAAAACTCGCGCCGGTATCGCTTCAATTGCTACCGGAGTATGTCAACGCACCGTCGACGAAGCATCTAAGTTTGCAATCACAAGGAAGGCCTTCGGAAAACCGATTATGAAAAACCAAGCAATTTCTTTCATGATTGCCGACATGGCCGCTCGAACCGAAGCAGCGCGTGTTCTAACCCGGCAAGCCGCATGGATGGCGGACAATCATATTAAAAACTCCTATTATTCAGCGATCGGAAAAATGATGGCTTCCGACTTCGCGATGCAAAATACCACCGATTGTGTCCAAATTATGGGTGGTTATGGATATGCAGAAGAATATGGTATCGGAACTCTCTTTAGAGGCGCAAAACTCCTTCAAATTTATGAAGGAACCAACCAAATTCAAAGAATCGTTATTGCTGGAGAATTGGAAAAACGTGCGAGAACTTTAAAGACCGGATTCAAATTAAAATATGCTGGAGTGGACGCTGTTGACCACGGATGGGATCCGGCTAATCCACCCGATCATCTCAAAGAGAAAAAAGAGAAATAACGTGATTTGCAAAAAATCGACCTTTCCAATTTTTTAAATTTTATTTTTCATAAACATGTAAAAATAGCGTTGAAAAAAACGATTCAAAAAAAATTTGCGATGCTATGGGCCTATTCCAACGAATATCCACAGCCTACACGTAACATGGATAACACAGTCCATCGAAACGTTTTTTGTGAATTTTTTTATTTAGTGACATTCTCTTTTTTGATTTCAAGGCAATTATGGAACCGAGTTGGCTTGTACGCTTCAAGATTCATCCTATTTTTGGTTGAATAGAATGTTATTTAATTGAAAAAAATGTTTTCAGCATATTTTAATGGCAATGGCTATTCGAGAATTTTATCTTGCAACAGTCGCTTATGAATCGGATCCCAAAAGATCTTGTTGTAAGCACCTTTGAAATTAATCTTGTTTCGTTCAAGCGAATAATTCTTTGAGGGACATACCCGGACACAAGCTCCGCATTTAATGCATTTCTCTTCATCTAAAAGAATCATTTTCTTGGATTCAAAGGCTTCAGCGAGGGGTTTGAAAGAGATGGCTTCAACCGGACAAATTTTTTCACATTTTCTACAATCCCCAGGACACGTGTGCAGATATTCCATTTTAAACTCGGTTAAATTATCGTTAACTTTGTGTAACAGGTTGATTTTTCCTTCCCAATATACATTGGCATCCCGATTGAGTCTCGAACAGAACGTAGGTTTTCCATCAAGTTCCGGGAGTGCTTTGCTTTGAACCACGACCAGATCTTTTGGCGAAACAAATTCATTATTTTCAAACAAATGGATAGCATCAAACGGGCAGAAATATGTGCATGTGCCGCAATATACGCATTTTTCAGAATTCAGCAAATCCATTCTGAATGTGTCTGTTTCCATTGTGGCCACATCTTTTTTGGGGGATGATGTATCTTTATCGAGAGTTGCCGCAAGCGGTCCTAATAAGATCGCGGATTTAGGACAGACAATTGAACATACACCGCAGCCTACACATTTTAATCGATCCACTTTTAATTCGAATGTTTTATTCACGAATTTCAGTCCGATGGAGAGTTCGCCGCCATCGGATTTTGCTACTTTTTTTGGAAAACTCATAACTTCACCTTGTTTTTAATTTTCTTTTTCATGTAAAAAAAAAATTATTTTTCACCAAACGAATTTAATTTTTCGAGTAAGAGATCCGATCCATCGAGATCTTTTGTAAAGATAACTTCGGTGGGCTGAAAAGGAGGGAGGCCCGCCATTTTAAAGCGTTGAAGGCCAAGGACCGTTGGGTCTAATCCGAATGCAAGGCCTAATAACTGCGTTATATAAATTACGGGGATCGAGAAGGGATCTCCAATAGATTCTCTGAAGACAGCATTTACCTCGTTTTGGCCCAAATCAAATTGTAACTGGCAGAATGGACAAGCAACGATTATGGCTTCGGCACCGGCCGATCTCATATTTTCTAATTTTTCTCGCGTAAAGTCCAAACTCACTTCTTTTACTGCGGATCGAACGCCGCCTCCCGCTCCGCAACACATTAAACGATCTTTATAATCAACGGCTTTACACCCGGTGATCTCAACCAATTCTTCAAAAAATCTTGGATTTTCAGTCTCGCCACACCATGGTCTTGTTTTGGATGATTTTATCAAATGACAGCCGTAATGCACCGCAACTTTCAGATTTAAAGAATTAACAATATATTTTTTTAACGCTTCAATTCCGATTTTGTTGTAAAGAACATCCACAACATGGAGAACTTCGCTTGTACCTTTGTACCGCTTGTTGATTTCCGCTAACTTTTCGTTCACAGAGTCTCTGGCCTTGTTATCGTGTTTTAGAGTATGACTCACTTCCAATAACGTTCCATAACAGCCGTTGCACATTGTGATTAAATCTCGATTTAATTGCTCGGAAATCGATATATTCCTCGCACCTAGTGTTAGCCATGTTGGAATATCAAAACTTCTAAAGACTCCTGGCGCGGGACAACATGATGCACCTTCGAGATCCTTAACACCGATATCGAGATAGTCAAGAACTACTCGGGTGGCTAACTCATCCATGGGATATCGATTTGGAATCACACACCCCAAATAGAGCCCATAATTTAAGCCCCGTTTTGTCGATTCGGATTTGAGGGATTTCACTTTTACTTTCAGGGAAGCGCCTTTAGATTGAACATATTCTTTTACAGCAAGATAATACGGATAAATGTCCCGTGAAATCTGGTGAACTTTCTCGAAATATAATAAAGAAGGAACATACTCTCCGTTTAACCAAAGGGTTATCGAATAATTTAAATAAATAATACTACCACTGTGCTTATCGAGTATATTCTCTTTTAAGCATTCAAACTTAGAAACGAGATCGGAAAATAGTTTTTTCGCAACCTCGAAATTCTTCATTCTTAAATAACATAACCCTATGCTATTCAAAATTATAAAGTATTCTTTATGATTCGGGTTTGCAAACGGCTCTCTTGTTTTCAAAGACTCCAACTTTGACAACGCTTGAGAATTTCGCCTCCGAGCCAAAAGTAAGAGCCCGTGGATGAAATCTACGATCAACTTTGTTTCCGGAGTCAAGGATTTAAGAGAAAGGGAAGAAAGTAGAGAATCAAGGCACTCAAGTCGATACAAATTGTAATTGAGCACAAGATCCATCAATAGAACATTGACATTATCCGCATCAATGGTTTTTGCATATTCGAGATTATCTTGACAAGTGACATAATTTTTCAATAAGAAGTGAGTCTTTGCAAGGCCAAGATACGCGTCCAAAGACCGGGAATTTATCTTGATTGCCTCGGAAAAATACTGATTTGCCTTGGTTAAATCCCGCAGAAGATAATAAATTTCGCCTAAAAGGAGATTTGCCTCTGCGCTTTTCTCATGGCTAACGATTTCCATTAATGCATGGATTGCTTCCGAGTAATTTTTAACCGAAATCAATAATTTAGCGAGATTTAAAAGAGTTTCTGCATTCGGAGGCTTTGTTTTAAGCTCCAAAATCTTTTTTCGAATATCCGCTTGCACACTCCTATTTGTTTCATTCCGAAAATAAAATTTTCTGTTTTCATTGGAATTATTGAAAAAGCTATACTTATTAATTGCAAGAGTTTTCTAAAGCTAGGATTGTTATTTTCGAAACTTATAATCCCCATTCATCACCACAACCAGAGGTGATCTTTTTGGCTAAGAAGAAAGAGATTCCAAGTAATGTTAAAGAAATTGTCGAGGATGTACAATATTTGCTCAATCAAATCGCTGAAGATCAAGGAGTTCCTCGAAATATTCGAAAAATAGCACAAGAATCAATCGAATGTTTGCAATCGATGGATATGACAAAAAATACTCCGGGCTTATGTGCAAGCAATTCCCGTTCTCAATTGGATGATATAACACAAGACTTAAACTGTCCTTTACATGTGCGAACCAAGTTATACCAAGTTTTATCTTTATTGGAACAGATTCAAGATGAATAAGAAGAACATAGAATACACACATTTTTTCACTTTTTCCATCAAAATATGACTCTAACTTCCTTTTTTTGTTATATCCATGGAATAATTAACCAAAAATTGATAATAAAAGAATATGCAAACCATGTGCCCTTCGTTTCTGCGGATTTTAATAAAAAGTACGCTATAAATAATAAATATACCCATAAAAATGCGAGATAAGGCGTCAATGAAGGGTGCATGAATAAAATAGGAACCGAACATAACAAGGGAATTATGAATTGAAATGAATACCTCTGTGGATAGGATTTAGATAATAGATCCGGTTTTGTTTTTGAAAAAATGTATTGTTCAAAGGGATCTTGGGAATTTCTGTCTTTCAATAGGGCGTTTTTTGATTTTAATATATCCGGCTTTCCATTAACCGTTCCATTTTTATCACTATCCATTTTTATTTTGATAAAATCGGAGATCAACTTCATGTGATTAAAAATCATCAAATTCCAAATGATAAAAAGAAAAACATTTAATAATTTTAGCAATCCCAGAAAGCGGATGGATTCTGTTGGAATTTTTGAGATTATCGATAGAAAAATAAAAACGAAAATGGATAGCCATGAATATAAAATCCCGGAAAGGATAGCTTGAATGGTAATTTTTTTTGCTGTACGAAATTCGATGTTGAATTTCTTGAAAATTAATATGCGGACAAAATCTTGAAAGATTATTGAAAGTCCTATTGAAATAAGCATCAGAAAAGGTGAAAAATTAAAATAAATGATTGATATGTTCCCCACTTGAAAAATGACACATAGAAGAATAATCAATAACGAAAATATACCGAAAATAATTGTGACTTGCTTTCTATTGTTCATATTTATCTACGGCCTGTTTTTTTAGAACTTTTTTTACGATTTCCCACTTTTTTCTTCGAAACTTTTGGTTGTGTTTTTTTCCTCATAGTTGCTAAACTCGTTGATTCGGAGATCTCTTCGAACTTGTCATCAGCCGACGCGGATTCCTCCGATCCGGAAACATCAACAGCATCCGATTTCGATTCAGCCACCGCGGATTCCGCTGTCTCGGAGACTTCAACAGCATCCGATTTCGATTCAGCCACCGCGGATTCCGCTGTCTCGGAGACTTCAACAGCATCCGATTTCGATTCAGCCACCGCAGATTCCTCCGATCCGGAAACATCAACAGCATCCGATTTCGATTCAGCCACCGCGG
>CAZUTM010000217.1:0-7246 GCA_964623665.1 uncultured archaeon
CAACGACGTCCTTGCTGCAAAAAGGTATCTTGCTACCCGAGGCGATATAAATATGAGCAATTTGGGCTATATGGGCTATTCGATGGGTGGCGGCGTAGGATTTGAGTTATTACAACATGATTATGACTTTCGCGCCTTTGTCGGGTTGGCTCCGGTCCCGGATTTTCAACGTACTAACGTCACAAGACCGCCGAATCTGTTAATATTAATCGGTGAATTCGACGAGGCCATCGATTTTAATTCAATATACAAAGTAATGCAAAACAGAACCGGTTTGGAGCGCAGCCAAATAGAACTCGGAAAAACCTACGGGAGCTTCGAAGATGGAACCGCAGCCAAATTGGTAATAGACAAAGGAACGGAACATTTCTTCGCGCCCTATTACGAACCATTCGTTAGAGAAACCCGAAACTGGTTCTATCGCGCATTATTAGGCCCAAATATGCCGGATATCGCTTCCGAACCATTAATCGGAATTAATTCCACAATTGCCTTGACCCTTGTCTCGATATTACTCGGGATCATTTTGATCGGACTCTTCTCCTTTGTCGTTGTTAATCTTTCAAGGAAGATTTCAAAAAACGAACAATTATTTGTGGTAAAAGAGCAAGTGCAGCTCCATCCGCTTAATCAGAAAGATCGAAGAATATTACTCGGCTCCACGGTGTTTTTAGGATATTTGGGATTGCTCCCTTCCGTATTTATATTCATTTTACCATTTATCTTTGCAAATGCAATTCTGATTTTCTTTTCGGGGCTTGCCGTGGCTATGTACCTCCTATTAAAAAAACACGGCAAGAAAAACGGCTACGAATTCAAAGCAGAACTTAAAAATTGCTTGAAATCCGGAGGTTGGAATGTCATTATCCTCGGCGGTGTGATTGGATTATTTGCATATGGCGTACTCGCCGTTTCCATCGGCTATTTGTTAGGAATTGTTCCGCATATTTCAGAGACCCCTTGGATGATCCCATATGCGACAATCATCTTCGCCATTTTTTTCATATTCAATGTCACCACCGATAAATTACGGCAATCGGTTGATCCGGAGAAAGAGATAAACGTGAAATCTTTCCAAACAAAGCAGATGGTTAGGGATTATTTTATCTCAGCAAGTCTCATCTCGATCTTTATTTCTGCAATGATATTGCTCATTTCGCTCGCAATGGGAAATATGTTTTTATCGATGATTCTGATCCTCGCCATTCCGCTCACATTCTTCGTGTCGCTCATATCCAAATTCTTGAAATACCAAACCGGCTCTTTAACGGCAGGTGCAATCTTCACCGGAACTGTTCTATCCATGGTGGTGATCACCGCATCGCCTGTTTTGAATTTGATCGGATTCATTCTTTGATCAAAATATCTTCCTAAATCCAGATTGGTGTTCCACGCCAATGAACTCGCACATAAAAAAAACGGCCAAAAGAACCACAAAAAAAGTCTCAAAAAAAGTGCCCATACTCAGAATTATCCACGTTCAGAATTTTGCGTGGATATTCGATGGGAATGTCCCTTTGCCCCACCGATTTGTTGATTTTTTTTTATGATTATTAAGAGAAAAAAATCTCTGGAGATAATCATCGACTGATGTAGCTTTGACCGGTTGCAGGCCAATGATTTGTAATGTTTAAAGAAGTAAAACGGAAGCGCGGTTTCGCTTTACGCTCTTTTTCTTGAAAATTTCTGGAAAAAAAATGTGGTAAATTTCCTCTAATGTCGCCTGGAAATATATTTTGCTCCCGATACACGCGATCTCCCGGAACTCGTTCCCGTGCGTGTTGGACCCGCGATACAAGCACCGCAAACGATCACTATGATTCCCGGAATCAGCAATATAGCCCCGATATTCGTTATCGTTTCCACCAAAGGCCGGTTGGGGTTCTGGTATATTTCCACTTTCACAGAAACCGAATTTATGTTTATATCGGTAGTGAGATTGAATGTGAGAACAAGATTTGCATTTTCCGCAAATTTCTCTTTAAGTTGCCAAGTTTCATCCGATGTAGTTGAATCATTAACTTTGTTATCGTTAAAAGGGTAAGTGGCGGGAAATGCTGCTAATCCGGATCCTATTTTCGTCGAGTCCATTTTAACATTGAAGGACCCCAATTGGTCAATATTCACAACCCGAGCAATTACTATCAATCGGATATCATAATCATTCCCTTGTTTCATCACATCATTAATCGTAATGGTCTTCACTCTGTCGGTTTGGGTCATTGAGGTTTCAGCCGTATGGATCGGTTTCCCGTAAACCCAATCCGCTATGAAGAATAAGCCGATGCTCGGTAAAATTAAAATTATTCCTATCAAAGCTACAATTCCACCAACACATCTACGCGTCGCTCCTATAATCATAAGGCTCAACTCAGTTAAAGGGTGATCGAATAAATATTTAATTGCTTTCAAAGTAAAAATATTTAGAATTTTTCCACCTAAAAAAAATTAAAAAAAACACGCAAAAAGAAAGTTTCGGGGCTATGGGCTGTTCCCCGCAGAATTTACTTGCTTTTTTCAGAACGTGGAATTGGCTGTTCACGGAAACGTTTTTTGTGGCTTTTTTAGGGATTTTAAACATATGCAAAAAATGCAAGGGAAAGGGCAATTCCCGCAGAAAATCCACGTTCTGCACGGAACTTGGATAATTCCGTGAACGAAAACGTTTTTTCAGACTTTTTTTGCGTGTTTATGTTTGTCCGAAAAAACGTTTCATAAAAGGCGCGCTTATTTATTATTTTGTACGTTTGAATCTGGAGTTTTCTGTAAGAGTTCCAATTGCCCTTGTGCATTATACTTTCCAAATTTTTTCACAGCCCGCTCAAATGCTTTGATCGATTTCCAAGGAACGTTCAAGGCACTGTTAGCATTGAAATAATCGATTGCCACCAATCCGCCATCTTTCGAACCGATTTTAATAGCCATCCTCTTGAATTCTTCCTCAATCTCCTTGTCTGAAGCGAATGGATACACCTTTTGAATGTCGATACAATCGAAGAAACAAATTTTTCCGGCAAATTCGGAGGCCTCATCCAAACCAACCATGTGTGGTGCATCCAATTGGAGCGCATCAACGCCGAGTTCGATGAACCTCGGAATCAGTTTATTGATTTTTCCGCAAGAATGCAGAATAAAGAACGCTCCGTGATCGTGGCAATACTTAATAAACTGTTTGTAGGCCTCCGCGTAGAATTTATCGAACATCTGCGGTGAAATCAAGATATTTTTTTGAGATCCCCAATCATCCGTTGTAAAAATCGCTTTGGCTTTCATTGCAATCAATTGATCGGCAATTTCATAATAAAAATTCATAATTTTTTTGATAAGACGTTGGAGTTCATTTTGATGCTTGAAAAGATCCAGCATATAATTGTCCCAGCCTCTCACGAAATGCGAGACTTCGAATACAAAATTGGTCATTACGCCCATGCGGAACTTGGATTGTTGTGGCAGCAATTTACAAATTTTCCGGGCAGTAGCATACCGATCGGGGTTTTTTCCGTTTGGGATTTTATAAGAATCGAGCATATCCCATTCCGGTATAGCGGGATCAAGCGGTTCTCCCATCGTTTTTATTGTTGAACCGTTCCATATCACCCCCCATTCATCGATTTCGGTTCGAGGCAAGGTATACCATTCCGGATGCGGTTTTGGATTCCAGCCTTCTGCTTTCCATTTGTACATACCCGACCGGATTTGCGATCTATGAACATGAGGATAATGCGGTGGAGATTTTTCTTTCGGAGGCTGCCATGAACTCGGCGTTAGGGGCGGAAGAGGTAACACATCGGAGCGCAAAGGGGCCAACCCGTTGTACCCACAGAAAGGAATTCGATCCGGTCTTCCGAACGATATTGCTTTGGAAACTCTTTCAGTTGCTTTCATTGAAATAATTTTCTCTTTTTCGGTTTAAGTATATTTCGAGTCGACGAATGCCGAATTTAAAAAGCTCATGGTATTGCTTTTTATCGGCTTTTATAATCTCCATGGCTTCTCGCTAAGAAGAATAAATTTATATTTGAAATCTACTATTGTATTTTGAAATACATCAAACTTGAGATAAACTAGAAGGTGAATGAAAAGAAATGATTCTATATGCTCTTGGTGGTGGAATTGAGGGTTCTGGTGGATTAAGCATCCTTGTAGCAACATCAGACAACAGGAAATATCAAATAGATTCGATTTTATTGGATTGCGGCAAGCGTACTTTCAAAAATAATTCCAATCAAACGATTCCGCAATTCTCGACATCTTTGAGCATAATAGAAAGTCAAGCATCGATAAAGGCGATCATTATTTCACATGCACACGTTGATCATTTCGGGGCCCTTCCGGATGCCGCTACATTCGCACCGCATGCACCGATTTATGTCCCCGAAGGTTCTAAACAATTGATTTCGTTACAATTACGAAAAAAAGGCTTGTTTTCCTCGTGGTATGAAGATGATGTTTCAAACGAAGAGGCGATGACGCGTGCGATTGAATTAATCATTGCAAGAATCCAAGAAATTCCCTTTTACAAAGGATTCTATGTTCCAAATTCTTCTTTTTATTTTGAATTCATTCCGGCAGGTCATATCATCGGTTCAGCAATGATCTATCTCAAGCAATATAATGAATCTCTCCTCTTTTCGGGCGATTTCTTTCCTTCACAAGTTCTATCGACACGACCTTTGGATTTAAACATTATTTCAACCATGAAAATCGATCTCTTTCTTTGCGAGGCCACCATGCTTTCAAAATACAAGAAACTTAATGGCTCAAACAATAATTCAGAAAAACAAGATTCTCCTCATTTGTCCGATTTTAAACAAACCATACGAAACGTCGTCGAAAAACAAGGAGATTGCACAATTTTAACTTCCGCTGTTGGAATCGCGCAAGAATTAATCTGTTGTTTATTAAGAGAATTTGCGCAATCTTCAAAGAAGCTTCGAATAGTCCTTGATGATGCGAATTATGAAGTTACCAAGTTATATTTGAGCAACATAAATAAAAGTTTTTTACAAATTGCATTGTCAGCAAATGCAGAGTTTCTAAATTTGCACGAGTATTTTTTAAAATTAAGGGGAAATGCAAAAAAGGATCAGATAATGAATATATTTTTCGTAACTCCGCAGACAATGAAAAAGAATCAACATTTAAGGCAATACTTTTTTCCGGATAAGCGTAATATCCTAATCCTTGCATATTCTCCTACCGAATTACGGATCGATAAGGATAAGAACACCGAATCGGAAATGAGACAACACTTGGCGACCATCTTGAACATATCCGAAAACGAACCGTTCGAATGCGATGTAGTTCACGTGCCGTGCTTTATGCATCCGAATTATCTTGAAATTAAAGAAATAATATCGAAAATAGTTCCTAAAAAAGTCTATTTCATGCACGGGTATTTCGAAGATGCCGATCTGGATTTTTTAAAGCGAGCTATTGCTGCAATTAATAAACATATTTTTTTAATCCCAATAAAAAACCATATGAAATACGGAGAAAACACCAATGAAAATGAATGAAAAATTGAAAAAAATTTTGATGGAAAAAATAGCTGAGAATGATTTCAGCAGATATAATGATTCAAGCCAAGCCGAAATCGAATATAGAATTCTCGAAAGAACCACGCAAGATTTAAATTTTATAAATTTTGGCGCAATCTGCGATAATCTTAAGGATATTCCGGAATTCAGAATACGAAAATTGCTCCAAGAATATACAATCGTCTTTCAAAGCAGACCTTTTAAAATAAATCTTAAATCCCTTGATTGGGTTCGAAATGTTGCCCGACTTCTTGAAGCCTACCTTTCTTACAACGAAAACCAAAAAGAAAAGCCTAATATATGCATTACAAGGCTGATTTTTACAATGTACAATAACCGGACAATGAACCGCTATAAATTATTCTCGTTCCATCTGTTTTTGCATCAATTAAAAGAGAGTTTCAATGATTCTGAATATGCTTTGGTTAAAAAAGCGTTAAAATTTGGCAAATATGGATTTTGGAAATTCGTATTGATCGAGCTTCTTCAAAACCTTCAAACCCTTTATCCAGAATTAAACGCTTTTAAACAAAATGAACAAGAACTCGAAATCGACAACGAACAAGAATTAAAAGATGAAGTGGTCGGGGAAACCTACATCGATGAAAGCGACACTGAGCTCAAGGAGATCATTTCTAACCCAAATCGAATTCGAGAATTGTATCTAGAACTTGAAAAGACAAAGCAAGATCTCATGAATTCTCGAGAATTGGCGGATTATTACGATCTTCAATTAAAAGAGAAAACAAAGGATTTGGATGTCCGGATCAATCAGATACGAGAAGAAATCAAAATTAATTTCTTTAAAACTCTCAATTCGGTAAAATCCGGCCAACTTCTGGACAATTTCTACCAAATTAAACACAAACTTGCTAAATTAAAATCGCAAGGTTGGAAACCTGATAAAGACACCATCCAATTGGAAGCGATTATCCATATTTTTGAGAATTTTTTAAAATCTCAACAAATCACCCCGATTTATAAATTGGATGAGATCATAGATTTACCTTATTCGATGCTCCCGCAAGTAAATTATCGCGGTGAGCCTTTCGATGAGAATGAAATTCAAAAAGTTTCAGTTAAGACACCGGGGTGGCGATTCAATGAGATAATTATTTCCAAACCCGATGTAATACAATATAAGGAGGAGGATAATAATGTCAAGTGAAAACCAAAAAGAACAAAAGCCAAAAAAAGACTTATATTTGGGAATTGATCTAGGAACTACAAATTGTTCCATTTGTTACGTTCGAGTTCTGAAGAATAATAAAATACAAGCCAACGTAATAAAAATCCCCATGTTTGATGAGAATGATGCAATAAAAAAAGAAGATTTAATGCCCAGTTTTTTGTATTTACCGGATTCGAAAGCCGATCCGATTGTAGGCATCAAAGCGAAAGCAATGCTTAAATCACAGCCGCATCGCGTGATTAGAAGCGTGAAATCCTATATCGGGAAACCCGAAACTATGGGATGGACCATCGATGGAAAATATTACAGCGCTGTTGATGTGTCTGCGATATATCTCGAAACAATGATGAAAGCGGTCAAAAGTAATTTCGATGAGTTTTCGGATGATTATGTAATTTGCGTCCCCGCTTCCTTTGATTCAGATATGCGCGCACAGACATTAAAAGCAGCCTTGAAGGCGGGTATCAAAATCCGAGATGAAAACGGACCGCGCGATATTTTACTAGATGAACCT
>CAZUTM010000218.1:0-7225 GCA_964623665.1 uncultured archaeon
CGGAAAGACAATTTGGGTGCCCGATTATTGGGCGCATTTCCTCGATTGAAAACAAACTCGCTTCAACCCGGCTAACCCAAAATCGACTAGTTCAAAGAAATTAAGCAAGCGTTTGAAAGCAAAGCCTTTTTTTTTCATGGAGATTTTTGATGGAGCAATGGTGGATTTTCTCTCATTAATTTTACTTTCGCTCGGGTTATCGCTTGATGATTTTGCATTAGCTTTTGCAATGTGTTTGCTTGTGAATGGTAAAACGCAAATGGAACAATGGAAATATGCTGGAAAGATGGCCGTCGCATTTTCGCTTTCTACGATCTTGCTTCCGATGATGGGCTGGCTGATAGGCACCATTCTCTTCTCTTCAATTGAACAATTCGGAGGATGGATTGTTCTTTTCGTGTTTTGCAGTGTCGGCATTTGGATTATCAAAGAGGGAAATGAAAATGAAGAAGAGAGAATTGATCTAAAAAAAGCCTCTTCATTTTTCGGGTTAATTCTGATTGGAATCGCATCGAGTTTGGATGAAGGGGCTATCGGACTTGCATTTCCATTTTTAAACATTCCCTTAGTGTTTATTATAGTTGCGGTGATCTTTGTCAATACGATTGTCGTATTTACCGCTTCATTTGTTATACAAACGAAGAAACAATGGAATCAAAAAACGGCCATTATTATTTCAGGCTTATTGCTGATTTTTCTTGGGATTTACAAATGGATTGAATTTACTTTTCTATAATGTTTTTGACAAAAACGAGCCAAATAAATTCTTTCAAAGCATATCAATTTAGCGTGTATTCAAATCGTTAGAAACGAAAACTTAAAGAATATAGCCAATAAACTACACTTGGGAATAAAATGAACTCAGTATTAATAATGGGTTGTTATTTTTTCAAATCAATAACCTTTAATATGTTAAAATATTTTATTGATTGATTTTTACAAATTCTTGAGCGTTCTTTTTTAGAAGTGAACAAGCAAGAATTTTTTAAAGGGGTTTGACCAGTGACCAGTAAAGAAGAGTTAAATAAGCTGATCGATGAGTTAAAGCATAAAAATGCGAAGAACCGTCTGGAAGCTTCAAAAAAATTGGAAGAATTGGGAGAAGAGGCCATCGAGCCTTTGGTAACTCTCCTCCATGATGAAAGTGATGCAATTCGCCGGATTGCAGCATTCACTTTAGGCAAAATCCAATCCGAGCGATCTATTGACCCGTTAGTGGAGGCATTAGGTGATGTTTCTATTGATGTCAGAAAAACCTCTGCTCAAGCACTTAACCGAATCGGTGCTCCCGCAGTGAAATCTCTCGTAAGAGCATTAAGCCATTATGAAAAAAATGTGCGAGCATCGGCGGTCATGGCAATTGAAAAAATTGGGGCAGTCGCAATTGATGATCTCATTAAAACATTCTATTCCGATGTGAAAGATGCACGTGCCTCCGCGGTATGGGCATTAGAAAAAATAGGGCCAGCTTGCATCCCCAAAGTCCTTGAACTCATTTATTCGGACATTAAAGATGTTCGTGAGTGTAGTTATTGGACTCTCTCAAGGCTCGGAAAACCGGCATTGGAGGAACTCGCAAAATTCTGGAATCTTGAAATCGTTGAGGGAGATAAAGAACCGGAAAATAACACCCAAATCAATATTGAAAAATTATTAAGCGAAGGAAATGAAAAAATCAAACAATGGATTAAATACATGGCAGAACTGAAGAAACCAAGTCAATCCAATTCACCAACCGAAAATTCACCTACGCAATAAAAATGTTCAAGACATTTTGTATTTTTTTCGACTCTTTTATCGGATTAGTTTAAAAGGAACAAATGGATATTTAATTTGATAGGCATGGCTATTTATGAGTTAGGGATTTCCATCGACGGTATTCCGGGAATTTATATCAAATATTATGATTTTGATAAAAAATATAAAGGAATTACCGAATACTCTCCAACCATTCGGCAAAATATCTTGAATGCAATAGCACATCAATTCAATTCTGTAACGGAGAAAGTCCATCCTCTGCCTATGGCAAATAATTTGTATGTATATCTCTATTCAAATCAATTTTTTACACAAGAAAAAAGGAGATCATCGTACTATTCTACGTATTTGATCAGCAATGAGGCGATCCATGCTTCTGTGTCCGAGCCAATGATGAAAACTATTCTGAATAGATTTGCGGAGTATCGGCCTGTCCCAAATCGGAATTGTCCCATCAACAATACCAGTTTGATTCCGTTTAAGAAAACGTTAGATGGAATTTTAAAGGACTCCGCGCTAAAACCTATAGAGAGATTAAAGCAATCTTTATTTGTTTTCTAAAGGTTATTTAATTCTCGTAATTATTCCATCGGTTTAATGGTTTCGAATTCTTTTTGCGTCATTTTTCGTATTCCAAAGGGGTAGTGTGTTAGGTGAAGAATTCTTTGTTGGAGTCTTGGAAAAGTATTTTTAATTGCTCGTTCATGGTATTATCTTCGATCTCTTGGTCGCTACACACATAATTCTCCAAAAGATTGTCGATTTTTTTCCGGATACTTATGATTTTTGAGCGCACGAGACCGAGCGAATTAAAAGACTCTGATCCAACCACGACGATCCCCCGAGAAAGCGGAGTGATAAAAATGATCCCGTTATTGTATTCACACGTTGCAATTTTCAATTCTCCAAAGGGGGTTGTTGCACCTTGCTCTTCAGCGGTGCTGTATACAGCGGTGGAGAGTACAGATATTTTGTTTATTTCGGCTTCGGAATCAAAAAAAGCCATTTTCGCAACTTTTGAAATAATAATCCCATCTTTATCGATGAGCAGAACGAATTTCAGCGCGGGACTGGTTCTTAGAATCTCATTTAAGCATTCATTGATTAATTCGGATTCTTTTTGCATATAAATCCCCATCCCGGCTAATTTGTAGCGATTTTTATTAATTTTATAATTCTCTCAAAAACATACTTCGCTATTTATATTTCAGCTTCAAGCTTTTTATCATTTCACGAAGACGGAATTTTGTACTGAGCGTTTCTACAAAATCGATTATATTTTTGAATTTCATAAAAAAAAGAGGAAAATGATTATACATTGAAGGGAGGGATTTTATATAATTTATTGTATCGGCTAAGAAGATTTTTGTTGATAACAAAGCGATTAGCCGTGCTTTTCTCTTCAGATTCGAGAATATTAAGGTCTCTAAGCGTTTTAATGTGATATTGAATTGCGCCATGGTACACATTCAATC
This sequence comes from uncultured archaeon, assembly GCA_964623665.1. Classification (GTDB taxonomy): domain Archaea; phylum Asgardarchaeota; class Lokiarchaeia; order Sigyniarchaeales; family Promethearchaeaceae; genus CAZUTM01. Next base: position 3,234 of record CAZUTM010000218.1, read on the forward strand.
GTTCGGCAATTTTCGTTAACGAAATATCGGGATGTTCCAAAATGAGATTGATAATATTTACGATAAGGTCATTTTGGAAGAGAACCACCAAATCATCAAAGATGTCGGGTAATTCGGAGAAGAAATAATTTTGTGTGCGGCCGATCTTGACCGACCTGATTAACCCGAATGCTTCCAACACCATAACATGTTTAATGAAAGGATTGCGGGAGATTGCTAATTCGTCTTGGATTTTCGGATGTCTTGCATGAATTCCCGGATTTTGTTTAATAAACTCCAGCACCTTGAGAAGGGGCTCCGATTCTAAGATCTCTTTTTTTGTTCTTCGGTGTTCTGTGACAATCCATTGTTTCTTCTCCAATGTTTTTATTGCTTCAAAGATGGTTTCCGGGTTGTATCCTTTCGTATATGTCAGTTTCGCGATACATTTTTCATGTAATTTTTGGACAAGCTCGGAGCAGCGTTCCACTTTATCCGCTTCTATTTCTGAAGAATATTTCTTCTTTTTTAGGATAGAGCGGGCAATTTCGAGAATGTCTTTTTCAAGGGGGGTTAAGGTTTTGTATTCTTCCAGAATATAAGATTCCACGCTCTTGCCATAAATCTCTTCGACCTTTTGAAGGTCTTCTTCAGAAACAGGGCCATATTTCGGCACTTTTTTTCCTTCAATCGAGGGCTTGGCTTCAATTGGGGGTTCGATTATATGCGAAGAGGGGTCTTTTGATGTTGATTCGCGAGATTGTATCTTTGATGCGGTCGTTCGCTTTAAATACTCGTTAATTTGTTTTTCATCGATTTCAAAAGTTCGTTGAACTGGTTGTTTCTTAACATCGATATCATCGGTATCCTCGTCTTCATCTTCTTCCGCTAGCTTTGAATATCGCTTTTTTAGTTCTTCAGCAGAAGGGATTGGCGTTGGTTTAGGGGAAGGAAGATTCAATGATTTTATTACTTGAGATTCTTGAACATTTCCTTCGGTTCCATCATCTTCGAGAATTGATCCTTCAATTTCTTTCTGTTCCTTTGATTTTTTAACTCTTCTTTCAATTGTGTGTTCTGCCATTTCAATGTCCCCCCGCTTTTGCAAAAGGCTCATGCCTCTGCTCCCTTCGTGGATGCTTCAAGGTACCTCACGAAATTTTCTTGCTCCGGTTCACTTAAATAATCTAATTGTTGTATCAAACTTTCTTTTTGATCGTCTCTAATCTGCAAATTCCGAATTCTCTCAATTAAATCTGTGTTTATCGATTGGTTAGACCCTTTGATTTCTTGGATGTATTTCAATTGCTCTTCTTCTCCCAAATAAATAAACGAGCGAAGTAAATCACTCTTCTCTTCTTTATCGATATTTAATTGATTGAGTTCGTATTTCACCTTATCCGATAGAACAGTATAAATTCGCTGTTCGAAATCTGCAATATACTGAGATTTATCCTCTTTAGGCTGTTCGTTTTCCGGGACCAAGGGTTTTCCGGTATACGGATCAAATCGCTTGATTGGACCGCCAACTTGCACCCCTTTTCTCCCTTCATCACGCGTTCCACTTTCAATAGGCCGAATTTTAAAAGGAAGACCTTGGTTTATTTCTTCCGATGTGCCCAATCTGCCCGATACACGTAGTTCCGAGGCGCCCGATGGTACGGAATGATGATGCGGTGAAAGATATTCAGCTTTGAGATCGGATGATTGTTGTGAATCCGCAGCATTCTCAAAGAACTTCTCGATCGCATCTTTTGGCAATTCTTTTATCACAGAAAGCATCAAAGCCTCTAACAGAAATAAAAATCCGATGCCGAAAAACATCGAGAGAACCGCTGAAACATAACTCATCGCGATATTTTTTTCCACCAATCGGAATGATTTTGTCTGAAACACAGGTTCAACAACATATTTCTTTCTTATGCCCAAAGCAATAGGCCCAAAAATTGAAATAAAGATTAATTGGGGCCATGCACCGAGATTTGTCATGAGGATGGTGGCAAAAGCATACCCGATGACCAACAACGCAATTTTATTCCCTTCCGAGATGGTGTATCTCAAGACCGATAAAGCACCAAATAATTGGGCTTCTTTCGCGCCTATAGAACGCTTTTTCGCGGCCACCATTCTACGGTTAATAGAATCGAGATTCAATGCAAGAATAAAAAGGCCGGTTAAAAGCCTCGGAATACCAAATCCCAGAACATTCAAGGTCGCAATTCCAAGAATGATTTCGTCAATTCCGAGATTTCCGTGCGCATTTCCAGCCTTATATTTTGGATAAATCAAAAGGTTATCGATGATCAATGAAACCGCACAAGCGAATAAATAAAACAATGGAGTTACCACCGCGATTTGTCCGCGATATTCAATTGTTAAACCCAGCGCAATGAAAAACCCTATCGAAAACAAAATATTAGAGATAATATGTGCCGCCTTTTGAAGGCCAAATATCGTTCTTCTTTCAGAATCAGTAAGAATGCTACGGGGCTCCGAATAGGCAATTTTTCCTATATAGGGATCTTCTTTTTGGTGTGAGGCCGTTTTATTCCAATTATAATAAGATCCAGAATTACTATGCGGTTGTTCTGTATTGTTATTGTATCTGTCGCCTTTTCCGGCTGATTGATTGGTATATTGCTGATAGGGTATTTGATGATCATTGACTTGATAGGGTGTTTGCTGATCATTGACTTGATACGGTTGTGAAGCATTGTAAGGAGATTGATAGTGGCTTTCCTGCTTTTTTTCGGTTTTCTCAACAATCGAATTAACCTTATCGATAATTCGGGATACTAAGTCTTTTTCTTTATGCTGCTTTAAGTGTTCGGGTGCGGATCTCACTTGCAGTTGTGGAAAATCCGCAATGGTCAAGGTATACCCGCATCTTTCGCATAACACCTCTTGATTATTGATAATCATTTCGACCAATTCGGTTGGAATCCTTGCATTGCAATAGATACAGCTTAAATTGAATTCTCCTTCCATGATTTTCACCTATATTTGTTAAGCAGAAAAAAGCCTTAATTTAAAAACGGCAAGAGTTGTTAAATATATTTTCATTCGATCCACCACCAAATTTTCATTGTTTTTCAATTATGAAGCCTTGACCGCAGAATTCACAATAGACCTTCTCGCTTTGCTTTAAGGCATCAATCATTTTCTCGGTAAAAGGATTCCCACAATTAGAACAATGGACAACCGGAACCTTGGGTTGCGAACCTTGCTTGTTCACCGCTGACAAATTGGTGGATAGGCCATTCTGCGGCTGTGAAAACGGTGCTTGTTTTTGAGTTTGATGTTGAGTTTGATGTTGAGTTTGATTTTGAGTTAGATGTTGAGTTGGACGGATTCCGGCTTGAGGGCCTTGGCCATATTGAATATTAGATTGTCCGGCGGGTGCAGCGGATGATGTTGTGATCGCAGGTTGTGAGGATCGATATTGAACACCCGCTTTAACCACGGTCACACCGCCTTTAATCAGTTTTATAAAGAACATCACCACCAGCTTAATCATATAGTAGCTGAAGATGATTGCTCCAACCGTTACTCCCGTAAGGAATAAGAGGATTGTGATTTGGAGAATCAAAGGTTGAGTCTGAAAGAGATCAACGAATTTTACAAGATTCTCCAATGCAATTTCTTCTTCGTTCATGATAAATAAGTAAACGAAATCGCCCAAGATAACATATTTGGGGGCCGATTTTTGTTATACCACAAAAAACGTTTCCGCGAACCAAATTATCCACGTTCTGAATTCAGCGTGGATATTCTGCGGGAATGTCCCGATAATCCCGTGATTTTTTTTAAAACGTTTTTTTTAATGTTTATATAATTTCATTAAAATTTACCCCCATTTTTTATAAACTGCGTGCGTAGTTTATCATGAAATCATATAAAATAGAAGAATCGCAGAATAAAAGATTATATTTTAAATTTTATCTTTACATATCGTATTTATATATAATTTCATAAATATTTACACACCAAAAGTGTGAGGTATCTATCAATAC
>CAZUTM010000219.1:0-7194 GCA_964623665.1 uncultured archaeon
TTTGGACCGAAAAATATCAAAGAAGCATTTACATTCACCGGAGAATTGCTCCCGGATAAAGAATTAAGTTTCAGAAAGAAAAAAGGAACACCATGGTACGAGAGAATTTGGATGGGTATCAACACATTTACGCTTCCTGCCATTGTTATAGAAAAGAAATTATTTCACTCCGCAATTTTCAGATCTTTGTACTTAATGCTTCGGGACCTGTCTCAAATCTATATAAAAGAAACACATATCAAAAGAATTCTGGTTTTTCTTGAATATGTTCTGACCGTTGTCAACACAGCTGTCGGTGCGATCATCGGATGGGCTATCGGTCGCTATTTCGAGTTTGATCCAATTGTAACTTACATAATGGCGGCCGCGGGTGGTGCTTTGTTCTTATGGGTTGCGGGATCGACCGTTACGCTGATTATGGATGATGTCAACATGGCTTATATCACCGTTCTTTACATTATTTCGATTGATGAAGTATATAAAAAGGAAAATATGTACACGATCGATAAATTGGAAAAGTGTGAAGATGGACAAATGAAAATAGTGATCGACAAAGAAAAGCGGGAAAAATTGGAAAAAGATATGAAAGAAGAAGAAAAGAAGAAGAAGGAAGAAAAGAAAAACAAGAAAGTTAAAAAAGAAGATAAGAAAGGTAAAAAAGAAGAGAAGAAAGAAGAAAAGGCCGAAACGAGCGAGAAGAAAGATTAGATCTTTCACATCCATTTTTTATTTAAATTTATGTTGTTTATTTTCTATTTTTTACGCATTTTCAGCAAAGATCTTAACGCCAACCGCGGAATGAAAAAAATAAATGAAAAAAAATCAAAAATTATATGAATATCTCGAATTATTTTGAAGTTTGAGCCTTCTTCTTTTTGGCTTGCATAAATAATTGATAGCGTCTCCACACCATCGCAACAACGGTAAGTCCGAAAAGAATCGAGAAGAGCACCAAGATGATCGGATTTTGGAAATCGGTGCCAATTAAAACACCATGTACGTAGCCCATCAACAAGGCGATATACATTAGTGCGTGAGTGCCTCTCCAATTCTTCAATTTTTTCTTGAAAAGCACGCCGATTAGCGCAATATAAATTAGAATAAGGGAAGGCCGGCCAGCAAGAGTCCAAAACATCAGAAAACTATCAAAATTCGGAAGAAAAACCGCCAAAGTACCGCGCTCAATCGCCAATAAAATGGGATGCAAGGTGATCAGAGCCAGTCCGGCGATCGCACAAAAATGGTGCAATTTAAGAAACGGTTTTCCGAATATTTTATAAAGAGCAGTTAAAAACGGCGACATCATGGAAGCAAGAGCCAAGAAAATAAACCCATACAGTCCGAATAAACGTATTAACCAATTATAGGCCGTATTCGATGGAATCGTTACGTAAATTATCGTTGTAATTGAAAAGAAAGCGATTATAAGTGCCAATATCTTCATCCCGGTTTGGGAAATTTTCGGAGAAGGTTTCTTTGTAGCATCAGACATAGTTTTGAAAAAAAAAGAAAAATAAAAAAGTTTATTGCCCCGCTTTGCCTAAAAAATTTGAAGATCGATGAGTCAGTCTTTCGTGTTCAAAGTTCTGGTTGTCGGCGAGGGCGGATCCGGTAAAACATCTTTAATCGATCGGATTGTAAATCAAAGATTTCAAGGAAACTATTTAATGACAATTGGTGTCAACGTATCCAGTAAAGAATTGAATATTGATTCGCTCAAATTAAACTTGCAATTTATGGATATCGGCGGCCAAGATAAATTTGAACCGTTGCGCGGTGTGTTCTACAAAGGTGCAAAAGCGGCAATTTTGGTGTTTGATTTGACGCGATATCTCACATGGCAAAAAATATATAAATGGAATGATGAGATCAATGATTATTGCGGAAATATCCCACGTATCCTATTAGGAAATAAAAAAGATTTGGAGACAAAATCCGGTGCGCTTTGCGATAAAGAAGAAATTGAAACATTTACATGTGAGAACCAAATTAAATATTACGAAACCAGCGCTTTGGAAAATATCAATATTGAATCCGCATTGCTCGAATTGGGAAAATTACTCATCGATACATATAAATTGAAATAAAAAATGGATTCAGAATCTATATTCAAAATTTTCAAAGATTCTTTTTCGAAGAAATATCTCGATTTTTACAAGATAGGAATTTTTTCCCGCAATTCTCTAAAGTTATCCTTAATATTTGCTTTGTGAGGTAATTTTTTCCCGCAGATAATGTATTGGTTTGATTGTTTATTTGTTTCAAGCCTTAATCATCAAGAATAATATCCGAATTTTAAAATCTGCATAAAAGAGGCATACCTCTAAATACTTTGCGAACAAACCTTACACATGCTTTAGTGCAATACAAAGCATTTTTGTTACCTTGGTGAAAAAAAAATGGAATCAAGTACAATTATTTATTGGGTGATTTTTGCTGCCTATTTGATCTTCCTTGCAGTTGCAGGAATCCGGGCAAAAAAGAAAACCCATACCCTTCAAGACTTCATGGTCGCGGGAAGAAATATCGGCCCGCTTTTATTGGCCCTATCTTTCGGTGTTACTTATTTTAGCGCCGTACTGCTTGTTGGTGGTGGTGAATATGCGTGGAATTGGGGGTTAAGTGCCATATGGATTGGAATTTTGAACGTGATTATCGGAGTTATAGCAATGTTTCTGTTTTTTGGAAGAAGAACGAGAATAATGTCTCGCGAATTCGAAGCATTGACGATCTCTCAACTCCTTGCAAAACGGTACCAATCCGATGCGCTGAGATTTTTGACATCGATTTCGATTCTCATTTTTGAAACGGTGTATCTGGTTTCAATTTATATGGGTTTGTCGACTTTGCTCACAATAATTCTGCCTGGCGTTCCAAACGCGGATATTTATGCGGTATTAATCGTAGGATTAATTACCCTCTTCTATTTGTCAATTAGCGGAAGCCATGGTGCGATTACAACCGATGTGGTCGAAAGTATCATCATGATAGCGGGAGTACTCGCAGTTACAATCGGTGCATTGGTAGCAGTTGGCGGTATCTCCGGGATGTTGGAATCTTTAGAAGCCATTGAGATTTCCGCAAGTATGCCGCAAGGAAATCTGAGAATCTTTCCGGGTGCGGGTGGTTTTGGTGTAATCGGCATGATCCTCGTCACAAGCTTTGGTGCATGGGGAATGCCGCAGATGATTTCGAGATTTTATACTGCTGATGAGAAAAAGGATACGCTTAAGAAGGGGCTTATTATTTCCACAATTTGGGCCGCTTTCATTTCAATTTTATCGTATTTGAACGGAGTCTTGGGTCGTGCATTTTTCTTCGAACACCCGGACTTGGCGGTGGGTGTTACGGCAAAAAATGTAATACCATCATTAATGGTAGCGGTTCTTCCGGTATGGTTTGCAAGTCTCTTCATTGCTGCGGCCACTGCGGCTTCACTTACCACCGGAGAGAAGGTCATTTTAATGGCGGCGGGTTCTCTTTCTATTGATACCTATCAATACATAACAAAGGCCTCTGATGAGAAAACATTCAAAGTAACACGAATCACCACCATGATTATCATAGTCGTTGCGGTGATTCTTACCATTTTCAAACCAGATGCAGTCCTTGCTTTGGCGATGTTTGCTTGGGCAGCGATCGCTTCAACGATTTTGGTTCCTTATGTTTTTGGGTTGTTCTGGAAAAAAGGTACCGCTGCCGGTGCTGTTTCTTCCGGTTTGGCAGCATTGATTACCACTGTTCTTTGGTGGCTTTGCTTCAGATCTGCTTCTTTGAACCAATCATTTAATACGACCATCTTTCCGCTTCTGAAGGATTGGGTGCCGATTGTTCTCTATGAATCTGCTGCGATCAAAATTACCGTTGGTTCGGTCCATGAATTCATTGTTTCGCAAATCGTTGCAATTGTCGTGTTTGTGGTGGTTTCATTACTCACAAAGCCGAAGAACCCGGAGGAAGTTGCTAAAATATTCGAAAAATTGAATGAAAAACGTGGAGAAGGCATGTTATAGGGAAATGTTTCGTCGAGCATCTAATTTTATTATTTTTTTTTAAGTTTCTTTTTTTCTTTGTATTCCGAAATTAATTTCGAAACCAATCGGGAGCATCGCACTTTAAATGTCGAAGAATTTTGCACCACGAAAATTAACTAAATTTAACTGTCAGTGCCTGTTTCTGATTCGACAACAGTTTCCAGTTTCGAAAACACCACGGAACATAAATTGGTTTCTTCAAGTTGGTGTCCTGTTTTTTCATACATAAGAAGGTCTTGCGTAAATTCACCCACCGGTGCAATTAGGATTCCATTATCTGCGAGCTGATCGAAAAGCGTTTGTGGAATCTCTTCGATCGAGCCGGTAATTAAAATTTTATGAAACGGGGCTTGGCTCGGTAGTCCTTGAAGAGGATTTTTTTTCTTTATAGATATATGCTGATTAAGATTAATCTCTCTTAGATTTTCCCGAGTTCGATTGAATATCAACGAATTTGCCTCTAAAATCGTGACTTGGGTTGTATTATTCATTTTATACACTAAGGTTGCAAAATATCCGAATTTGGAGCCTAAGATGAGATATTTTTCGTTCGGATTGGGAATCAATTTTTCAAAAATAATACAGATCATGTGAGGCGCAGATATTGTTCGCTGTACATTGTTTTCATTAATGGCCAAAGCGGGGCGATCGCTTAAAAAAGAGTAATACGAAATTTCGCGTAATTCTGGGGCTAAAAAATTTCGGATGTCGGTCTCGCGGATCGCTTGTTCTAATTGGTCGCTTTGCAATAAGCCTCTATCTCGCAAACTTCGAAGAAGATTCTCCATCAACTTCCTTTCTCCGTGCCGATTTATATATTTTCGGGTTGATTTTTATTCTTTTTTACTTTTGTTTTTTCAAGCGAATTATTAAGCGAAGGCCATATATTCAAATTAATATTATTATCATTCATGAGTTTCTGGCTCAATATTTTCATTATTTTTGCAGTTGTCATCATTTATACTCAATTTGCAGTGAGAACGAATCGTTTGAAGCGATCATTGCCCTTCTTCCCGACATCCTTGATTGTGACTATGATTATTTCAATTTTGGCCGCCCTCACTAATATTATCACGGTCGATCCATTCAATAATCGAATATTTGCTTTGCAAATAACATTTACCGGTGTAGGCTTTATCGTCTTTTACTTATTTATCGAAAATATGATACAGCTGAATAGAGATCATGTGAAATTCTCCATTCTCTGCAGTTTGGTGTCAATTTTCGTAGTTCTTCAATGGATCATTGCTGAAATGAAAATTTCATTGCAAACCGATCAAATTTTCTCCTTATTGCGCATTTTTGCAGATATTACCTATTATTTATCTGGGATTTTTGTGTTCGGCTTCACCGGTTTGCCGTTTTGGCTAAATTTATATAAGAAAAGCAAACGTTATCAATTTCTTCTTCTTTTTCTTTCATCATGTATAATAATCGTTGGATTTGTCTTACTTTCCATTTCAAGCTATGAAAAGATCATTCTGGGAAAATCTGAATTGGAGATGCTCACTCTTGATGGGGTTGGGAGCATAATCTCATTTACCGGTTTGGGAATTCTATATTTGCTAATTTCAATTGATTTTATCCACCTCTACTTCTTTCCGCATGAAAATTACGGCTTGATCATCTCCGATAGTTCGGGAATTGTGTTGTTCTTCATCAAATTTAACAATGCGCATTCAAAAGCTATTGAAGAGGATCTGATCTCCGGATTTCTGTCCGCAATGAATTCGATGTTCCAAGAATCTTTTCAAGCAAAGAAAAGCGTTCGATACATTTCAAGCGAATCTGCAGAACTCTTCATGGAAAAAGGAAAATATGTTTCGGTGGCATTTTTTGCTGAACGCATCTCGGGCCTGATTGGCGGAGAATTGAAAGCGTTTTTGAACGATTTTGAAGCCAAATTTGAAGACCCGCTTCGAAAACAGAGCACCCGAATCGATAATTATAAAGACGCCATCGAATTGGTCAAAAGTAGGTTCCCCTATTTTGAAATTGCCGAATAAAGCAACATTTGTTAAATAAATAAACTGGATCAGCAAAATTAATTCTAAACCCAAAAATATATTATGCATTTTTTCTTCTCTTCATATATATGGTCGATAATTCAAAGAATCAGAACCAAAATTCGCAACTCTCCTCCGCAGATACCTCTGAATCAGAAAATCGACAATGGTTGGGAATCCACGAAAAAAAAGATGAATTTTCTGCCTCGATAGAAGAATATATCGAAGCAATCTATCGGTTGTCGCTTGGAGTAGAGGCGACCGATGGATGGGTTAAAAATTTGAAGATTTCAGAACGACTCCATGTTGCGGCGCCTTCGACCACGAAAATGTTAAAAAAGATGCAAGAAAAAGGGTTAATTGAATGGAAACCCCGAATTGCAGTAAAATTAACAGATAAAGGCGTTGAATTGGCTAAGAAAATCATAAAAAACCATCTAATTGTCGAGTTATTTTTCCGCTATGTACTCAATATTCCGGAATCCGAACACCTCAATGACCTCATCTGCAAAATGGAACATGATTTATGCGGCTGCGTTGTGGATGCTATGGAAAACCTCATGGGTGCTGATAAAGTAGAAGATAAAATCGACAACATAATTAATATGGATGAGATTCCCAAGAAAGACTTAATTCAGCCCATCTTTTCCTACAATGATTTAAAACAAATAATAAAAATATTAGGGCAATTGCAATTGTTGAAAGCGGAGATCTCTGATGATGAGCTGAAAGCAATCATCGAGAAGCTTGTAAAAAAAAAAAAATAAAAGTGTAGAAATAAACGGAAATCTTTATCAACCATGCGCTTATTTCTCTTTTAGCGATCCCGATGGTGAAACCTTCAATATTCATGCAGAAATGCCTATTGCTCTGTAAAGGCGTGAATATAATGCCTTCTCTTGAAATAAAATTCAAGCAATTTAATATTTCTTTTACGAAAGGACGAAAAGGAGGTGCAGGGCCAGCGGGAGGCCGATATTTTTCGCTTAACAACAGTGTTGTGAATATCCCCTTGTATTACACCTCTGTTGTCCCTTCAACTTTCGATTGGGTGGACATTGATGCTGAGCTGCGCTGTAAATTTATAGATACAACGGGGAATTATCAGTTCGACGACTACACATTAATCGATATCCCAAAATTCTATGCCGAAC
>CAZUTM010000220.1:0-4496 GCA_964623665.1 uncultured archaeon
CTATATGGGATATTTTTTTTAAAAGAACAAGGGCTGCAAAATATCGTTTTCGTTGCTCTAAATTCGATAAATCGATGATGGTGCAATTTCGCATTGTCAGTATAGACTGCAAAGAAAGCGCCGGATGTGCGTTTTTTCGAAACGCTTTGAGATTAAGTGCCGTACTAAATTCTTGGATAACGGAGTAAATGAGGCTGATTTTTCTCATTTCCGACTTTGTGTCCGTGAGTCGTAAATCCATCATTGACAGGATCTTGGTTGAGTCCAGATCTTTGAGCTCAAAGGCCGGGCATGAGTATAAGCATTCTTTAAGCAATGCTTCATCATCTGTTTGGATGCGATATAAATAAGAGAAGATTGATGTTATCGAGGATAGGTAGGAATCGAGATTTCGGTCGTTATCAACCTCAGAGAAAAATGGATTGATTCCAAAATTTTCTCCCAAAGTCAATATTTGAATTTTAGATTTCAATTGGCTTGTCTGGAACAGCGAGAGTATGTGTTTCCAATATCCGTTGATATCCAAAATGAGCGTGGGGATATCCATGATAATGTTCTCGTACATCATTTTCAAGCCGATTTTAAAGCGGACGATTTCGTTTCCGCCGAAAATTAGGTTTGTATCATAAATATTTTCAAAATTGAAACCGTATAATGCTTCTTCTCTATTGAATTCCGTGTTGATGATCTTCCCATAAATAATTTCAGCAGATAAGTTGATGGGTGCTTGGAATTCTGCTGGATAGATTGTTTCAACCGCTTTTTGGTATTCGGCGGGTAAATTGATTAATTGGGTTAATCTGGCACCGGATATCGGGAATTGGGGCAATAAAGAGCCGAATAAATACGAATTTGTATTTTTTAAGAGAAGAATTCTGGGTGCCCGTTCGAGGTCCGATGGAGAGATATCTCGGAATGAGATGTCCCGTAATTTTGTTACGAAGATATCGATGATCTTTTTGAGATTATCATTCAGCTCTTCGGATAACCGTTGAATTCCAAGCGAAAGATCATAATAATTATCGATTCCCGCAACAACAGAGATGAGATATTTGAGATACCAGATCCCTCCCGATGCGGTGCAGAAATTCGGGTAATTGATATTGATTTCTCCATTTTGAACTTCCGCGCTTGCTTGCTGTTGTTTATTTCTAATGAGTTCCAAAATTTTCGGCGATAAGAGATTTCTCGAATCTAAAAATGCACCAAATTCTTCTTGGAATACATTTAACGATTCTCGAATGGGGATTGCATGAACAGATGCGATGGTAGAGACCGTATCAAACAATTGTTCCCGGAAAATTTTATCGATGTTTAAATTAAACATCTCGCCGATCCCTTGGATGCAAAGCGGTCGAATCCCCCGGATCATGTGCAGACTCGGAATGTGAACAAACAGCGAGGTGGGATTATATTTATGCGTGATAAACTCGATGTTAGCAAAGGGGTAAATCCTCTGAAAATTTAGTATTTCCGCTAAATCTTGCTTATTGTTTTCTTTGATATAGAGATAGCCCGCCGATAATAAACCGCAGATCACCCCGAAAGATAAGAGATTGAACAAAAGACCCGTGAATGCCCCGAAGATTCCCATATATATCATTTTCAAGATCAATGATAATTGATGATTTTTCTTCTCATAATCATCGTTATTTCCCTCTAAAGATTCGTCGCAAAGATTGTTTGATTCTGAATCGAAGAAAACACTTTGTATTTTATTGACAAGTTGTCCATCGGTAAGAATATCGAATCTATAGTGAGGAAAATTCGAAGATGCGGTTCGCAACATCGTATTAAGGTTTCTCTGGATAAGATCTAATCCTTTATCAAGGGCCTCCCTCACGGGCTGATTAAGGGATACTTTAACCTCGGTGAAAATGGCAAATGAAACCAATTTTTTCTCCGATTCTTTTTTATATTTCATTGCTTCAATTTTGCTGAAATTCTGTTTAAACTCTTGAGGATCCACATAAAATGATTGAGAAAAGGGCGACTTTTTATTGTATCCCTTTCCGCAATTCAAATTCAACTCGCTGTAGAGTTTATTTTCGAAGAACACCGGGATATTTTTAAGATACAACCCGGTCAGAAAATTCTTCAGATTGGGATGCACCGTCATCGCTATTTTCTGTAAATGAATTCCGCCAATGAACACCACTTCATTCTTTTTTATATCGTGCATCACAAATATGGATTTCTTAGAAGGTTCGACCGTGTTTAAATCACATTTTGCAAGATAAAACCGGATGTTGTGAAAAGGAAATATTTTAGAAAGATGCTCATACTGTTCATGTTGTATTTTTGGAATAGTATCTATCAAGCTGTCCTTGAAAAGATAGAGACAAGATAGCCCGGAAATCAAGGAAATCAATATAATGACCGAAGCATCGTAATGATTGATAAAATGAGAAACAATTGGTAAAAGCGCAGATAAGAAAAAGATCAGCCAATGCTTAAGTGCTTCCGGCTTTGAAAAATCTAATTTAGCCGCCTTAGCCTTTAAAAGGGGGGTATAATGAGTCGAGTTCATCGAATCCGCATTATGTATTCCTTCCGGAGAATGGGAAGAACCTTCTATATCAAGCATATTCTTAAATGAATTAGAGCTATATAAAGAAAATAGAACGAATAACAGTTGCTTATAATCCACCGGTATCATTCCAACTTAAATCTCGATGATGTCCGCGGTATGATCGATGAGACTATCACCGTAAATCGGGAAATATCTGAAACTCACGGGAATTCCGTTTCTGAGAAGGTGCGCGCGGTGACGAAGTGCCAACAATAAAACAAAGAAGCCTTGAAAATAGAACGATCAGATTCCATAAATTTACTTTTTTCCGAGATTCAATGAAAAACTTTTAATTTTGACGTGATACATTCAATTTTAGTGATTTTATGGAGATTTTTCCAAATTATATAAACGGTAAATTTGTGGCTTCTAAGAGCACAACCACAAGAGATATCATGAATCCCGCCTTGGATGAACCCATCGCAAAAATTCCTATGTCTACCAAAGATGAAGTGAACGAGGCGGTTGCAGCCGCCAAAGCAGCATTCCCGAAATGGAAGAAAACACCTTCCATTCAACGGATTCAGCCGCTTTTAAAACTCCAAAGTTTAATGAAAGAACACCTCGAAGAGATCACCGAAGCGGTCGTGTTGAATCACGGAAAAGAATACGATGCCGCTAAGGGTGAAGTAATTCGAGCCTATCAGATGCTCGAATCCGCGCTTTCGGTCCCGGAATATCTCAAAGGTGAATATATGGACAATATCGCCTCGGGTATTGATGAATATTCGGTACGGGTGCCTTTAGGCGTATTTATTGTAATCCCTCCGTTCAATTTTCCCGCAATGATTCCCTTTTGGTTTTGGCCGTTTGCCGTTGCTGCCGGAAACACGTATATAATAAAAAGCAACGAACAAACGCCTTGGGCGATGCAAGTTATTTTCAAATATATCGACCAAGCGGGTTTTCCTCCCGGTGTCATTAATTTAGTGCATGGCGGGATCGATGTCGCCGATTGGCTCATCACCCATCCGGATGTTAAAGGCGTGTCAAGTGTTGGATCCACACCGGTCGCATTGGATATTTATCGAAAAACTACCGCTTTGGGAAAACGCGCTCAGTGTCATGGAGGCGCCAATAACTTTTTGGTGGTCACACCTCATGCAAATATCGACAACATCATGCTAAATATGATGAACTCTTGTTTTGGAAATACGGGACAGCGCTGTTTGGCCGGATCCGTGATCATGACCGTCGGATCGAAAGAGTTCTACGAAAAATTCAAGGCACGATTCATAAAAGAATGTAAAGCCCTTAAAATCGGGTATGGGATGGATAAAACCTCCTTTATGGGGCCTGTCGTTTCTAAAGCCGCTAAAAACAAACTTCTCGCACAAATCCAAGAGGGTCTCGATGAAGGGGCTAAATTAATACTAGATGGTAGAAACATCGTGGTTCCGGGATATGAAAAAGGATATTTCCTTGGACCATGTGTGTTTGAAGACGCAAAGCCGGGAATGAAAGTGTATGATGAGGAAATTTTTGGGCCCGTTGTCGTATTGGATCATTGCGAAACTCTCGACCAAGCCATTAAAATCGTGAACGCAAATCCAAAAGGAAATGCTGTAACGATATATACCGAAAGTGGAGAAGAAGCAAAACATTTCAGAAATGAAATCGAATGCGGAAATATAGGGGTAAATATCGGCGTTGTTGCACCATTAGCATGGTTTCCCTTTGCAGGTGCAAAAGACTCATTCTTCGGAACATTACGGGCTCAAGGCAAAGAAGCGGTCTATTTCTTTACGCAGCAGAACGTGGTGATCGAAAAATTCCACGGAAGCCAAAAGATCGAATGGGATTGAAACAAAATCCGCCGAGAAAAAAACAAATAAAGAGATTACTTTTTGAAATAGCCTTTTTTGAAACAGCCTTTTTTGAAACAGCCTTTTTTGAAACAGCCTTTTTTGAAACAGCCTTTTTT
>CAZUTM010000220.1:4596-7020 GCA_964623665.1 uncultured archaeon
AGCCTTTTTTGAAACAGCCTTTTTTGAAACAGCCTTTTTTGAAACAGCCTTTTTTGAAATAGTTTATTATGAAAAAAATGTTTTCTCAACCTTTTCTCGTTGAGTCCGTATTTATACTTGTGCACTTGCTCGATTCGGCAAATTCAACGGGTCCGGCGTGAGATCTTCATCATCCTCGAAGCCCATCATCAATGAAATGACCGTGAGTTTCATCGCTAACATCTCGTCACATTCCGTTAAAAGATGGATATATTCATCCGAGCTTGTGTTCAATCCATAGTGTGCCGCTTTTGACTTAACTAGCTCTGCAAGTTGTGCTTGGAATTGCTCTTGGGTTCCTGAGTTCAAGTCCAAGTTTTTAAGCCATGCATTGACCTCTGATTTGATCTGGAGCGCCGTCTTTGAATTATCGATCTGCACAACCTCTTTCATTTGGTGTGAAGAGAGCCAATTAACAAACTCTGTATCCTTGAAGATCGGTAAAAAGAAAATTTGAATATTGATAATAATCACTTGATTGGGTAATCCAGACAGCGAATCACTGATCGTTTTTCCGACCATCTCAACCTTCTTTGAATACTCGAAATTAAGTTCGGATAACCTAAATAAAAGATTCCGGATGAGTAAATCTTCAAATTCGCTTATAGATTCACAGATTTCATACGTACCGGTTATAATTTTCGATAATATTTTTAAAAATGATGAATTCGATAGATATTGTGAAAAAGCGTTCACGAAATTCAAGGCTAAGTCAATGGATTTAAGTGCATCTGAAGGATCTGGGAAGGTATCTTTAATGTCCTTTTCCAATTCATTGCCCCCATCCTCCATCGCTAACTTTGATACAAGCATCTCAATTTTAGTCGAAAGTGACATACCGATCAAATAAACATCTCTCAATTAGCATATTTATTGTTTTGCTTTCGTGTAGTTTCCGCGAGTTTGAAAAACAAAAGATTGCAATGCCTTTTCCTATCGAAAAATATTAAGGATTTGTCGGCCAATTACTTCGAGATGAGTTGCGAAACAAACACTTCGAAAATTGTCGTTATCGAGCTTGGAGAGTATCAAACAAAGGTGGGATTTGCCGGTCAGCAAGAGCCCTTGATAATTCCAACAATCATGGTTGACTCCGGAAAGCCTATCTTCAATATTCAACAGTTTTCTTTACTTTATTCCATTAATCGTCGGAGATTTTTCGGAAATGATGCGAAATCGCATTTGCTCACGTTATCGCCGTATTTTGTTATGAAAGAAAAAAATCGGGGAGATTTGGTTGAATTTATCAAATTTTGTATCTCTCAACTTTTAAAAAATGCGCCGATTTCCGAATATGGTCTTTTATTTTTGCATAAACCGACATTCAATGAATCCGATAAGCAGTTTTTGCTTGATTTATTTTTGCATCAAATCGGATTTCAAAGTATTTCATTTTTACAGGACAATGTTGCAATTATGGCGGCATTGGCGAAAGAAAGTGCGACTATGGTTGATTTGGGTGAGTCGTCGACCCGGGTGGTTTCGATTTATAAAAATTATCCGAACATCCAAGCCAATCAAGATATTCCAATCGGGGCATCTACATTGACTACGGAATTGATAAAATCTATTAAAAATAGAATTGGATCTTTTGAGGAGCATTTATTATTGCCGTTTCTTTCTGAGATCAAAAAGTCAAGTTTTTTCGTTTCTCAACAGCCGGATGCCGATTATGAAGCATGTAAATCCGATCCTGAATCTTTTATAATGAATTTCGACCTTCCCGATAATACGGATTTTTCGTTAGATGCAGAGCGTTTCATGATTCCCGAACTTTATTTTAGACCGGAGTTGCGAGATTATCGCTCGAACAGTATCATAGAAGCGATTAAGCAGTCCATCGGGGCATGGGAAAGAGATCAAGTGCCCGAGTTATTAAAGAATGTCATGATTTATGGCGGCGGCTCGAATATACCGGGATTAAAGGAGCGATTAGAACGTGAATTGAAAAAACAATTTCCAAGCACTTTAGCGATTTCAATTTTTGATTACCCCAATATTCCCGAATTATCTTGGGTTTGTGGCTCCGCCTCGGTCGCTAAAAAAATTGTGAAGAATTGGATCACCAAAGGAGGGAATCGATAATGATTAAAATCATCATAGAACAGATTATCTATCAATTTAAGCTTGGAAATTTCGGTTGGGGCTATCAAATCTATCAAAAAATGCGAAAAATGATGGAAACGGAGCGTGTATCGACAAGTGAACAAGCAAAAATATTGAATGAAATATCCACTCGCGTTGAATTAGAACTCTTGAAACAACTCCCCAACATCGAAAAATGGCCTCAAGTCTCCAATATGACCGCCTTGTGCTTTGAAATCTTAGAAGAAATTGGAAATCTTCAAAAGATTAGTGACCTTGGATTAGAGATTATCCGTATGC
>CAZUTM010000221.1:0-6881 GCA_964623665.1 uncultured archaeon
TGTTTCCAAATACTTCGCTTAATTATATGGGCTATTTTGTAATAGCCAATTCGGTTGCGCGAATTCCGGGAATGTTCGGGATTATTGGAGCGATGTTCGATAGTTTACAGCGATTCGATATCAAGATAAAATTGAACGCAATATTAGGAACGGTTGTAAACGTTCCTCTAACATATTTAATCGTGTATTGTACCCGATATTATTTTTCGATGCAACCGCAATACGGAGAAGCCTTCGGTGCTCTTATCGGAGTCTCCTTAGCCGGAATCGTATGCGGGATCGTTGATTTTATTATTTTTGGAATGATGTATCGGAAAATGGGATTTTTTATCGGAAATTTGTTCCGCGTTGATTTCGATAAAGAAAACCTAAAAGAAGCATTTGGATTCGGCGGAAAATTGACGATCGGAAATTCATTCCGGGCTTTTGCGGGCGTGATCGAAACAATCTTAATTTCTCTCTACGTTATGAATTTCGGTTCAGAATTGGGCTATTATAACATGACTTCTTATACAACAACGATGCTCGCGGTCATAAATGAATTTCTCAATGCATTAAAACCCGCTATCAGCGAAGCATTCGGAAATCGGAAAATGAAACTTACGGAATACTATTTCGTCGAAGGCCTAAAATGGATGAATTATATGCTATGTTTTATATTGGGCTTGATGTTCGTGATCGGGGATAACGTAATTATGTTAGCGGGATCCCAATGGGCAGGCGCCTTGAAATTCATTGCTTGGCATCTGATTTTCGCCGCATTTTGGCCGATGGCATGGTTTGCAGATACAGTATTCCAAGGTACCGGTCGGGCCGAATATAATACCATTGTATGGATAATCGAGCAAGGCACCCGAATAATTTTGCTCTTCATGTTATTACCACTATTGCAAATCTGGGGAATCATCTTTTCTTATATCCCGGGAATAATGGCTAAAAATATATCTTCACTGTGGATTATTCAATCGAAAATACAACGATTTAACTTTCGATTCAAACAGACATTTTTAATCCCGGCGATAAGCGCGCTAGGAATGTATTTCATTTTATCCGGGGTTGACCGCTTTTTCCAAACGCTGGATCTCTTTCAAAATGTTCTTTTCATTGTTATTTTATTTTTCATTGGTTTCAATCTCTACGGATTTTTCACAGGTCTGTTCGGCGGCTATTCCAAGGAGACATTACTCGAATTTAAGAAAGGGCTACAAATGGTGCCTGTTACAAAACGATTATTTCTTGGGCTGTTTAAAGCTACCGAATTGGGGTTCAAACTCATGCCGTCCAAAGCGTCTACTCAAAATAAGCTTTACATACTTGCGCAAATCGAGGCCCAGCAATTGCAACAGATGCAAAAGGAAAAAGATTGACAAACACCAGTTGCTCAAAACCAACATTATTGTCTTTTCTTATTCTTTCACTTGTTGTACGCGAACCACGGTAAGATTTTTTCCCAGTTGGCAGTCTTTAATCTTTTCTTTCGCCTCAAGAATCTTGACTTTCTCGCCTTCTCTCACTCTGAATTCCGGAACGCAAAACTCATGATATTTACATTCGATATGCGGACATTTTTCGATTTGAACTTTGATAGACCCCCCTTCCATCACATTCCTTGTAGGGATCGAAAAATAAATCGGTTCTTCAACGAGTTTGCTTAACACCATCGCTTCTTCGTGCAGATCAAATGGGCATTGAAACACTTTGTTTTGGACTTCTACGATTCGATATACATTTCCGGGCACCAAGTTCTTTTGACATGTGTTAAAGAGCGCGCATTTTTCCGTGCATGATTTCGGAACATGCGAGAAAAAGAAGCGAAAGCCCGGAGTCGCAAAGGATTTTCCAACGAATGTGAGTACTTCTTTGAGGGTGTTCTTCTGCACGATACTATCAAAAATTTTTGAAGATTTATAAAAGAATGCGAAAACTTTTTGTGAAGTGAAACTATTTATTGATTATGAAAAATGAACGAATAGAAGGATCACGGCTGGCGATTCAATCCCATACCGATGAGATTCGGGATTTGTTATCGGAAAAATTAAAAATGAGCACGGTCGGAACATCCAAAGATTTTCCGCATCTAAAAACCGGAACCACTACGGTCGGTTTAAAGGTGAAAGATGGCGTTTGTTTGGCCACCGACAATCGTGCCACTATGGGCTATCTCATTGCGGATAAACATGCTAAAAAATTACACAAAATCACCGATTACATGTACCTAACCATTGCAGGCGGGGTTGCGGATGCTCAATATTTAATTGGATTACTTCGCGCGGAAATCGAAATATATACGCTTAAAAACGGATTCATGAAAATCACACAAGCCGCCAAATTATTGCAGAATATCTTATACAACAATAAGGGGGAGTATGAAGTAGGTCTGATTTTGGGCGGCTACACAGAACTCGATGGTCCCAAAATCTATGATATCGAAGGATACGGCTCCATGTTAGATGAGAATTACACTTCAAGCGGTTCGGGTAGTCCTTACGCATATGGTGTGTTAGAAACCGAATGGCGGGAAGATTTAACCGTTGAAGAGGGAATGAAAGTCTGTATGAGAGCCGTTCGCTCTGCAATCATTCGGGATGTGTTTTCTGGAAACGGAATCGATATCGTTGCGATTTCAAAGAATGGTGTGGTCGAAAAATCTTATTCGATTTCGGATCCCGAGGTTTTGTAATACTATAAACATTCTTTTTAGACGATTTTTTTCGCTTGTTCAACCGTGAAGTTAAAAAATGAAACGAGAGCAGATGGTCTCGCAGAGATTCTTGCCGTTGGCTCGGTAAAAATAATGAATTATTTTGAGCCCAAAACCGAATCAGAAACGTTTGTTTACCCAAACTTTGTCGCAGGAATTTATTTTACTTTGTTTTGTTTGGCTTTTGTATTCTTTAGCGTCTGATTACCGCGTTCGCTTACCCTTTGAGTCTTGTTGCCTGTGTCCGCTTTCGTTTGCCGTTCGAGTCCGCTTTCGTTTGGCCCTGTCTGTTTACCGCATAACAATTCTTTTCAAAAAAACGGTGGGGGTATCCAAAAGAATCCATCATCACTACAGTGCATCCAATTCTTTTTTCTCTTTGATTTTTAATATTTCATTGAAGATGTTGAATAAAAATTGTTTGTTGTTTGTCGGAACGGTTTTGTTCTTTGTAATCGGGAGAAACATCTGTGTAGAAGAAATTCCGATTACCATGCCTTTTCCAATTTTGTTCTTGACAACGATGGGTGGCCGGTGAATATTTTCAAATAATTTTTTCTCCGATTGGAACGACACGGTTTTCGGGCCTTTCATGATAACGTGGGTCTTTTCATCAGGGATGAACAGATTCGATTCGTATGCAAAAATATGTTTCAAATCGGTGCAGTATTCTTCTCCGGTCGGAATACATACGATGTTCTTCTTTGAACCTTTGTAATCTTTTTCATCAATACCAAAGATTATCCCATCCATGATTTTCTTGATGTTTAACAAGTTTCTAAGGAATTCAAGTGTATCTTCTCGGTTTGGATTGTCCTCAACGGGAAATCCCGTGGAAAAAATGACCCAGCCTCCTTTTTTAACGAAATTTTGAATTGCTTTTTTCTCTGCATCATTGAATAACCCAGTATAGCCTTTTTCATCAGGTGCATAACAAGTAGGATTGAATAAGAGAAGAATATCATAGTCTTTGAGATCGAAATCCAAAACATTTGAGTCTATGTAAAAGTACATGAAGTTTACATCATTGAATTCACCGGATAATTCCCGAATCTGTTCAAGATGGGATTTATCTATTAGTATTTTAAGCGTTGCCAACAAGAATACCTCTTTCATGGTTGAAAAAAATGCAAGAATCTACCGCGTTGTAAATATAAATGTTGCAAAGAATTTAACATTTATCAAAAATGCTCGTTATCTTGGCGTGAGAACCCGCGATAGTTCCACTTGGAATTGATCTATATCTGTAATGAGTTTTTCTGCATCTTCATCATTTATATCTTCGTTTTCTTTGTATTGTGAGAGTTTTTCGGTCCAATAGTCAAGTTTGAGAATGATTTCAGATTTCGGAAGCATAACTTGCAGACGTTTTTTTGTATCGATGAGTTTAATCAATGCACTTGATGCTTTATATCGGACATTTGCGACATCTTGGGCCGCCAATAGATTTTGGGTAATTGCCATGACGTCGATGGTTTTTTGCCGCTCTTCCTTTCTGATATTTCTGACCACGTTAATCTCGTTGAACAAGATTTCGATAATCTTTGCCAGAAAGCCAGTGAGTTGGCCGGGATCGGCACACCATACACGTATTTCGATTGTTTGATTTTTGCTTGAGACATAAAGTCTGGTGATGATACGGCCGCCTGTGACCTTTGCTTCGGATGAAAACCATGCTTCGGCTTCATAATTCTCATCTTTATCGGTCTCATACGAGGTAACGTTCCTCGTTTCGAAGCTGCTGATGGCGCGGTATGCCGCTCGATACGCTAATCTCGGTTCAAGATCTGCTATCATGAAGGCTCGTGCATCGCTGGGTAGATTTTGAATGGCCACTTGACAATCTTCAATCGTATCCAGCGTTTTAATCACTAACGGACATTTGATCTGTACATCTTTCGGCGAAACATGAAGGGTATGCTGCTTTCCCATCGCATCTTTATAGGCAACAATCCCTCCTATAGTGGATATTCCGCACTCCGCCGGTTCGAGATAGAAATCAACACCCCTTGAGTTTTTTGGCTCAATAAGCGGGATCTTGATAATATCTCGTTCTCTTCGGAAAGAGGTAGGCACATCCAACAGCACATTCACCGAGTGAATGGCCATTTCGCTCATATTTCTGACAACAACTTTGAACCGGAGTTGTCCTCCTACAAAATCATATTCTCTAACCACTTGGATGGAATCTGCATCCTCTTTGACTTCCGGTTTGGGGCTTTCCGCCGAAGCATTGCTTTTCACTTCTACTGCGGGTTGAGCCGGAGCCGGAGCGACTTGAGACGTTTTTTCTGCGACAAATTCTTTTCGCGCCATATCGATATACCCTGAAATCGCACCCCGTCCGATCAGAGACGCAAGGGTCTCTTCGACTTGAAGTTCCGTTATTCCGATCCTTCTGGACAAATCGGTTAACGATATCACTCGATACGCTTTGGTAAGGGTTTTAATCGTACTCGATAAATATTCTTCCGTCAAGAATTCTCGCTTTTGAGTAAAAATACCATGAATCTTCCCTTTTTGAATCAACCCGTGAAGACTTCTGCGAACTAATTCCACCGCAACCTTCAAAGAATCCGCTGCATCATTCAGCAAAAATTTTTCTTTAGCTTTGCAATACGCTTCTACCTCGGCCTCCAATTTTTGGACACTGAGGACTTCGGCACCTTTGTCCGCAAAAAATCCTTTGATTTGCTCATCTTTCAGCATCTTGATGATAAGATTTTTAATATATTGAGCACCCAAATTCAAATCCGAACCCAACGCATCGATCGCTATTCGACCTTTGGTCTCCACTGAAGATTCAATGTACTGTATGATATATGATTCTAAATAATAGGTCTCTTTTTTCAGATCGAAAGAACCGGTAATGCCCATATCCTTGATCATTTCAAATAAAATTGTAATCAAGGCATCAATCGATAATTGTTTTTTAATTGACAAATCTTTGAGACTGACTTTACCTTCGGTCCGTAATTGATTGATAATATCGTCTTTTAAAGCCCCTTTGATAAAGAAAAACGCATCCTCTTTCAAGATCCCTTGCAATTTTCCGTCGCTAATCATTTTAGAAAGAACTGAAGGTAAAATAGGGAGCGGAATCCCAAAATTAATCGAGATATCATTTAAGGTCGTTTTAATTCTGGATGCGAGATAATTGATTAAACAATTTTTACAATACCGGTTCCCTTTCGCCAGTTTAAATTTCTCTGAACAGATTTCTTTACGCATTATGATTCGATACTTTTCCGCTTCTCTTAAAACGAGTTTATCGGTTGAATAATTTATAATCGGCGCTTGTGAATATGAATTCCATTTACATTTCGTACATTCTAAATATTTGGTTCCGGCAGGCAAGGTTGATATCTTGAGGAGATTACTGCATAACGGACAATGAGAATCCATCACAATCGGGCATTTATAATCCAAGACCATAGCATCCTCTTTTATATATCGAAAATCGGGATGTCTACGACAAGAATAGATATCACTTTCCGCTAAATGAACGGCACAATAGCCACTTCCGCATTTTGGACACTCGAATTTGATATTCGGTGATCCGCAGTCCGCACAATTTACCATTTTGGTCACTTGTTTTTCTTTTTCCCTAGCATCAAATGGTAGATAAACCATATATTTTTTTTGGATGCTCTTGATTAGTATTTGAAAAAATCCGTATTATATTGATTTAATTCGCTCTAACACCTCAATTACCAACAAATATAATTGCTCAAGCCCAAGTATTCCTTTGAAATTGTCCAATTCGGTGTCCGATTCAATATTTTTTATGAAATAAGATAAAAATGTTTTGATCCGCTTTTCAACGAGTCCCAATTCGATTATTGAGTCTTTTTCTCGGAATTCATCAAATTGAATATGCATCTCCTCTATTAGCCAATCTTGATCAATCAATTTATCAACTTCAAATTCATTTTCAAGGTCGATTGAATCAATATCGACAGACAATGAAACTCCGAAATTCGGGCTTCGCTCTTTTCGCAGCATTTTCCTCACTAATTATATGAAGCAAAAATGTCAATTTTAAAGATTTGGAGGCCATCGAGTATCAAAACAACAAATCCGAAAAGGAAAAGGTTTATTTTCGCGGAAAGAAAAAGAAATGTATGGAAAAAATTGCTATTGGTGCGGTATCTTTATTGGTTCCTTCATGCGTTGTTGT
>CAZUTM010000222.1:0-6822 GCA_964623665.1 uncultured archaeon
TGTTTAATAATCTACGCAAACCCGAAAGAAGAAAAATAAAATGGAAAAATTATTTATTTAACGATACTGAATTTGGATATCAGCTTAAAACGCAGATATTTTTTTTTGCTAAAGCCTGGTCAATCCACGACGTGGATTATTATGGAAAAAAAGTGTCAATGGATGAGCTTATAGAAGAAATTATTTCTGATTTTTCACCATTACTTATGGGATCCAGAGATCCAGATCTAATTTTGATGGATTTCAATAATATTGAGAATTTTGATATCATAATCCGGCTCGAATTTACTATTGATAAATGGAGGCTTTCTCTCTTTCCACAGTTTTTTAACGATAAAGGATTAAACAATTCTATTGATGAACTTGCATTATTTTACCCCGAAGCAAAAAAAAATATTGATGATTTAGTTCAGTTTTTCAAAGAGAAGAATTGTCATTCAATTGATGTTGATCCGGCAAGCAACCATTTTACTTTCCTTTTAAACAATGAACAAGCATCGAATTTTTTGAGGGACATTTATCCGAATTATTTATTGAAAAAAGGTATATTATTGGAAGCAGATATAATTTCTATTTATCGAGAATTGGTTCCCACAAAACAAAAACGGAATGGATCTACCGTTATTAAATCTCAAATATTTGAGTTGGGATTTAATCCTGAAATATTCGAAACATGCATAAAGACTGAAAAATCCAACCAAATAGCAAGAATCACATTTGAAAAATTAAATAAAATTATTCAAAAGATTTCTAACGAACTGAATTTTGAGTCAGAAACTAAATATCATTTAGACAAAAAATCCGAATTTGATTTTAACTCGCTTATAAACAAATCAAAACCTAAAATTGATTATGAAAAAGTGTTAAAATCAGAGCATGAATATCTTGAAATGGAGCCTCCTCCTTCTTTTCAAGGATCCTTGTTTAAATTTCAAAAGCAAGGTCTCAAGTTTCTGAGTAAGCTTTGTGATAATAATATTGGCGCGTTATTAAGTGATGATATGGGATTAGGTAAAACAGTACAATGTATTTCTTATTTGCATCACCGAAATGCGAATTTTGAGCTTAAATCTGTATTAATAATATGTCCCGCATCTGTTATTTTTCAGTGGCAAAATGAAATAAAAAAATACAGCAAAAATCTTTTTAATATTTTTATATATCACGGTAAGATGCGTAATGAAATTTTAACAAAGAATTATAATACTCCAAGATCTATTTTTATCACAACACACGCAACTTTATCAAGAGATATTGAACATTTGAAATCAATAGAATGGGATGGAATAATTATAGATGAAATTCACCGTGCAAAAACAATGTATACAAAGATAAATATTGCACTCTTTCAATTAAATGCAACCTTTAAGATTGCATTAACAGGTACTCCTATAGAAAATTCAATAACAGATATTTATCCTATTATTCATTTTCTTAATCCTGGGTATCTTGGAACTTTTGATGATTTTAGATCAAAGTATCTTAATTCGATTCGAGAAAAAATTCAAAATGACGTGGATTGCATACCGGAATTAGATGAATTGAAAAAGAAAATTGGAAAAATAATATTAAGAAGAACCAAAGAGGAAATGAGAAATTATCTTTCATCATTGCCTATTAAGAAGGAGTTAGAATTAATTGCGTTAATGACACCACAACAAGAAGAAGCTTTAGATGAAATTTCTTTGGAATTTAAAAACAATAGAGATCCAAACGATAAACTTTATTTAATTACAAAACTCAAGCAACTATGCAACCATCCTGCTCTAGTTAATCCTTTATATTCAGAAAATTTTGAGTTATCGGGAAAAATGGAAATCTTATTTGATTTAATGCGTACAATACTCAAAAAAGGGGAAAAATTAGTGATTTTCACTCAATACAAAGAAACAATAAAATTATTAAAGAATCAAATTAAAATCTGCTATAATTGTGAGGTTTTTGAGATATCCGGTGATATTTCTCCTATATCACGACAAAAGATAATTGAAGTATTCAATAACAATTCACAACATAAGATTTTGATTATCTCATTAATGGCTGGAAGTGAAGGAGTTAATTTAAATACCACGAAGCACTTAATTCTCTTCGATTCATGGTGGAATTTCTCTAAAGAACAACAAGCAAAAGATCGCATCTTTAGAATTAATCAAACAAATAAGGAAATTTGTGTTTATAAATTATGGACAAAAAATAGCATAGAAGAATATATAATCAAATTAATTAAAAATAAAAAGGAACTATCTGAAGAGTTATTGGAAAAGGAATTAATTGAAAGAATATAATTAGCGGACTATTTAAAATAAATAAAAAATACGGTTAATTTAACAATTTGTTTTCAAGTTCCCCGCGTTATTGAGTGAGAGATATGTTAAAATTATTGATTTCATACTTTTTTATGTTTGCATTTGGAAATCCGTTTATGCAATTATTGAAATCTCGCTCTGTGTTTACCGTTATGAGTAATTGCCAACCCTTTTTTCGGAATTCCTCAAGTACTTCCACCATCCTTTTTGCACGGTCGTCGTCCGCCCCGAGGAACGGATTATCGAGGATGAGAAAACAGGGGTCTTTTTCATGAACTTTATCCATAATCATTAGGGATAAACACATATATAATTGATGAGTAGAGCCGGATCCTAATTGATTTTCGCTTACATTCATGGTACCCGAGCAAATATTGTAATTAAGACAGAGAAATTCTTGAGATTTGGGATTGGTTTTGGCTTCTATGTTGGTTAATTGGATTCCCGCGATTTGATTGAAAAACGATGGAAAGTTGCTTTGAATGAGAAATGCATTTTTTCTTTCTTGTTCTTCTTGTTGGATCTCATTAAGGATTTCAAGGGCTCGTTCTGCGTTTGAGGTTTCGCGCTCGATTGTGTCCATGAGTGTTTTGCAAATATCGATTGTTTGTTTTACGAACGGAATTGTGTTGATGATGTCTTTTTCGCCGTTTTTGATGTATTTGAATTCAATGAATGAATCGATATCAAGCGACAGTTTCATAGAATCATTTAGGCTTTGGATTGAGTTTACTATTTCAAGGATAAGTCTATATATAGAATCAAATTTGGTTTCTGTTAGTTTCTTTTTGGATTCAAGGCTTTGGATGATTGTATTGGTTTGGTCGATGGAATCTCGTATTTTGTTTTCTTCTGAAGCGTTAGGTCGAAAAGATGTATCGTAATAAGGTTCGAATGATTTTAAATTTTTAATTTTTTCGGTGGAGATGCGTATTAATGAGTCTATTTTGTATTTTTCAAAGTAATCAAGATAAGATTGAGAGAATGCGGTCAACTGGGTAATTAGAATATTGAATTCATTCTCTAATCTTGTTCTTTCTTGAATTTTTTGATTGAGTTGTTCGTGTGTTTCGGTTCCGGTTGTTTGCATGATTTCGGCGATTTCTTTTTTCAATGTGTTGATTTTTTGTGTGAGTTCTGCGTGTCTTTTGTTGTTTTGGGATAAATTATCTTTTAATCGTTCAAGGGTTGCTTGCAGCGAGTAATAATTCTTGGTTATTTCTTCTGTTTGGTTTTTTCGCGAAATCAAAAATGAGTAGAGTTGGTTTGAAAGTAAAAGGTCGTCAAATGTCTTTTCTTCGGTTTGGAAACATTGAATGAATTGTGCTCGAAGGTCCGCTTCAGTGTCTGCGGTCTTTTTTAGAAACAAGGTTGATGCGGCGTGAAATGCGAGTATTATGATGGTCAATATCACAATGGGGATTGAAAGAGATAACATTGCTTGGTCTCTTGTGATTAAATAGGTAATTGGGAATAATAGCGTGAGTAGAAACGAGAGTCCAAATGCGATGAAGAGATATTTTGGGAATTTTTTGAATTGCTCTGCGAATTGGTGGTTTTTTGCAAGTGTATGGATGATGTGCAGGTTTCGATCAATGAAGGATTGTTCGATTTTTGATTTTTCATGTTTTTTAAGCTTTTCTTCTAATTGTATTTGTATATTATTTATGTCTGTTTCAAGTGTTTGAATTTCATTGTGTAATTTTTCGGCGTCTTGTGTGTATTGTTCTATAAATTGGCGGTTTTTTGTCCATAATTGGAGGAGTTCTTGGTTAATGTTCGTATAATTGCCTAACTGCTTTTGTACTTCATCGATTTGGGTGATCAGATTCTTCCCTTCTTTGAATATGAATGCGTTTTTCTTTTTCTTGAATTCTTCGAGGTGGGCTTGGAAAGTTTGTTTTTGTTGGTATTGTAGTATCAAATTGTTCTGGATTGATTCCAAATCGTTCTCTTGGTAATATTTTTTTAATTCTTCGATTTGGTCTTGGATGTATTTAAATTTTTGTTCAATTTTACTAATTATTTGATTTTTTTCGTTCTTTGTATCGGTTAAGCCGCCCAATTCTTTTATTTTTTTTTGAAGGGTTTGGAGTTGTTTTGATTTATCGTCGAAGAGTTTTGTGCAGATAGAATTGAATACTGATATTTTATCCTTGATTTCAATGTTTTGAAAGAGCGGATGAATATTGAGGAGAAGGTTTTCTTCTTCTCGAACGGTTTCGATTTCTTGGGTGTTCATGTCTGCCTTTTTATTTTGTTGTTGGTTTTTGTCTCCTTGTAATGTGATTTCCATTCCTTTATGTTCAATAGTAATTGCTCCTATTATCCCCGTTTCGGGTGTAGTTCTGAGGGCTAAGTACTTTGTTTTTAATTTCTTTTTTATAATGGCACAGATTGCTTCGGTGAAGAACGATTTTCCCGAATCATTTTTTCCGAAGAAGATATTAATCTCCGGAGATAAATCATTGACTAGCACATTTTTAAACGGGCCAAAGTTTATGATATTCACACTTTTAATTCTCATATTGTTTCCTCCCTCTTTAATACTCGATCTTTGATTCCATCATTGCTTTTATGAATAAACGCATGGTATCTTCTCGAATGGGGGGATCGAAGTTTCTTTGATCTAATTTTTTTGAGAACATCTCATATATTGGTGAGGTGGTTATCTTGGAAATATCTCGAAGGTTCATATGAAAATTTTCTTTCAATACAACGCGCTGGCCGTATTTGGTTATATATTTTTTGAACTCTTCTATGAGTGCATCTTGTTCTTTATTCATGAGTTTACCGTCAAAATATCCCTCCAAGTTTACGAATATCGTACAATTCTGTTTTAGAAGATCTTGAAAGATCGTATCATCTTGGATTATTTCATCAAGCGATCGGTGGGCTGGGGTGATCTTAAACGTGTGTTCGATGTAGTATGTGCTATCAAGGAGATATGGCGCTGGGCTTTTTTTCACTTCGAAGATGTTGACCGCTCTTTGTCCTTTTTCGGAGGATTTTATAGGATATGGGGAGCCCGGATACACATAAACGCCATCGTTCGGAAGCGCGAATGCTTGAAATTTGCTGTGGATATGTCCGGCCAAGACGTATTGAAACGGCGTTTCCTTGAAATTTTCTTTCCGGATAGGCATATACCTGTAGAAATTAGCTTTTTCTTGCTCATAATCTAAATTCATCTCGGCTCCAATTAGAACGCCGTGATGCAATAAAATGTTTGTTCCGAATATCGTGGCTCTGTTGGTCATCCACCGAATTTTATTCGCTATATCGTTCAATGAGACCCCATCTTCATAAGGCAATCCCCAAAATGCAATTAGGTCTTCTGGATTTGAATCCATCTGGTTTGACATATTTTCCTGTTTCGGCCCACAAAACTCCGTATCATTGAACTTTATTTTTCTCCATTCCCTTTTCTTTTCATCATAAATGACAACATCACCAAGTTCTCTGATATAAAATGTGGAATCCCCAAGGTGTTGGCCATCGAGATTTTTTTCATCATGGTTCCCCCGAATCAAAATGACTTTGAAGGGTAAATCGTAGAACAATGAGGCGAGTTGGCCGCGAATATCGTTATAACGGACATCTTTGTCCAATATATCTCCAGAAATCACCATGGCATCGATTTTATGCTCTTTGGAGATATTTATTAGGCTTTTTAGGCATTTCCATTTATTATCTTCGATCTTTTCGAGATGAAGATCCGCAGTGTGTAAAATCTTCATTAAAATCCACTCCTTCTACCATTATCCTCCTACCAAAGCTATTTAAAGTGACAACATTTCCACTGAAATTAGTTTTTTTTCCCGATTCGAGGACTATTTTAAACCAAGATGAATATCCCCTTTTTTTAAATATTCACCCTTTGATAAATCGAAGTTATGGTGTAAAAAGTCGATTCAATCAAATGAATACATAATTGATTCCGAACCAAACGCAAAAGATAGTCCCTCGCGGATAACACAGAGCCATATTCTCGCTCCACACGACGACGTAAATGCCGAACCTTTGGATCGAAAGGAATATAGCGGGGGTTCCGAACACGTTTCCTCCGCTCCGCACCATCTCGCGAGGGCGACTCACATGCCACAAATTATTCAATCCAATCGCATCCCAACAACCACACATGCGAGAGAACCGAATCAGCGGTTTCCTCGAATCGAACGATGTTCCAATAAAAAACACTTTTTATGTCTCGAAACCCGTTTTCAATCGCCCATCGTTCACGATACGATACCGACGCGCACAATAGAGTCACTCGTAGCAATGCTCATGAAACGTTTCATCATGCACCATTGAGACATAGATTACCGACACCGAATCCATTAATGGTTGTAAGGAAGAACGTATCCGGCACAAACGCTCGCGTGCCTCTTTTAAAAGAAAACAGCCGTCTTAAGATAAAACAATAATATTTTTATTAATTCATTTTTCTATAGTTATTTGTAGGTTGTCGAATAAGACACCCCTTGAGCCCCCCATTTTCCTCACCACCTACACC
>CAZUTM010000223.1:0-6762 GCA_964623665.1 uncultured archaeon
TGTGTTCGTTTTTCGTGTGTTCGTTTTTCGTGTGTTCGTTTTTCGTGTGTTCGTGGCTTTTCATTTGGATAGCTTTTCGTTGAATGTATTTTTAATTGTAATAAGTAAGGCGGTAATTCCCCAAATCGCCGCTTTGATTTTATCTCCTGTGTTTCGATAGGGCAAGTCTTTCATGTTGACATAAAGGATTTCTGCCATATATTCGATAGAAAAGTCCAATTTATAATATGCATAGGCGCAAAACGCTTCAACAGAGTCCGCAAGGTCATGTGCATCTGCCCGTAACTGTGTACATTCCCGTAAGCCCGCATCCCGAAGCGCTTGTGCTTGTACTTTTTTGCTCAATTTAATTCCCTCAAATCTTCGTCCGATTCTCGAATAAGCAAAAGAAAATGCAAGATTGATGATCGAATCGCCGATCCGGGCAAGATCTTTGCTTCGACCGATATCTTGTAAAGATTTTAAACCCTCTAAAATCGAGTACAATTCGGAGTCGTTCGGATCTATGAATGGAATCATGTGAATTCCCCGCTTTGTAAATTTATTGCCCCTCGTTGATTAAACAAAGCATGCTGGCCATAAAGGGTTAAAATTTGCGCGAAAAATGGAAAAATAAGTGAATAACGATTCAGATTTTGACTTTTTCCAGTTGCTCTTGTATTTTAAAGATGGTCTTTTTGATTCGTTTTGCTGAATTCTTTAAAACCTTCTTTACATCAACACCAGGTTTGACAATCAATTTGATAATGGGTTGGTCAAGACTCGTAGCACGATAAGCAGCAAATTCAACCTCGGGATCAGTCAACAAATCAGAAACCAGAAGCGAAAGGAACCCATGAGATTGATAATAGATACGAAATTCATATTGATTGTTGACAGCGGATACCAATTCGGTTGATAAATATCTATACGGTTCATCTGCTACCGAAGGTTTTTGCGCTTGCATCTCTTCCATCAAAATCTCGCTCACCGGTTTCTTGGAGATTTCACCGATTTCCGTTTCAAATTCGGACTCGACTTCTATTCGTTTCGCTGAAGTTTTTAATTCCTCTGCTTGTTCCTCGACTTTAGAAGAATCCATTTCTATATCCGAATCCTCAAATTCGCTATCCTCAAAATCATCGACTTCCTCGGAATCTTTTACTTGAGTTGATGCTGGCTCTTCCTTCTTTGTTGATTTTTTAGCCATAAAGAAAAAAAAATCAGATGGTTTTTCAATTTTATGAATTTCTGCTCTTGGTGATCCAATTTCATTTATTGTAGAGATTGGGTGAGGAATGAATCGGGTCGGCTGTGAAATTTACCCCCAATCTTCGCAACCCGGATTCATCACCAGGAGTCGGAATATGTGTAAGATGCATTTCGCAGCCTTGAAGATCTTTTAATTTTTCCAAGGCTAATTTGGCGACGGTGTTATTAATTGCACTAACGCTTAACGCAATTAAGCATTCTTCCAAATTCAAACTTGGTGCGGTCGGCTGACCCAAAATTGATTTTAAATTTCCAATGGATTCAATAATGTTCAAAGAAATTAAATCGATTTTTTCGGGAATGCCGGCAAGATATTTAATGGCATTCAGAATTACCGCAGAAGAAGAATGAAGTAAAGGCGAGTTCATGCCGGTAATTATCATATCATCTTGAAGTTGGATGGCCGCACCGGAATAGATGTTATCATGTCCTTTCTTCTTTTCTTTTGCTTTCAAAGCGGCAACTCGGGCGGGCGAAACGGTCGATCTGTCTGTATAATTTAGATTCATGCTATCCATCAGCATCTTGGCTCTATCTATCGTCGGTTTTTTTGCTAATCCAACGGCGTATTCACAACTGTATTTGAAATATCTTCTAATGATTTCTTGTTTGGATGCCGTTTCCACCACTTCATTATCGATGATCGCAAAGCCCGCGCGATTCACACCCATATCCGTTGGCGATTTATAGACCTCTTTTTTAAGTAATTCAGCCAAAATACGTTTTAAAATCGGAAACGTTTGAACATCTCTATTATAATTCACGGCAGTAACACCATACGCTTCAAGATGGAACGGATCAATCTGATTATAATCCAAAATATCCGCTGTCGCGGCTTCGTATGCCACGTTCACCGGATGTTTAAGCGGAAGATTCCATATCGGAAATGTCTCAAATTTTGCATATCCAGCCTCACGACCCGCTTTTTGATCGTGATACACTTGGGATAAACATGTTGCCATTTTCCCGCTGCCTGGGCCGGGACCCGTAACAACTACAATTTTTTTATTCGTCGGAATATAAGGATTCGAGCCATAGCCCTTGTCCGAAACCACGTTTTCAATATCCTCGGGGTAGCCGCGAATCTTTTTATGCCGATAAACGGGGATATCATGCGAAAGCAAAATGTGTTCAAACTGATCCACCACCTTATGCTCCTCGTATTGCGTAATCACCACCGCAGTGGTACTCAGCCCTTTGGTTTTGAGATCATCAATCAATTTCAGCGTCGCATCATCATAGGAAATCCCGAAATCCGCACGAATCTTCCTCCGCTCAATATCTTGAGCGTTGATACAGATAATAATATCTAAATTTTCCTTCAATTGCTGTAACAACGTGATTTTCGCATTCGGGTCATATCCCGGAAGCACCCGCGCCGCATGATAATCGAACATCAATTTTCCACCGAATTCAAGGTATAATTTGTTCCCAAACTCCTCCGCCTTTTTCATTATAAACGAAGTCTGTTCCTTTAAGTACAAAGCATTATCGAATCCGATTTTTTTCCCCATAATGAAACAAAAACAAGATCCTCATTAATTTCTTCGGAATTTCATCGAGTCAGGAACTGATTCTTAAATTTTGAATGATTAAGAAACATTAACTTCTTCGGAATTTCATCGAACCTCTGTACATAAAGCGATAGAGAAACATGCGAATCAAACGCGCCATCGGTTCTTTCATTCGGAATTTATATGCACGATAAAACGCTTGTAAAAGAACACTCTTAGAAAAAAAGCGATTAATTATCAAATAAAGAATTGCCTCGATGCCATCGGTCGGATTAATCTTGGCCTTCCCTTTAACCCGATGATGATAGGTAATCGGAACCTCAACAATCTTAAAGCCGCTCATTACCGCCTTTAACGTGATCTCCGGTTCAATCTCGAAACTCTGCCCTTCAATCCGAATCTTAGAAAGAATATCACGGGAAATCAATTTATATCCTGTCTCCATATCGGTTAACCGAGTCTTCAACAAGATATTCGTCACAAGCGTTAATATCTTATTCGCAAGCAAATGACTTCGATTATACTCTTTGTTGCCGTTTCGAAAGCGCGAACCGTACACCAATTTTGCCCCGAACTTGAGAACGGGTGAAAGCAATTTGGGAATATCGGAAGGATCATATTCCATATCCGCATCTTGAATTAAAACATAATCACCCCGAGCATACTTAAGCCCAGTTCTTATGGCATTCCCTTTTCCACGGTTTTTCCGATGCCGATATAATCTGCAGTTCGAATGGGTCTTAAGAATCTCAGAGATAATCGATCCGGTCGGACGCTCAGAACCATCATCCACGATAATCAGTTCAAAATCCACGACAAGCGATAGCGAATAGATCGCTTTCAGCAAAGGTAAAATTGTCTGATCCTCGTTATAACATGGGATGATTATGGAAAGAAGCATTGTTTGAAAAAATGCCGCAAAAATATATATAGCCTTTGAAGAGCGATAAAAATAGGCAAACCATCGGCAACATACAAATGCGCAATCAATCTATAACACAACGTTTGCCGGGTCGAACCGTATATTCTCTTCGGAACATGGTAGAGACATATAAAGGTCGATATCATCCCGATTGTCCGGAGTTTGGTGAATCCAACCGTATATTCTCTTCGGAACATGGTAGAGACATATAAAGGTCGATATCATCCCGATTGTCCGGAGTTTGGCGAATCGAACCGCATATTCTCTTCGGAACATGGTAGAGACAAATAAAGGTCGATATCATCCCGATTGTCTGGAGTTTGGCGAATCGAACCGCATATTCTCTTCGGAACATGGTAGAGACATATAAAGGTCGATATCATCACGATTGTCTGGAGTTTGGCGAATCGAACCGCATATCCTTGAGATAGCATTTGGCTAATTTATATAGTTCCATATCATTCCCATTACATGGAATTCTCATAATCGAACATAATATTGCACAGATATTACCTCAGATTATTCCTTATAGAAGATCAGCATAACATCCGTTTAAATGAAAAGAAATTGAAAAATAAAGAAGAAAAAGGCTCTAAAAATGATCGAGTTCATACATCGCACAATCCGAACCTAAAAACAAAATCTTTAGCCAAATCTTTCCATTTCCGTTTAATTTTACCCCCATTTCTTCAAGTAAATCATCATCATCCCATTCTTCTGATGGGATAAAATTACAGAAAAAGATAGTCATATCCGAAATCGTTGCAAAATCGATTCTATCTTTGATGGTTTTGCTTGCGGAGGTGAATTCATCGGTATTGGTATAAATTTGATATTTGATCGTTTCGGCTTCATTATTTTTTTCGATCATTAAGCCTCCGGGCAATTTGCCCGATCGATCAAATAGAATTGCAACTTTAAATTCGGATCCTACTAAGTTTCGGTGCTTAAGAATTCGCGCATCAAGTTCCTCTTTAATCTTCTTGAATAAGGAATAGGGATTGGTGATTAATACCATATGATTTTGTTTAAATGCCAAACCTTCTTTCATGTCAGGGAATCGTTGTTTCAAATGCTGAACGATCGCATGCTGTGGCGATAACTCAAAATGAATTTCATGTACGAGATCCAAAGAGTCGATTGCCTCGCTTTCTAAAAATTTCAGAAATGATACGATTAAAGCATCGAATTCATGAGTTCCTATTTTAAGGTGAGATGATACCCTGCATTCGGTAGTATATACATCGATTTTCTTGCCATTTTGTTTCAGATTGTATCTAAAATATCCCACTAAAGCCCCTTGTGAATTAAACACACCGATAAATTCCCAAATGATTTGAGGATTGGTCTCAAAATGTCGCCTCCAATACTCTTTATCCCTCTGTGCTGCAAAATATAGTCCTTTGTTGGTTTCGGTATATATATCGGCAAGTTTTGATAGATCTGATTCTGAATTTTCTATAATTCTCGTTTCAAATAAATTACCATCGGCCGAACTCGATTTCAATAAATCGGAGATCATTTTAGAAGAAAGATGATAATTAAAATAATTAAAACCGCCGCGCCATCCCGATTTTTCATAAAATGGCCCCGCACCGCTGAATAGGATCGAAATATCTACTTCATTATCAAACATAAATTTAATGGCATCGCGAGCCACGAGCAGCCCGATCCCTTTCCCTTGAACCGATCGGAGCGTTGCTACATCACGAACACCTCCATTAAGAATCACACTTTTACCGAATTGCATCGGTTGCCTTAACACCCCCATATGGGCTACCATTGTAGGCTCTTTGAACACCGAATCGAGCCCGAGCGCTGAATCTTGACCCGGAATGTATTCGTATATGCGCGACCAGCCGTCTTCGATTGGTTTCTGCT
Source organism: uncultured archaeon (assembly GCA_964623665.1). GTDB lineage: Archaea > Asgardarchaeota > Lokiarchaeia > Sigyniarchaeales > Promethearchaeaceae > CAZUTM01. The sequence goes on from CAZUTM010000223.1 coordinate 5,569, forward strand.
GATGTAGCTTCACGAACCGATGATCCTTTTCCGCCTTGAACGCATTTTCAAGTAACGTGTTTAATCGAGACCACTCATTTGGATTCGATTGTTTATATCCCCGTATTGGCATAATTCCAAAAATTCAAGCGAGAGAAAAAAAGCTTTTCGTTCTATTTCAGAAAAAGAGTTTATTTCTTCTTGCTATCAATAAGTTCTATCGATTTAACAAGCAGTTTAAGCATTTTATTTAATGATTCTGGCCGAATTTTATCCGGAGTATCCTTGGTTTGATGATAATAATTTCCGGCTTGAATAAAATTCATTCCGACCACTGAAGTTGCTTTGATCTTGGCTTTGGAAAACGCGGCGGCATCAGTACCTCCCGAAATCAATCCGATAAATTGATCCATAAAATCTTTACCCATTTTGGTAATCTTTACACCGGTTAATTGCCCAGCCTCAAATAATATGTTAGTTAGTTCCTTGGAATGAACCGTACGGGTCGTCGGCTCTATCTCCATTATTTTTAAAAAGCGTTCATCTTGAATTCCATCCATATTGATCATAAAGGTATCTAACGCTTTTAGTTCCTTTGAATGCATCTCCACATATCGGTATGCACCCCGCAAACCCGCTTCCTCACATCCGAAGCCTATAAGACGAATTTCCGTATTAGATGGAACAAATTCGGGATGTTCTTTAAGATACTTACCGAGCGCTAGTACTATTGCTATAGCACTCAAATTATCAACGGCACCGGGAACGGTATTTTGCTCCTTTTCTGAGAGCGGAAGGAAGAAGAACAATAAAATAATCGCGGGCAAAGAAATCATGAACAAATACTTGAAAAATTCATCGATAACACCCATTTGACCAAACACCGCGAAAACAAGATTATATATCGAAGCGCCCGCCCAAATAAAAAACGTAAATATCCCCAGAAAACAGATAATCGGATATAAATAATGGAAATATTCTAATAAATTGAACCGGATGGCCGAATCGATATGGCCCGAAAAAATTATAACCCTTTTAGTTTCGCCCGCCCCATGAATCTTTCCGATCACATTTTGAGATTTCTGTTTTTTATACCATTTATCAGTAAACTCCTTATAATTGAAGAATTCTTCCCAAAGTATCAAAACCCCAACTATTACAATCGCAGTCGAAATTACATAAAACACAACCTTTACAATCGGTGATTGGAACAGC
>CAZUTM010000224.1:0-6701 GCA_964623665.1 uncultured archaeon
TTATTAACTTATTAGTAGCATTTTTCTATTGAAGAGAAAATCCGGGCTTCCATGTCGAGTAAAATGACCAAAAACACATAAAAATAAGAAAAAAAGTGCTTATATGCAAAAGATTAGTCTTTTTCGAGTTTGTTTGCTATTTGGAGCAATTTTTGTGCATAATTCGATATTTTTTCCATTGAAGCGGCTTGTTCTTCCGCAGCTGCAGCACTTTCTTCCGTGCTGCTCGAAGTTTCTTCAGCGACGGTTGCTATGGAATCAACAGATCTTGCGATTTCGATCGACTTTTGCTGTTGAATTTCAGTGACTTTGATTATCTGTTGCAACATTTGTTCCGTTTCTTGAGCTGATGATTTTGATTGCTCCGCCAGTTTCCGAACTTGTTCCGCCACAACATTGAATCCGCGCCCCGCTTCTCCAGCCCGGGCGGCTTCGATTGCGGCGTTTAATGCAAGCATATTCGTTTGATGCGATATTTGTTGAATTGTCGCTGAGATTGACGCAATATTTTCGATTGTTTTTCTGATTTCCATGATCCCATTTTTGAGATCCAAAAATTTCGTTTGTGCCTCGTTTATTGCATTTACTTGGTTTGATGCGCCTTTTGCGATTTGTTGTTGAGAACTGGCGATGTTTTCACTCGAAGAAGATACTTCTTCAGCATTATTGGTTAATTCTTCAGCCGTTTTTGCGAGTTCTTTGGCTATTTCTCTTTGGATTTCCAGTTTATTTTGACTTTTCTGCAATAATTTTAATAGTTCTGCAGTGAGAATTCCGAATTCATCGTAACTTGAGATTCTAATGCTTTGATCTTTCGAAATATCCATGTGACTTAATGTTTCAAGCATTTTCTTCACTGGTTTAACTGTCGTATTTGCAGAAAGTAATGGTAGAATAATGATCACCGGGATTGCGATGGTGGAAAGTATCATCATTCCTATCGCTTGATCTTGTGGGGTTAATTGAATAAATATAAACGTTATGGTTAACGAAAGGAATAAAAATCCCAATGCCAAGGTCCCCATAAGCCGTTTTTGGGCCGAGTCTTGTTTAATGTCGGAAAAGAAATCGAATAATACAAAATATCTTGCTGTTATCGCATATTCTATTAAATATAGAATAATATAGTTGACTGTGAGATAGAATTGCATAACATTCATGGCTGTGACAAATATTGTCGTGTCTATTGTAACAACCCACACGGGGTGCAAATTCGATAGGAGTGCGATAGGAATCGTTGTTAAATAAAAGCCGGGTATCTTCTTCAACGCAATCAACGCGTCTTTCTGTAGTTGGGTGTTATCATTGATTTGATTTCTTTCATCAATCCATCGTTTTACAGGCTTTAGTTTTTTCACCAATCCGAAAATTGTATAAACGTTCAGCAAAATCAGAATCATAAAGACTTGCTGCGTAAAGTAGCGTTGAATTGAGAAGTCAAATGTTGGAAACATAACACCCAAAATCAACCATCCAATTATATTAGAATAGAATATTGGAAAGTTGATTAACAATAAGGTGAATATAAAATATTTTTTTAATTCCTCGTTGTTAAACTGAGGAGGGGCAGATCTTGAATTGTCCATTAAGCATATTAAGTGTTCCGTCAGAATTAGAATCTAGTGGTTCGATAAAATTGTCGTGATCACAAAACGCAGTTATACATTATTGTTTCCAATAATTTCCTTTGAAGAGATTCACGATCAATCTGTAAACTAATTTCAATACTATTTTGTTGAGAGGAAGCGAATTTGTAATAACTGCAATTTCGAGTTCTCTGATATTTTCATCAAATCTTGACAATTGGAACAAGAAAGGTAATAGTTTTTCCATGAATTTTGCGGCAAAGGCGACTTTTTTAAGGTTATCCGCAAATTCTTTTTTGCACGCTTTCTGAAACTTTTTGGATACTTGGTTTATCGAGCCTCCTTTGCGTAAATATTCCAAAATCGAAGCGGAAGCAATAGATCCGGACCAAATCGCAAATGAGATGCCTTCACCGGTGACCGCATGATCATAGCCCGCGGCATCTCCTATAAGTAATACTCGTGTTGTGGCGGTTCTTTTCATCGGCCCGTTGATTTGAAGGCGGTGCGATTTAGTTATTTTTGGAACATCTTCTGGGGGTAACAAATTATTTTTGCAGCAATACTCGATATAATTTAAGAAACGGGCATGCATCTCTTTAGGTTCTGATTTTTTGATTTCTCCATAGCCAACATTCACAGAATTCGATTTAACAAATATCCATCCATATCCATATTTATCGTCAGACCCAAAACCAAAATGAATATGTGAAATCCGATCTTTTGTGTATAACCGATCCAACTTTTCTGGACTGACATCGAATTCTTTTACGAATGCCAAACCGAGTGTATCTTTCCTCCATTGTCTTTCAAGGTTTGTGCATCTTCTAACTATTGAGCCTACGCCATCTGCACCAATCACGAATTTTGCCGAATATTCGGATCCATCTTCGAGAAATACTTTTACGTAATCAATTTCTTCTTGGATTTTTTTCACTCTTGATTGTTCGATTGCAATAATATTTTGGGATTTGGCTAGTTTAAATAATTTGTTGTCAAATTCAATTCTTCGGACAAAATAAGCAATGGGGTCTTTGGTTTCTATTGAAATATCATATTTAGGTTCTTTATAGTGACAGACCGCTTTTCGCATAGGCTGATCCATGAATTCCAACAGATGAGGATGCTTTTCGATGATATGAGCAGAAATTTCTCCTCCGCATGGTTTATCCCTCGGGAATTTTGCTTGATCAATGAGTAAAACCCGCGCGCCCCCTCTTGAAAGAAAATATGCTGCAGAGGAACCTCCCGGTCCACCCCCAACGATGACAACATCGAATTCCTCCTTTGAGCTCATAATATTCCTTAATTGGAATTTTATCTATTTAACACTTGCCTTTGTCGCATTAACCACAAAAATGTCCCCTAAAAAATAGGCCAATTTTCTTCTAACGTAGAAAAGCTAAAAGAAAAGCAAGATTTTAATAGAAGAGATTATCCAAAAATCGCTAAGCTAAGTATTAAAAAACAAAAAAGGGGGTTATATAATTTTAAAATAGCTTCAGTTTTATTGCAATATTTGCAGCATTATCATTCTTATCCAATTTCACGTATGCTTTTTTAGTGCCTTTTCGTGTAAAGGATACATTGATTTTTTCTACCTTGACCTTGAAAAGAGTTTGGATTGCTTCTTTGATCACGGGTTTGGTCGCTCTGTTTTCAACGATGAAAGTCAGAGTATTTTGACCTTCAATCAGGTTAAAGGCTCGTTCTGTAATTGAAGGTCGTAATATGATCTTGTAGCATTCATCTTCATTCATTTATGTTACCTCCAAGTGTTTTTAACTCTTTTATGGCGGAGTTGGTCCAAATGGTTAATCTGCCTACTTTTGCACCGGGTGCCAAGGCCTTGATATTTAAGAGACGAACTGTAGTGACTTCCACTCCGGGAATGGCTCTTGCTGCTTTAACAATGCCTGTGTCATCTTTGACAACGATTAAAGGACCTCTTGGTTTTCTGTATTTTCTTCCACGCATTTTTCCTTTTCCGGCTCTTATTTTAGTGCCTTCATTGACACGTTCGATATCCTTGCTTACACCCATCTTTTCAAGAGCTTCCATTACTTCTTTCGTTCGTTTCAAGGTTTGTAATTTATCATCGACCACGATCGGAAAGGTTAATTCTTTTTCCATTTTATGGCCGCGTTTTTCTACAAGTTCTTTAATTGCCGTTGCAGATATTGCAGATTGTAAAGCAATTCTTCTTTCTTTTCGATTGATTTTCTTAACGATGACTTTTGATGGATTAGGGGCAAAACAGACACGACCACCTACGGTCATGTTTGCGAATGCACCACCACGTGCTCCGGGATATCCCGATCCTTTTCTTCTCGGCACTCTTGCGACACCAAATCCGGTTCCCCACGATTCTGCGGTGCTCTTTTTACCCGCAGCGGGATCTCTTCCTTGTGGTTGTTTTTCGTTTGATTCGGATGCTATGATTGCTCTTCTAATCAAGTCCATTCGAACAGGATTTTCAAAGACTTTCGGTACTTCTACATCGGATTTGACTTCACCATCCAATCCATAAACATTGACTTTTCGACTCATGATGTTTTCCTCTTTTTATTTTATCCTTGTTGCGATTGTTTTGATGTATATGTGATTTTCGGCTCGGTATCCAAATAGATATTGGTCGGTCTGATTGTCTTCCTCAACCGAATCAAGCGTTTCTTTGGTCCCGGGACAGATCCTAATAGGAGGACATAATCATTTTTAATCATCCCATAATTGATAAACCCGCCGCTTGGATTGATTTCATCCGGACTTTCTGAAATTTTCATCAGCCGTTTATGATATTCAACCCTTTGATGGTATCCCATTTGTCCAGCTCTTGCAATGGTATACATTGTTTTATTTGGCTTCCACGGACCGATGGATCCCACCCTTCTTTTACCTTTTCGGTTCTTTCGGGTTAATAATCGAACTCCAAATCTTTTAACAGGTCCTTGATATCCTTTTCCTTTAGAAACCGATATAACATCGATGAGAGTTCCATTCTTCATAACATCTCTTACACGGATTTCTTTTCCGAGAAGGGATTTTGCATATTCAAATCGAGCTTTTGCATTGGCGCCCCCAGATACCGGAATTTCAATGATATCTGGTTTTATTCGAGGTACGGATGCTTTACTTGGTTGTGTGTGAAAGAGTCCACGAATTTCATAATCATTTTTGACTATTTTTTCGAGTGCTGCGAGCTTTTCTTCCGCTTTGTATTCCTCTCCCGGAAGTTGGATTTTTCTTGCCAAGTCTTTGTTGAGTTCTTTTGCAAGAACCTCTCCGACCGCTTTAAGCCCGTAATCATCTTTCTCGTAGACCTTTATTCCAAATAAAACTAAGGGGGGTACCTCGACAACTGTAACTGCCTTCATCAGTTCTTTTCCAAAGAACGGGTTCGTTTTGTTATCTTCTTCGTACGCGATTCTGGTCATTCCCGCTTTAAACCCGGCAAATCCTAGGAAATGAGGTTCTCCGCTGTAATGTTTCCAGTTTCGAACACGGCCTTTCTCTTGCCGTGCACGTTTTCTGTACATAAATCGCAAAGAACCATGACGAGGCGCATGCTGTTTTCTGTGTCCCATGTATATACACCTTAGGGTGATTTAAAAAAGAATTATTCTTCTATAAATATTCTTATTTTTTAAATTCCAAAATATAGTCCAATTTATATATTCAATATTAATGTTGCTCCTATTTCCCAAACAGAATATAAAATTTTTCAAGATACAAAGATGGGCATCATTTGTAAATTTTTATATATCTTTTCACATCCCTCGGGTTTAAATATCATTTCATCACTTTCGGTGACCTCTTTCTATACGGATCAATTATTATATCTATTGGATGCTGCGTCAGATTGAATATATACAATATCTCGGAAAATCAAATTAAAAGAACATTCCAATATCATATTAGAATTAAAAATTCACATCGAAGGATGGATAGTAAATGGAAACTGAAAATTTAGAGTTTTGCATCGAATGCGGCGGGCATATTATTGATAGCGGATTCGAAATGACTTGCTCACAATGCGGAATTGTGGTTTCTGGTCTTAGAATGAAACCGGAATATATCTCAGAATATCATGAAAGCTCATATGAAAGAGGGGCTAAACAATACGTAAGCTTCGGCCTGAATACTGGGATGGTTGGAACCTTGGCCACTCATATCGGAAAAGGCGAAACAAATACCCTTAAAGACTATAAAGGAAAACCTTTAAATCTGGAAACTCAAAAAACCTTTAAACGGATAATAAAATTCTACCAAAGAAACTCCGGGATTAAATATCACGAATCTGAATGTAGAATTTTGAAACAGATCAAACTTGCTGCAAGCTACCTCGAATTGCCCAAAGTAGTACAAGAACACGCCAGCAAAACCTTTATCAAAATTTCACATGGAGAAGAGAAGCTGAAGAATAGAGTTGTTATCGGTGCGGCTTGTTTGGCCTTTTCTATAAAAGAGTATGGAAATCAAGCGCCGGTTTCAATCCAAGAAATCGCAAGGGTATATTCGGATATGGGCCATTATATGACTGAAAGATTGATTTTGAGGGTTTATTTTGCATATCCAAAGTATTTTAAGCGCAATATTGCACCCAAAAAGAGTGAAGATTATCTTTCTCGAATGGTTAATATGTTGGTCAATGAAAAACAAATTGAAAAACGCATTCTTGCTTTCGGTTATAATAAAGAACAATATGAACAAATAATATTAAAAAAATCGAAGGAAATCCTTTCAAAGATAAATCCGTGTTTAAGAGCGGGTAGAAATCCGCTGATCTTAACCGCTGCTGTGATTTACTGCTCGGATAAAATTTTGGCAAGAGAAAATGGCCACAGAACCATTTTGACGCAGAAATCGGCATCAGAAGCGATGGATGTTGCAGAATATTCAATAAGAGACCATTTTGTGAAGTTATTAAAACCATTTTTTGCTATATAATCTTTTTTTCTATTTTCCGTTGAGTTTTTATTTTTATGTCCGGAACAAAAACCATGCACGTTAAAAGAAAAATCTACGCAATTTTGCTCCTCGCATGGATGTGCGGAACGATGATCTCATTTATAATTCCCGCGCGGGCATCCACTTTATATTATGATTTTCGAGTCA